>JAGWVM010000005.1 GCA_018970895.1 Lysobacteraceae bacterium | reverse complement strand
CCGCAGGACGGCCGCATCCAGCTGCGCGTGCAGGGCAAGGAGCTGGACCTGCGCGTGTCCACCGTGCCGACCAGCTTCGGCGAATCGGTGGTGATGCGCATCCTGGACCGCGAATCGGTGGTGTTCGACTTCGCCTCGCTGGGCTTCACCGACGCGTTCGAGCAGCGCTTCGTCGAGGTGCTGCAGCGCCCGCACGGCATCCTGCTGGTGACCGGACCGACCGGTTCGGGCAAGACCACCACGCTGTACACCGCGCTGTCGCGCATCAATACGCCCGACGTGAAGATCATCACCGTCGAGGACCCGGTCGAATACCAGCTCGAGGGCATCAACCAGATCCAGGTGAAGCCGCAGATCGGGCTGGATTTCTCCGGCGCGCTGCGCTCGATCATGCGCCAGGACCCGGACGTGATCATGATCGGCGAGATGCGCGACCTGGA
Organism: Lysobacteraceae bacterium; assembly: GCA_018970895.1. GTDB lineage: Bacteria > Pseudomonadota > Gammaproteobacteria > Xanthomonadales > Rhodanobacteraceae > Dyella_A. The sequence continues at coordinate 55,649 of JAGWVM010000005.1, read as the reverse complement.
GACCTGCCGCATCGCGATCCAGTCCGCGCTGACCGGCCACCTGGTGCTCTCCACCCTGCACACCAACTCGGCGGCCGGCGGCGTCACCCGCCTGCTCGACATGGGCGTGGAGGACTACCTGCTCGGCTCCACCGTCAACGGCATCCTGGCGCAGCGACTGGTGCGCCGGCTCGATCCGGAGACGGCGATCCCGTACGAGCCCTCGCCCGAGGTGATCGCCGAGTTCGAACTGGAGAAGTACACCAGCGAGCGGCCGATCCGGCTGTGGAAGCCCGGCGCCAGCGCGTCCAACCCCACCGGCTACCGCGGTCGTCGCGCGATCATGGAATTCCTGGTGATGACCGACCCGCTGCGCCGGCTGATCATGCAGCGCGCCGATGCCGGCGAGATCGAGCGCGCCGCCCGCGCCGAGGGCATGCGCACCATGTACGAGGACGGCATCGCCAAGGCGGTGGCCGGCGTGACCACGCTGGAAGAGGTCCTGCGCGTGACGCAGGAAGGCTGACGTGGCGCAGTTCCGCTACCGCGCGGTCAGCGACGCCGGCGACATGCTGCAGGGCCAGATGGAGGCGGCGTCGGTCGAGGACGTGATCGCCCGCCTGCAGGACCAGGGCCACACCCCGCTGGAAGCGGCCCTGGCCGACGCCGGCGGCAGCGGCGGCTCGTTCGCCGCGCTGTTCGCGCGCGGGCCGTTCTCCGGCGACCAGCTGGCCCAGTTCACCCACCAGCTGGCGACCCTGCTCGGTGCCGGCCAGCCGCTGGACCGCGCGCTCGGCATCCTGCTGGAGCTGCCCGAGGGCGAGCGGGCGAAGAAGCTGATCGAACGCGTGCGCGACCGCGTGCGCGGCGGCAGCACGCTGTCGCAGGCGCTCGACGAAGAGCACGGCGTGTTCCCCAAGCTGTACGTCTCGCTGGTGCGCGCGGGCGAGGCGGGCGGTTCGCTGGAGGAGACGCTGCGCCGCCTGGCCGATTACCTGGAGCGCGCGCAGCAGCTGCGGGGCAGCATCGTCAATGCACTGATCTACCCGGCGTTCCTGATGGTCGGCGTGCTCGGCTCGCTGGTGCTGCTGCTGGCCTACGTGGTGCCGCAGTTCGTGCCGATCTTCCAGGACATGCAGGTGCCGATCCCGCTGATCACCCGTGCCGTGCTCGCGCTGGGCAACCTGATCCAGGGATGGTGGTGGCTGATCGCGCTGCTGATCGCCGGGGCGGTGTTCGTGCGCCGCGCGCAGCTGCGTGATCCGGACGCGAGGCTGGCCGCGCACGCGAAGCTGCTGCAGCGGCGGGTGGTCGGGCCGCTGCTGGTCAAGGTGGAGACCGCGCGCATCGCGCGCACGCTGGGCACGCTGCTGAAGAACGGCGTGCCGCTGCTGTCCTCGCTGACCATCGCCCGCCAGGTCACGTCCAACCGCGCGCTGGACGCGGCGCTGGCCACCGCCGCCGAGCAGGTCAAGGGCGGCGCGGGCCTCGGCTTCGCGCTGGCGCAGTCGCAGCGCTTCCCGCGGCTGGCGCTGCAGATGGTGCAGGTGGGCGAGGAGGCCGGCCAGCTCGACACCATGCTGCTGAAGGTGGCCGACACCTTCGAACTGGAGAGCCGCCGCGCGATCGACCGCCTGCTCGCCGCGCTGGTGCCGGCGCTGACCATCGTGATGACCGTGCTGGTGGCGATCATCATGGCGGCGATCCTGCTGCCGCTGCTCAGCCTCACCAGCAACATCCAGTGATCGGCGGTGTCCGAGAGCCTGTTCCCGAACGTTCCATGACGAGAGGTAAGTCCATGCAGTCCAGGTCCCTCCGCGCCGCGCGCCGCAGCGCCGGCTTCACCCTGCTCGAGATGCTCGCGGTGATCGTGCTGATCGGCATCATCGGCGCCGTGGTGGTCACCCAGGTCGGCAAGAACGTCGACAAGGGCAAGTACGGCGCGGGCAAGGCGCAGCTCGTCACGCTGGGCCAGAAAATCGAGAACTACGCGCTGGACAACGGCACGCCGCCGCGCCAGCTGGAGGACCTGGTGACCAAGCCGGCCAACGCATCGAACTGGCAGGGTCCATACGCCAAGCCGTCGGACCTGAAGGATCCCTGGGGCCACGCCTTCGGCTACAAGTACCCGGGCGAGCACGGCAGCTTCGATCTCGTGTTCTACGGCCAGGATGGCCAGCCCGGTGGTGACGGGTTCAGCAAGGACGTGGGCAACTGGCAGTAAGCGTCGCCCGCGCGGCCGAACCCGTTGACCATGCTCCGCTCCCGCCACCTGCCGAAAGCGTCCGCCGCGCGGGGCTTCACGCTGCTCGAGATGCTGGCGGTGATCCTGCTGATCGGCATCGCGGCGGCGGCGGTGTCGCTGTCGGTCTCGCAGGGGCTGTCCAGCGCGCGCGTCAGTGCCGCCAGCGGTGAGCTTGCCGCCACGCTGCGCGCCACCCGTGCGCAGGCGATCGTGAAAGGCAAGGAGCAGCACTTCGACCTGGACATCCGCGCCGGCAGCTACCGCGGCGCCGACGGCCGCGCGCGCGCACTGCCGAAGGGCATGCAGGTCAGCATCACCAGTGCGAAGGAAGACCAGGTGTCGCCCACGATCGGGCGCATCCGCTTCTTTCCCGACGGCAGCTCCACCGGCGGGCATATCACCCTGCAGCAGGGCCAGCGCCGCTGGCAGGTCAACGTGGGCTGGCTGACCGGCGCGGTCAGCGTGGTCCAGCCCGGCAAGACGCCGTCATGAACGCGCATCGCCGCTCGCGGGGCTTCAGCCTGATCGAGGTGATCGCGGCGCTGCTGCTGCTGGCGATCGCGTTCACCGCGCTGATGCGCGTGGCCGGCGGCGCGATCGCGCTGACCCAGCGCGCAGCGCAGCGCAGCGAGGCGGCGATGTGGGCGCGCAGCCTGCTGGACAGCGCCTTCGTCACCGCGCCGCTGGCGGCCGGCACCCGCACCGGCCGCTTCGACAAGCGTTTCGGCTGGCAGCTGCAGGTGACGCCCTGGAATCCCGAGGGCAAGCCGGTCGCCAATCCGCCGCTGCAACTCTACCGGCTGGATCTCGACGTGCACTGGCGCGACGGCAACCACGAGCAACAGGCGCACTTCAGCACGCTGCGTGCCGGCGTGCCGGCGAATCCCGGCGGAGGCGGACAATGAGGCGCGTGCGCGGCTTCAGCCTGCTCGAAGTCCTGCTGGCGCTGGTGCTGCTGAGCGTGCTGCTGCTCGGCGTGTACTCCGGCATCCGCACCGCCACCCGCGGCGTGCGCTCGGGCACGGTGGCGGTCGAGCGACTCGATCAGGTGCGCTCGACCCAGCAGCTGCTGCGGCGCGAAGTGGCCCAGGCGATGGTGGCGCCCATCGGCCACGATGCGAACGGCGACGCGCTGTTCTTCGACGGCAAGGCCGACGCGATGCGCTTCGTCGCCCCGCTGCCGGGCTACCTCGACAAGCTCGGTCCGCAGCTGCTGAAGCTGTCGCTGGTGGACGATCACCACGGCGGCAAGCAGCTGCAGCTGCAGCTGGCGCTGCTGCCGCCGGACGGCAAGCCGCCGCGGCCGCTGGGCAAGCCGCAGCTGCTGCTCGATCACGTGAAGACGGGCCGGTTCCAGTACCGCGGCGTGGACGCGCAGGGACGGGTCGGGGACTGGCAGGACACCTGGCCTGACGGCCGCCTGATGCCGCAACTGGTGCGCATCGAGCTGATCCCGGAGGGCACCACGCCCTGGCCGGAACTGACCATGCCGCTGCGCATCGACCCGAGCAGCGGGCTGATGCTGCAGGGGCCGCTGTTGCGCATGCGCGCGGCGGGGGCGCGATGATGCGCGCGATTCATGCCCCGGCGCGGCAGCGCGGCGTGGCGCTGCTGGTGGTGCTGTGGGCCTGCACCCTGCTCGCCGTGCTGCTCGGCGGTTACGCGCTGATGGCGCGCACCGAGGCCTTGCAGGCGCGCTATGCGTTCGCCCACACCCAGGCCCACTACGCGGCCGAGGCGGGCATCGCGCGTGCCGTCTACGCGCTGCAGGATCCACGGGTCGAGAGCCGCTGGATCCCCGACGGCCGGCCGTACACCTTCCCGTTCGGTGCGGCCACCGTGCAGGTCGAGGTGATCGACGAGAGCGGCAAGGTGGACCTCAACGCCGCCTCGCCGGCGGTGCTGGCCGGGCTGTTCAAGGCCGCCGGGATGGACGTGCAGGCCGCCCAGCAGCTCGCCGCGCGGGTGGTGGCGTGGCGCAGCTTCGGCGATGCGGTGGGACCGAACCCGGCCGATGCCGCCTATGCCGCGGCGGGGCTGGACTACATGCCGCGGCACGGACCGTTTGCCAGCATCGAGGAGCTGCGCATGGTGCTCGGCATGCCACCCGCGGTCTACCGGGCGGTCGCCTCGCAGGTCACGCTGTGGTCCGGCCGCGACGCGCCCAATCCGGCTACCGCGCCGCCGCTCGCGCTGGCGGCGATCCCGGGCATGGACCCGGCGCGCATCCAGCAGGCCGAGGATGCGCGCACGGCGCTGGATCCAGCCACCGCGATGGCGTCCGGTGCCGGTGTAACGCATAGTATCCGTTCGCAGGCGACGCTCCCCGACGGCACCCGGGCCGTGGTGCGGGCAACGGTCCGACTGCGCGGGATCGGGGCCGGCGCGCAGCCTTACGCGGTATTGCGCTGGCAGGAGGGAGACGGGGAATGACTACCGCAATGCAGTCGCTGCGGCCGTTGCTGGAGCGCGCGCGGCGCGCCTGGCGCGGATCGCCGCTGCCCGCGATGCTGGCGTGGTGGGGCGGCGAGCTGCGCGCCATGCTGCCGGCCCGGCTGCGCCAGGCACTGGCCGGGGGTGCCGACTGGCACCTGCTCGAACATCGCGACGGCCAGTGGAGCGTGCGTCGCGCCGGTGCGGCGAGCGTGCTGGCGCAGTGGGCCGACAGCGACGATCCGGCGATCCAGCAGCAGGCTCTGCGCCAGGCATTGGCCACGGTCGATCCGCAGGACCTGCGGCTGGCGCTGTGCCTGCCTGCCGAGACCGCCCTGCGTCGCACGCTGGCGCTGCCGCTGGCCGCGCGCGACAACCTGGCCCAGGTGATCGGCTTCGAGATCGACCGGCAGACCCCGTTTCGCGCCGATCAGGTGGCGACCGACGTGCGCGAGCTGGCGCGCCCGGTCGGCGAGGGTCGCTTCGCGGTGGAGCTGATCGCGCTGCCGCGCGCCACGCTCGATCCGCTGCTCGAGCGGCTCGCCGCGCTGCGCATCCGCATCGACGCGGTCGACCTGCGCGACGGCGACGCCCGCCTGGGCGCCAACCTGCTGGCGCCCGCGCAGCGTCCGCGCCGGGTCAACCCGCGCGCGCGCCTCAACCTGTCGCTGGCCGCGGCCTGCCTTGCACTGGTCGTGCTGGTGCTCGGCCAGTGGCTGCACAACCGTCGCGTGGCGCTGCTCGCGATGCAGGCCCAGGTCGACGCCATGCACGCCGACGCGCAGCAGGTCGCCCTGCTGCGCCAGCAACTGCAGGACAACGCCGGCGCGGCCGGCTTCCTCGCGCGCAAGAAGAAGGACACCGTGCCGGTGCTGGCGCTGCTGGACGAGCTCACCCGCCGCCTGCCCGACAGCGCCTGGCTGGAGCGTTTCAGCATCGACAGCAATGGCCACCTCGGCTTCCAGGGCCAGGCGACGCAGGCGGCCAGGCTGGTCGACGCGCTGAAGGACGACCCGCTGATCCGCGACGTCGGCTTCCAGGGTTCGATCCAGGCCGATCCGACCACCGGCAAGGAGCGCTTCTACCTTGTCGCCAACGTGCGCAGCCCCGCCACGCCGGCGCCTTCCGCATCGGGAGCCACCCCGTGAGCCGGCTGGTGATGAAGCCTCGCGACAGCCGGCTGGCGGCGATCGGCCTGCTGCTGGTGGTGCTGGTGATCGCCTATTTCGCGCTGCTGCACTGGTGGTTCGTGGCGCCGCTGCAGTCGATCAATGCGCAGATGCGCGACCTGCGCGACACGCAGAGCCGCTACGCCGCCGCCATCGCGCAGAAGCCGGAGCTGCAGAAGCGCCTGGCGGCGATGGGCGCCGGGCAGGCGGCGAGCAGCGCGTTCCTGCCCGAGTCCGACCCCAACGCCGCCACCGCCGGTCTGATGCAGCGGGTGGTCGACGTGACCGGCGCGCACCGGCGCAACGGCGGCTGCGAGGTCACCCAGAAGATGCCCCTGCCGGAGCCGCAGGGTGAAGACGGCGAGCCTTACCGCAAGGCGGCCGTGAGCATCAGCCTTCGCTGCGACATCGAGCCGCTGGCCGCGGTGCTGAACGACCTGGAGCAGGGCACGCCGTACCTGTTCGTCGGTGATCTGAGCATCTTCCGCAACCCGGTGGTCACCCAGCAGAACTCCGCGGCACCGCTGGAGGTGCAGTTCACGCTCACCGGCTACGTGCGCCCCGCCCATCCCGGCAGCGGCGCCGGCACCACGCCGGGATCCGCGCCATGAGGGCCGCCACGCAACGCCGGCTGACGCCGATGCTGGTACTCGCCGCCGCCGCGTTCGGCGCGGTACTGGTCGCCCTGATGCTCGGCCTCGGGCAGGGCGTGCGCTGGCGTGCGCCGCGCGCGCCAGCGCCGTTGCCGCCGACCGGACACGGCGCCGCGCTGCCGCCGCCGCAGCCGCTGGACCGCTTCGCCACCGTGTGGCAGCGGCCGCTGTTCCGCCCGGACCGCCGTCCCGGTGCGCAGTCCGGCGACGATGGTGCGGTCGGTGACCTCGCCCTCACCGGCGTGATCCTCACACCGCGCCTGCGCATGGTGCTGGCGCAGGACAAGACCCACCATCGCGACCTGCAGATCGTCGAAGGCAAGACCACCCCGGACGGTCGCTGGACCCTGGTCGAGGTGCAGCCGCGCGCGGCCGTGTTCGATGGTCCGGAAGGGCGCGTCGAGCTCAAGCTCCCGGCCGGCGCTCCGTTCGACAAGACCCCGGTAGCGCCGGACAACGCCCCGGGGGCTGCCGAGATGCGCCAGCAGCCCGGCGCCGCGCCGTTCCCGGCGACCGCCACGCCGTCGCCGCGGATGGGACTGACCCCGCCGGGCGCCGGCCGGGCCCAGCGCGGGCACCCGACCGAAGCGCAGTTGCAGGCCGAGCGGCTTCGCCAGCTCAACGCCATCATCCAGAAACGCCGGGCCGAGCAGGCAGCCTCGTCCCGGCAAGGAGACCATTGATGTTCCGCATGCTGAAGCACCCGATGATCCGCGCGGCCGCACTGGCCAGCGTGGTCTGGCTGGCCGGCTGCGCCACGATGCCGCCGCCGCCGGACGACGGCGCGCTGCAGCGCGAGGCGATGGCCGGCACCGAGAAGCCGGTGCCCGCGCCGCTGCCGCTGGCCAACCGGCTGGGCGCCGACACCCCGGCCGAGGTCAAGCCGGAGCTGCGCACCGGCACCGGCCGGTTCATCCATCCCACCGCGCTGGCCACGCCGCGCCCGGCGGCCAAGGGCGACGGCGCGGTCACCTTCAACTTCGAGAACCAGCCGGTGCAGGCCGTGGTGAAGGCGGTGCTCGGCGACCTGCTGAAGAAGAACTACACCATCGCGCCGGGCGTGCAGGGGAACATCTCCTTCGCCACCGCCGAGCCGGTCGATTCCAGCCAGGCGCTGCCGATCCTGGAGATGCTGCTGTCGTGGACCGGCAACGCGCTGGTCAGCAACGCCGGTGGCTACGTGGTGATGCCGGCCAAGGACGCCGCCGCCGGCAACCTGGTGCCGGGCCTGGGCGCCAGCGCGCCGGCCGGTGGCCTGCAGGCGCGGCTGTTCCCGCTGCACTACATCAGCGCGGTGGAGATGCAGAAGCTGATCAAGCCGTTCGCGCGGGCCGACTCGGTGCTGCTGGTCGATCCGGCACGCAACCTGCTGGTGCTATCCGGCACGCCGCAGGAGCTGGCCAACTACGCCCGCACCGTCCGGACCTTCGACGTGGACTGGCTGCGCGGCATGTCGGTGGGCGTGTTCTCGCTCGAGCACGCCAGCGTCACCGACCTGATGCCCAAGCTCGACAGCCTGTTCGGCAAGGACGGCAACACGCCGCTGGCCGGCATGCTGCGCTTCATCCCGATCGAGCGCACCAACGCGCTGGTGGTGATCTCCACCCAGCCGGACTACCTGCGCGAGGTCGGCGACTGGATCCACCGCATCGACCGCGGCGGTGGCAACGAGCCGCAGCTCTACGTCTATGACGTGCGCAACATCAAGGCCTCGGACCTGGCCCACTACCTGGCGCAGATCTACACCGACAACGCCGGCGGAGGTGGCGGCAGCGCCGGTGGCGAGGTCGGCCCCGGCCTGACCGGCGCCACCCTCGGCAATACCGGGGGCGTGGGCGGCAAGTCGATGGGCAGCACCGCAGGCAGCTTCGGCAGCACCGGCGGTGGCTTCGGCGCCGGCGGCAGCGCGCGCGGCGGCGGATTCGGCGGCGGACCGGGTGGCACGACGGGCCTGGGCGGCACCGGTGGCGGCGCGTCCGGGCAGGGCGGCACCGGCGGTGCGCTGATCAACGCGGGCGGCGGCGCCAGCGGCGGGGCCGGCGACCAGGAGTACAGCTCCGGCGACGGCAGCATCCGGATCAGCTCGGTCGACGCCAACAACCAGCTGCTGGTGCGTGCGCGTCCATCGCAGTGGGCGGAGATCCAGGACGCGATCCAGCGCCTCGATACCGTGCCGCTGCAGGTGCAGATCGAGACCCGCATCCTCGAGGTGAACCTGTCCGGCGACTTCAAGTTCGGCGTGCAGTGGTACCTGCAGGGCCTGGCCGGCGGCACCCAGAATGCCGACGGCAGCTTCACCCCGGGCAACCCGAACAACCCGCGCCAGGGCGCGCTGGGCATCGGCGGCAACGCCTACGTGCCGAGCAACGGCGTCGCCGGTGACGCGCTGTTCTACTCCTTCGTCAACTCCAACCTGCAGGTGGCGCTGCACGCGATGGAGACCAGCGGCAATACCAAGACGTTGTCGGCGCCGTCGATGGTGGTGCTGAACAACCAGGTGGCGCACATCCAGGTGGGCAGCCAGGTACCGATCAACACCACCAGCATCACCCTGAACTCGGGCGTGGGTACCCCGTACAGCGAGGCGCAGTACCTGTCCACCGGCGTGATCCTCAACGTGCAGCCGCGGGTGAATCCCGGCGGCCTGGTCTATCTCAATGTCGGTCAGCAGGTCAGCCAGGTCGATCGCAGCGCGCAGCTGGTGAATGGCAATCCGACCATCTCGCAACGGGAATTCTCGACCCAGGTGGCGGTGCAGAGCGGACAGACCGTGCTGCTCGGCGGCCTGATCCAGCAGGACGAGGGCAATACCGACGCCGGCGTGCCGGGCCTCAACCGCATCCCGCTGCTCGGCCGGTTGTTCGGTACCACCAGCCGCACGCACAACCGCACCGAGCTGATCGTGCTGATCACGCCGCGGGTGATCACCAACAGCAGCGATGCCCGTGCGATCACCGACGAGTACCAGCAGAAGTTCGAGTCGCTGGCGCCGCTGCGGGCCGCCCCGGCGAAGTGATGCAACCGGCGCACCGGCGGTGGCTCCGCCGGTGCGCCTTACAATGCGCCGGATGAGCGCGCCGCCCCCCGCCTTTCCGATCACCCCGCTGCTGCCCGGGATCCGCGATGCGCTCACCGCGCATCCGCGCCTCGTGCTGGAGGCGCCGCCCGGCGCCGGCAAGACCACCCAGGTGCCGCTGGCGCTGCTCGACGCACCGTGGCTGGAGGGGCGGAAGATCCTCATGCTGGAGCCGCGCCGCATCGCCGCACGGGCCGCCGCTCAGTTCATGGCGCAGCAGCTGGGCGAGCCGGTGGGGCAGACGGTCGGCTATGCCATCCGCTTCGAGTCGCGCACCAGTGCGGCGACGCGGATCGAGGTGGTCACCGAGGGCATCCTGACCCGGCTGATCCAGGACGACCCCGAGCTCGCCGGCATCGGCGCGATCATCTTCGACGAGTTCCACGAGCGCCATCTCGCCGGCGACCTCGGCGCGGCGCTGGCACTGGACGTGCAGGGCACGTTGCGGCCGGACCTTCGCCTGTTGGTGATGTCGGCCACGCTGGACGGCGAGCGCATCGCGCAGTGGCTGGATGCGCCGCGGATCAGCAGCCCCGGCCGCAGCTTCCCGGTGCGCATCGAGCACCCGCCGGCGCGGGCCCAGGAAACGCTGGAGCAGCACCTGGCGCGCACCGTGCGGCAGGCGCTGGCCGAGAACACCGGCGACGTGCTGGTGTTCCTGCCCGGACGGCGCGAGATCGCCCGCGCGCAAATCGTGCTGGACCACACGCTCGACGCGTCGGTGGAGCTGGTGCCGCTGCACGGCGAGCTGTCGCTGGTCGAGCAGCAGCTCGCGCTGGGCATGGCCGAACCCGGCACGCGTCGCGTGGTGCTGGCGACCAACGTGGCCGAGTCCAGCGTGACCCTGCCGGGCATCTGCGCGGTGGTCGACAGTGGCCTGGCGCGCGAGCCGCGGTTCGATCCGAATTCCGGCTTCACCCGGCTGGAGACGGTGGCGATCTCGCAGGCCTCGGCCGACCAGCGCGCCGGTCGCGCCGGCCGCGTCGCCGAGGGCACGGCGTACCGGCTGTGGCCGCAGAGCAAGCGGCTCGAAGCCTCGCGCACCACCGAGATCGCGCAGGCGGAACTCTCCGCGCTGGCGCTGGAGCTGGCCGCGTGGGGCATCACCGCCGACGGCGGCAGCGACCTGCCGTGGCTGGACCCGCCGCCGGCCGGCGCGCTGGCGCAGGGACGCGAACTGCTCGCCGGGCTCGGCGCGCTCGATGCCAACGGCCGCATCACCACACTGGGCCGGAAGATGCTCGAACTGGGCGCCAGCCCGCGGCTGGCGGCCGCGGCGCTGCGCGCGCCGGAAGAGCGCCGGGCGCTGGTCGCCGACCTGCTCGCGCTGGCCGAGGCCCGGTCGCCGCTGCGCGGCGAGTCCGCGCGCAGTGACGACTTCCGCGCTCGCGTGGCCGCGCTGCACGCCTGGCGCGACCGTCGCGGCGGCGGCAGTCACGCCGGCGCCGATGCCGGCGCGCTGGCGGCGATCGAGCAGGCCGCCAAGGGCTGGCGCCGACGGCTGGACGTGCGCACCGCGGCCAGCGGCGTGCCGGACAGCCACGCGGTGGGCGACCTGCTGCTGCATGCCTATCCCGACCGCATCGCCCATCGCGATGCGGGCAACCCGCTGCGCTACACCCTGGCCAACGGTCGCGGCGCGCGTCTGCACGACCAGACCGCGCTGCTCGGCGAACCCTGGCTTGTCGTGCTGGACCTGCGCCACGAAGCGCGCGACAGCCTGGTGCTGGCGGCCGCGCCGGTCGACCCGCGTGTGCTCGAGGCCGAGTTTCCCGCCGGTTTCGCGCGCGAGCGCGTGCTGCGCTGGAACGAGGCGCGCGGCGCGGTGGAGGCCTTCGAGGAGTACCGCTTCGGCGCGATCGTGATCGAGCGTCGCAGCATGCCGGTGCAGCCAGCCGACGCGCTGCCGGCCCTGCTCGCCGCGGTGCGCAGCCGTGGCCTTGGGGCCCTGCCTTGGAGCGACGCCGCGCGCCGCCTGCGCCTGCGCATCCAGGCGCTGCGGGGCTGGATGCCCGAGCTGGGCCTGCCCGACGTCTCCGAGGCGCAGCTGCTGGCGACGCTGGAGGACTGGCTCGCGCCCTACCTCGAGGGCAAGCGCGGGCTGGATGCGCTGGGGCCGGAGGAGCTGTCGCAGGCGCTCGCCGCGATGCTCGACTACGGCCAGCGCCAGCAGCTCGATGCGCAGGCGCCGGACCAGTGGCTGGCACCCAGCGGCCAGCATCGACGGCTCGAGTACGCGCCGGACCAGCCGCCGGTGCTGGCGGTGAAGCTGCAGGAGCTGTTCGGCCTGGCCGACACGCCGCGGGTGGGCGGCGGACGCGTGCCGGTGACGTTGCACCTGCTGTCGCCGGCCGGCCGGCCGATCCAGATGACGCAGGACCTGAAGGGCTTCTGGGAGCGCACCTATCCCGAGGTGAAAAAGGAGCTCAAGGGGCGCTACCCGCGCCACCCCTGGCCGGACGATCCGTGGACCGCCACGCCCACCCATCGGGCCAAGCCGCGCGGGACCTGAGACGCGCCGCGGCCGGCACGGCCGATCGCGGCCTGCCCGCACAGCAAGCGGCGGGTACCTGGCGTGACTTGCCGCTGTCGGTCCATGCCAAAGGCGTCCTCACGCGGACGCCTTTGGTCGGCGATTACCGGCGCCGCTCCATCGCTGGGCAGGCAGCCAACGCCCGGACGGCGACGAAGCTACTTCGCCGCCGGCTGCGGCGGTTGCCGGTCGAAGCTGCCCGCGGCGCCGGGAAACACGACCGGGCTCTCGTAGCCGTCGGCCGAGACCGACGACACGCCGAAGAACCAGTCGTCGATCACCACGTCGCGGATCACCGTCTTGTCGACGTCGCCGACCGCCCGCGCGTACTGCCAGCGCGGCGCGGTGGTGTCGCGCCAGTGGACGCGGTAGCCGGCCGCGCCCGGCACTTTCTTCCAGCTGACGGTCGTGTCGGTGGCCAGCGCGCCCTCGATCTTCACGCCCTCGGGCGGCGCCGGCGCATTGGCCATCGCCGCCATGGTCACGGTGTTAAGTGCGGTGACGCGCGCGAGGTAGCGGAAGTCGATGCCATCGAGCGTGTCGCCATAGTGGATGCCGTGCTCGGTGCGCAGGTCCTGGTGCTGCCTGGTGTAGTCCTCGTGGCCCTCGCTGACGCGGATCGCCGGGTAGCCGGCCTTGAGGAACTCCACCTGGTCACCGCCGCGACCGTAGCGGTCGGTGCGGTAGACCATCTTCACGCGCAGGTCCGGCAGGTACTGGTCGGCGATCGAGGCCATGTAGCGGGCCACGTTGCGCGAGGGCGAATCCACCTCGCCGCCGAAATAGTTGCGGATCATCGCCTGCCTGGGCGTCTCGGTGGTGCGGGTGCCCTCGCTGAAGACGCGCACGGTGGTGTTGTCCAGCACCCCGTTCTGGCCGCGGCTGTTGCCGACGATGTCGTTGTTGAGGTCGGCCTCGACCTTCCAGCCGTGCGCCACCGCGTAGTCGGCCAGCACCTTGCCGCCGTAAAGGCCCTGCTCCTCGCCGGAGAGCGCGGCAAACACCAGCGTGGCGCGGTTGTGCTGCTTCGACAGCAGCCGTGCCGCTTCCATCAGTGCTGCCACGCCGGAGGCATCGTCGTTGGCGCCGGGGGCGTCACTGGTCGCGTTCATGATGTCGGTGACGCGCGAGTCGAGGTGACCGGTCATCACGATGACCCGGTCCGGATCGCTGCTGCCGCGCTTGATCGCCACCACGTCCATCACCTCGGTGGGCTTGGGAATCCGCTCGCCGGTGAACACCTGCGAAGGCGTGACCACTTCCAGGCAGCCGCCGCAGTCGCGCGAGATCGCCTCGAATTGCGATTTCACCCAGCGCCGGGCCGCGCCGATGCCGCGCTTGTCCGAGCGGGTGTCGGACAGCGTGTGCCGGGTGCCGAAACCCACCAGCCTGGCGATGGTTTCGTGCAGCCGTGCTTCGCTGGGCGCGGTGGCCAGCGCGTGCAGTTCGGGTTGTTCGTGCGGATAGGCCACGGGCGCCGGGCTGGACTGGGCGCAGACCCCGATCGGAATCACTGCAGCGAACACCAGGGAGGCAATACCGAGTCTCATAGTCAATTTCTCCGTGAATCATCGAGATGGCGCCGGATCAGCCGGCACGTGCCGTCAAGCGGGCGGGTTTCCACGCTGCGCAGAGGCGAAGAACATCAAATAGACCAGTCGTCCGTTGACGAGGCAATCCCCGAAGCCGGGGCTGGCCGCGTGCCAGAACCACGGGCGCATCAGCAGGAGCCGGTTGAACCGCATGGGCACCTGCATGGTCAGCTCCCACTGCTCCGGATCGTTGCTGTCCCGTTCGAGCACGTCCCGGCGTAGTTCATCGAGCGTCGAAAAGCCCGCCTCGGCCAGTTCGCCCGGCGTGACCGGCCAGCGATCCAGTCCCGTTCGCCGATGCCGGTAGATCTCGGTGCCGCCGCGGCAGTCCTGATCGCGACTCAGATAGAGAATGCCCGACCAGTGCGAGCGGTCCACGTGGACCCGGGACCGCCCCTGGTCGTGCGAGAACGTGGCGCGACATTTGCCGTGCGAATGCATCGGCTCGATCGGGGTGAGCGGTTCGCCCGCGAGCCGCGACACCTCCTCGACAAGTCCGGATATCGCGAGCCGCTGGGTCGAGTTGCGGCCGGCGAACATCGCGTCCTGGGGAGGGTAGTCGAGCATCAGCGCCGCTTCGCGCAACGCGAGCGGGTCCTGCAGGAAGTCGTCGACGATGATCAGGGATGTGGGCATGCCGCGGGCTTCTGCTGGTGGGAGTGGACACGAACGATGGCATCCCGCCTCCGTGGCCCCGGATGAGCGCGTTCGGAAGCGCTCGGCGACGTGCGCCTATTTTCTGGTCGGCAAGGCGGCCCGGTGACCCGGCTTCTTCGAATGAAGCGGCGGCGGGGCGGGTGCCTTGGTCTCCTGCATGACGACGAGCGTCATCAGCTTGGCCACGCCGTTGTCCTCGTTGAGGAACCCCTGGGAAATATCCTTCCACTCATTCATGTCGCCAACGACGGCTTTCAAAAGATAATCGAATGGCCCGCTGACGCGAACCGCTTCAACGATTTCCGGTATTCCCTCCAAAACCTTTTCAAAGTGCGCAAAAACGGTCGAAACGTGCTTGCCCATGGTCACTTCGGCGTAGATGACCATGACTTCACGCACGGCCTCGAGCGCCAGCTGGGCCCGGTAGCCGAGGATGAAGCCGTCCTGTTCAAGCGCCCGGAGTCGTGCAAGGCAGGCACTCGGCGACAGGGAAACCTGTCGGGCCAGGCCCGTGTTGGAGAGTCGTCCATTTCGTTGAAGGATTTCAAGGATCTTCAGATCCGTCCGATCGAGCACACGATGGGTCATGATGGCTGGCTCGCCGCAAGGCGGCTTTGGAATCAGGGGTTTGGAGTGGGTGGGAGCAGGATCGGTTTAATTAAGCCTTGCGTCACGAACTTTCTGCGGATCTCTGGCCTGCCCGCAGGAAAGCATGCTGTGTGGACCAACGATATCCAATAAAAACAATGATTTGGCATAGACGATGGTCGCGTGGACAAGCGCCGCGAGCGAGTGATAGAAATTGATTAAGCCGCGGGTGAAATCGTTCCGCGCGCGCCAGGGGACTTCGGTTTTCATCGAAACCGATCGACGGGCCGGATTGGCCTAATCAACAGGCATCTGCCACACGCCCACCGGGCCAACCGGAGGGCGCCGTGCACCTGCCTGAAAGAAATTACGTTGTTACTCTCGGGGAGTGATTTATGGCAACGAAGACGTCTTTGCTTTCATCCGCCATCAGAAGCGCCTTGGCGATCGGTTTGATCTGGGGTGCCGCGGCGGTCCCTGCGGCCTTTGCGCAGGAGTCATCGACTGCGGCTAAAACGGACCCGTCCGCGACCCGCAGTCAAAAAGACGCGAAGCAGAAGCCGGCGCCGGTGGTCGGCCTGAAAGCGGTCACGGTGACCGGTTCGCGCATTCCGAGCGTTGATCTTGAAACCCAGCAACCGATTTTCTCGATGACCCAGGAGGACATCAAGAAAACCGGATTGACCAATGTCGGAGATATCGTCCAGCAGTTGACGATGATGAGCCTGCCCGGGACAAACAAGTCGTCGGTCCTGAGCGGCGCATCCGGTGCATTCGTCAACATGCGCAATCTCGGTTCGCAGCGCGTCCTGGTGCTGGTCAACGGCAAGCGCTGGATTTCCGGCATCAATGGCGCAACGGATATTTCGAATATTCCCGCCGCGCTGATCGAGCGCATCGAGGTCCTGAAGGACGGTGCCTCCGCCGTCTACGGATCGGACGCCATCAGCGGCGTGATCAATTTCATCCTGAAGGACCGTTTCGACGGGTCGCAATTCAATGCCTATTACGGGGAGAACCAGGGCGGCGATGCGCAGACCACGCAATACAGCTTCACGACGGGCGCGCGCACCGACAAGAGCTCGATCGTCTTCAATGTCAATTACAACAAGACCGGTGTCGTCTGGACCAATTCCAGGGACATCACCCGATATGCCTACAGCCCGAATCATCCGTACGGGACACTCGAGGCCGGTCCATGGGGCCTGATCTACAACAGCCCGGCCAACCCCGGGCAGTACCTGATGCTCAATCACACGGCCACGCAGAGTTCCGATCCGCGCGATCCGGCCAATTACCACGTGTATACCGGCAATCCGGCTGACCAGTACAACTTCACTGCCCAGAAGATGTACCAGATGCCGACCCAGTTGAACTCGATTTTCACGCATGCCACCTACGACATTGCAGACAATGTCACGGCGAAAATGACCGCCATGTACTCCGACCGCCAGTCGAGCGATCAGATTGCCGGCGATCCGCTCAACTACAACGCGCAGCGCAATTTCCCCGTCTACGTGGATGCGCAGAGCTATTACAACCCGTTCCCGGGCACCAACCTGCTCTGGAACAGGATGATGACGGAGATTCCTCCGTTCTATCGCCAGGACTACAAGTCCTATCACCTGGACGGGAGCATCGACGGCTATTTCGAGCTCGGCGAACACGAATGGGACTGGTCGGTGGGCTTCAATTACAACCGGGGGCAGGGAACCACCCACGGCACGGGTGAATGGAACCTGCTTGCCCTGAAGAAGGCGCTGGGCCCGTCCTTCCTCAATGCCGACGGGGTGGTCCAATGCGGTACGCCCACCGCCCCCATTCCGCTGGGCCCGAGCTATCAGCTGGGTCAATGCACGCCGGTTCCGATTCTTGCCGGTCCGGGGGGCATCTCGGCCCAGCAGCTGGCGTACATCCTGGCGCCGAGCACGGATACCTTCGGATCGACGGACCGGAGCTACAACTTCGACATCAATGGCACGCTGTTCGACCTGCCCGCCGGCGGGCTCGGCTTCGCCGGCGGGGTCGAGTCCCGCCAGTTGTCGGGCTACAGCCGTCCGGACAGCTTTGCGCAGACCGGATACACCAGCAGCAACGCGGCGAATTCGACGACAGGAAAATACCGGGTGAACTCGGCGTACGTGGAATTCAATGCGCCGCTGCTGAAGGACCTGCCTGGCGTGCAGTCCCTGTCGGTGGACTTTGCCAGCCGGTATTCCCACTACAGCAATTTCGGAAGCACCACCGACAACAAGTACAGCTTCGAGTGGAAGCCTGTGTCGGACCTGCTGATCCGCGGCAACTACGCCGAGGGCTTCCGTGCGCCCACCCTGCAGGACCTGTTCGGCGGCGGCGGCCAGGGGTACGACCACTACCTCGACCAGTGCGACAGCGTCTACGGCGCCGCCGCGACGAATGCGTCGGTGGCCGCCATCTGTGCCGCGCAGGGCGTGCCCGCCAACTTCCGGCAGCGCGATCGCCAGGGGCTTCCGATCACTTCGGTCGGCGCAACGCAGTCGGCGACGCCGTCCTTCATCGGCGTGGGAAACGCCAACCTGAAGCCTGAAACCGCGGTGACCCGGACCCTCGGTGCGGTCTACAGCCCGAGCTTCGTGCCGGGGCTCGACCTGACCCTGGACTGGTATTCGATCCGGATCAACAACGAGATCCAGAGCATCAGCGCCCAGTACGTCGTGAACCAGTGCTACCTGTTCTCATCGGCTCAGTACTGCAGCCAGCTCGGCCGTGATGCCACGACCAGCCAGATCACCACGCTGAGCCGCGGCAATGCCAATCTCGGTCACATCAGCACGAAGGGCTATGACTTCACGGTGTCCTACCGCTTCCCGGAAACGCGCTACGGCAATTTCGTGTCGCGACTGGACAGCAACTATGTCTCGCAGTTCCAGTCCCAGAGCGGTGCGGGCGCGACCGTGGTCAACAGCGTCGGCATCATCCCGCAGTACCGGGTGCGCGCGAATCTGACCACGAGCTGGAGCATCGGGTCGTTCGGTGCCACGTGGCGGCTGCGCTACTTCGGGGCGCTGAGGGACGAGTGCTACACGCGCTTCGAATGCAACCAGCCGAACTATCGCAGCCCGAGCTGGCCGTTCGGCGTGGGTGCCAACCGCAAGGGTGCCATTTCCTACAACGACGTCAGCGGCTACTGGAAGGCGCCCTGGAATGCGACCCTCTCGATCGGCATCAACAACGTGTTCGACAAGAAGCCCTCGCCGCTCTACTCGGCCAAGGATCTTGGCTATAACGGCGCCGTCGGATTCGACCCCGAACTCGATATCGATCGCTACATCTACGTGAGTTACCAGCAGAAGTTCTGACGCGTGGTGGCGTGCCCGCCTCCGATGCAGGAGGCGGGCCGCTTTTCGAGGGACAGGCAGGCCATGCCTGCCGCCTGTCCGTCCTTCACTCACGGCCGCCCGCGGGCGGGCTCGACAGGAGCGGGATCATGACCTGGAGACAGCTGTTCCTTTCACTCGTCCTGTGCACGCTGGCGTGCGCCGGGTACGCGCAGGACGCGAGCCGGGCCGAGCTGGCCGTGATGCGCTCGCTGCACCCGGTGGCCGGGAATTTCGTGATCAGGGATTTCACCTTCAGTACCGGCGAGCATCTGCCGGAACTGCGGCTGCACTACCGCACATTGGGATCTCCGCGGACGGGCCCGGATGGCAAAGTCACCAATGCCGTCCTGATCCTGCACGGAACCGGCGGATCCGGCGCGCAGTTTCTCGTCCCGCGTTATGCCGGTGAGCTGTTCGGACCGGGGCAACCGCTGGACGCTTCGAAATATTTCATCATCCTTCCGGATGACATCGGCCACGGCGACTCGTCCAAACCGAGCGACGGGCTGCGCATGCGGTTTCCCCACTACGGCTACACCGACATGGTCAAGGCCGAGCACGCCCTGGTGGTGGACGGCCTGAAGATCAATCACCTGCGGCTCGTCACCGGTACGTCGATGGGCTGCATGCACTCGTTCATGTGGGGCGAGAACTATCCCGACTTCGTCGACGCGCTGATGCCGCTGGCCTGCCTGCCCATCGAGATCGGCGGACGCAACCGGATGTGGCGGCAGATGCTGATGGATGCCATCAGGCAGGACCCGCAGTGGGACAACGGCAGTTATGCGACGCAGCCGCAGGCCGGCTTGCGGACCGCTGTCGACATGCTGCTGATTGCCGGCAGTGCGCCGATCGCACTGCAGGACGAATTCCCGAGCGGACCGTCGATGCAGGATTATCTGCGGGTCCAGACTCCGAAGATCGTCGCGCATCTGGACGCCGATGATCTGCTGTATCAGGTGGCCTCCTCGCGCGACTATGACCCGTCGGCCAGGCTGTCCGGCATTCGCGCCGCGGTCATGTGGGTCAACTCGCAGGACGACTTCATCAATCCGCCCTATCTGGGCGTCGCCGAGCGCGAGGTCCGCAAGATGCCGCAGGCACGATACGTCCTCATTCCGGCCAGCCGCGCCACCCACGGGCACGGGACCCACACCTGGGCCGCGGTCTGGAAGTCGTATCTGGTGGAGCTGCTCGCCGAGTCCCGTCCGGCAGGTCACGAGGCTACCGGTCACCGCTGAGCCGGCCGCGTCGCCGCCGGCGGGAGAGGACCTCGTTGACCGTCGTGCCGGCGCCTGCGGCAGGCACCGGCATGCGATCATCGTTCGATGAATGCGCAACATCTTCGCCATGTCGCCGTGGTCGGCGGCGGGCCGGCCGGCCTGATGGCCGCCGAGCAGCTTCGCCAAGCCGGGCTGGCGGTGGATCTTTACGACGCCATGGGCTCGGTGGGACGCAAATTCCTGCTCGCCGGCAAGGGCGGGCTCAACCTCACCCACGGCGAGCCCTTCGCCGATTTCGTCGGCCGCTACGGCGCGCGGGCGCCGGAGGTGGGCAGGTGGCTGGCCGAGTTCGACGCGCTGGCGCTGCGCGACTGGGCGCGCGGACTGGGCGTGGAAACCTTCGTCGGCAGCTCCGGCCGGGTGTTTCCGTCGGATCTGAAGGCGGCGCCACTGCTGCGGCGCTGGGTGCGTCGCCTGCACGCCGCAGGCGTGCGCTTCCACATGCATCACCGCTGGCTCGGCTGGAGCGACGACGGCGCCCTGCGCTTTGCCACGCCGGATGGCGAGCGCGCCGCGGCGCCGGCGGCCACGGTGCTCGCACTGGGGGGCGGCAGCTGGCCGCAGCTGGGTTCGGATGGCCGCTGGATGGCGCTTCTCGCCGCCGCCGGCGTGGACACCGCGCCGCTGGAGCCGGCCAACTGCGGCTTCGAGTGCCGCTGGAGCGAGCATCTGGCCAGCCGCTTCGCCGGTGCTCCGCTGAAAGCCGTGATCGCGCACTGGCAGGACGATGACGGCACGCCGCGCCAGCGCCAGGGCGAGTGCGTGATCACCCGCTACGGGATCGAAGGCAGCCTGGTCTATGCGATCGGGCCGGCCCTGCGTCGGCGCATCCGCGCGCACGGCACCGCGACGCTCCACCTCGACCTGGCCCCGGGCTACATGCCGGACGTGCTTGCCGCGCGGCTCGCGGCGCCGAGGGGCAAGCACAGCACGGGCGACTGGCTGCGCCGTCGCGCCGGACTGGATGCAGCCAAATGCGCGCTGGTGTTCGAGCACGCCGACCGGATGACGCTGGCCGACCCCGCCCGCCTCGCGGGCCGGATCAA
This sequence comes from Lysobacteraceae bacterium, assembly GCA_018970895.1. Lineage (GTDB taxonomy): Bacteria > Pseudomonadota > Gammaproteobacteria > Xanthomonadales > Rhodanobacteraceae > Dyella_A. The sequence goes on along the minus strand of JAGWVM010000005.1, from coordinate 35,036 downwards.
GGCGCTGCCGCTGACCCTGAGCGCCCCGCGTCCGGTCGCCGAGGCGATCAGCACCGCCGGCGGCGTACGCCTGGAGGCGCTGGATGGCGCGCTCATGCTGCGTGATCGCCCGGGCACGTTCTGCGCGGGCGAGATGCTCGACTGGGAGGCGCCGACCGGCGGCTATCTCCTCACCGCCTGCTTCGCCAGCGGCTGGCGCGCCGGGCGGGGCGCCGCTGCATGGCTGGCGGCCGCGGCGCCGGCCCGGTCCGGATGAATACGTTTACTCACGCGTTGCAGCATCGATCGCGCTGGTGAGCCCGCAGGTTCGGCGCTACGCTGGCCGGCGGGGGACATGGATACCAGGCGAAGCATGGCGGTCGGCCGCATGGGCCCGGACGCCGCGATGCGGATGCCTTCAACCGGCGAGGAGATGGCAGGTCATGACGATTCGTTCCCTTTCCCTGATGGTGGTTCTGGCGGCGGTGGCCGGCAGTGCGATGGCCGGCGAGGCCATCCACGCGGCGTCGCACCGCCCACCGGCGGACCGCGTGCACGCGGCCTTCGCGGTGCGCGACAGCGTGCTGCTCGCGCCGTGGTCCGGTGCGCAGGCGACCGGCATGTCGGCGAGCATGCCCGCCTGCACGACCTGCCACTGACCGCGACCTTCCGGGCCCTGGCCCGGGCACGTCGGACGGCCCGCCACGCGCGGGCCGTCGCGTATGTCGCGTCAGGTCCGGCAGTTCGCGTCGCCGTGCGCGGTCACCACTGGGTGCGATTCGGCAGCAGCCCCTTCAGTTCCGCATCGGTCAGGTTGCGCCATTGCCCGGGCTTGAGATGGCCCAGCTTGATGTTGTCGATGCGCACGCGGCGCAGCTGGGTAACGCGGTAGCCGAACGCCGCCGCCATCAGGCGGATCTGCCGGTTCAGCCCCTGGGTCAGCACGATGCCGAAGCCGAACTTGGCGATGCGCCGCACGCGGCAGCGCTGGGTCATCTGGCCGTGGATGCGCACGCCCTTGCTCATGCCGGCGAGGAATTCGTCGGTGACCGCCTTGTTCACTGCCACCAGGTATTCCTTCTCGTGGCGATTCTCGGCACGCAGGATCTCGTTGACGATGTCGCCGTTGCTGGTGAGCAGGATCAGGCCTTCCGAATCCTTGTCCAGCCGGCCGATCGGAAAAATGCGCTGCGGGTGGTCGACGAAGTCGACGATGTTGCCCGCGACAGTGTGGTCGGTGGTGCAGGTGATGCCCACCGGCTTGTTGAGTGCGATGTATACCGCCTTCTTGGCCGACGGTGTGGCGGCCAGGATGCGCGCCTTGACGATCTCGCCGTCCACGCGCACCTCGTCACCCTCCAGCGCCTTGGCGCCGGTGGTGACGACCTCGCCGTTGATCGTCACCCGCCCGGCGAGCAGCAGCTCGTCCGCCTCACGGCGCGAGCACAGACCGGCTTCGCTGATGTATTTGTTCACGCGCATGGGCGAAGAGTGAGCGAAGAGGAGAAAGGAGAGAGAGGGCAGCGTGCGGGCTGGGGCCGGTGATTGAGCGGGACGGAGGACCTGCCACAAGCGGCTCGTCACTCGCTCCGGTCGTCGCAGGCAGGAAACGTCGCGTTCAAGCCATTGCGCAGGCGAGGAGCGGGTGACGGGGAGTCGGCGAGCATTGCACTGCGCGCCAGCAGGGAGCGAGCGGAGCGGGATGGCGCATCCGCCTCGGGCGGCCACCTCTCACGTCTCACGCCTCTTCGCGCACTCCCCGCTGTTACGACCTGAGCCCGACGCCGCGCTTGAGCAGCTGCAGCGCAATGATCGACAGGCCGGTCACGAACCCGATCATCACCACGAGTCCCGTCACGACATCGACGTCGCTGACTCCGATCACGCCGTAGCGGAAGGTGTTGACCATGTACAGGATCGGGTTGGCACGTGACATCGCCTGCCACGGCTCCTTGAGCATGTTGACCGAATAGAACACGCCGCCCAGGTAGGTCAGCGGGGTCAGCACGAAGGTCGGCACCAGCGCGATGTCGTCGAACTTCTTGGCATAAATGGCGTTGACGAAGCCGGCCAGCGCAAAGATGGTGGCGCCGAGAACGACCGAGACCAGCATCACCAGCGGATGAGTGATGTGCAACGCGGTGAAGAACAGTGCGACACCGAGCACCAGTGCGCCCACCACCAGGCCGCGTGCCACCGAACCGGCCACGTAGCCCAGCAGGATCACCCAGTTCGGCATCGGCGAGACCAGCATCTCTTCCACCGAGCGCTGGAACTTGGCACCGAAGAACGAGCTGGAGATATTGGCGTAGCTGTTGTTGATGATGCTCATCATCACCAGTCCCGGCGCGAGGTACTGGATGTAGGTGAAGCCGTGTTCGATGGTGCCGATGCGACTGCCGACCAGCTTGCCGAAGATCACGAAGTACAGCGTCATCGTGATCACCGGCGGGATCAGGGTCTGCGACCAGATCCGCACCACGCGCATGATCTCGCGGCGGGTGATGGTATAGAGCGCCACCAGGTTGGCTGACGAATTCATGCGTGGTTCTCCGCGTGTGCGTGCGGGCCGGCGGCGATCACCGGACCCGGGTATTCAGGGGGTAAGACGTGCGGCGCGCGCGGGCTCAAGCGGCCTTCTCCGCGCCGTTGCCGATCAGGCGCAGGAACAGCTCTTCCAGCCGGTTGGCCTTGTTGCGCATGGAGCGCACGGTGACGCCGATCGCATTGAGCGCACTGAACAGCGCATTGAGGTCCTGCTTGCGCGACATCTCCGCTTCCAGCGTGTGATCGTCGATACGGCGCAGCACGATGCCCGGGTGCTGCGGCAGCTCGGTCGGTGCGCTGTCCACGTCGAGCACGAAGGTCTCCACGTCCAGCGTGGCCAGCAGTCGCTTCATCGTGGTGTTCTCGACGATCGTGCCGTGGTCGATGATGGCGATGTTGCGGCACAGCGACTCGGCTTCCTCCAGGTAATGCGTGGTCAGGATCACCGTGGTACCGGCTGCGTTGATGCCGCTGACGAACTGCCACATCGAGCGGCGGATCTCGATATCCACGCCCGCGGTGGGTTCGTCCAGGATCAGCAGCTTCGGCTCGTTCATCATCGCGCGGGCGATCATCAGGCGGCGCTTCATGCCGCCGGACATCATCCGCGCCTGGTCGAACGCCTTGTCCCAAAGGCGCAGTTCCTTCAGGTACTTCTCCGCACGCTGCGCGGCGATCTTGCGCGGGATACCGTAGAAACCGGCCTCGTTCACGCAGATGTCGAACGGCCGCTCGAACTGGTTGAAGTTGATTTCCTGCGGGACCAGGCCGATCAGCTGCATCGCCTCGCCGCGCTGCTTGTTCACCGACACGCCGAACACCCTGGCGTCACCGTCGGTGGAGTTCACCAGCGAGGAGAGAATGCCGATCAGGGTCGACTTGCCGGCGCCGTTGGGGCCGAGCAGGGCGAAGAAGTCCCCCTGCTGCACGGTCAGGCTGATTCCCTTGAGGGCTTCGACGCCGTTGCCGTAGGTCTTGCGCAGGTTGTCGACGACAAGCGCCGGTACCGGGGATGCGGAGGGAGTGGACATGGGCTGCACCGTGGTGGCAAGCCCCCTATTATACGGTGCTTGGCTCTTGCCGCCGGCGCCCGCCGGCTGCACACAGCGTTTCCGGAATCCCCCATGGCCGACCATTTCACCCTCCGTCTCGTCGACAGCCGCATGCTGGCGCCCACCGTGCGCCACCTGGTCTTCGAACGGGTGGACGGGCAGCCGCTTGCCTTTGTCCCGGGGCAGTTCCTGCAGATCCACTTCCACTACGCCGACGGCACCGCGACCAAGCGCAGCTACTCGGTGGCCACGGTGGGCGACGGTCGGTCGCCGGTGCAGCGCATCGAGATCGCGGTCAGCTACGTCGAGGGGGGCGCGGCCACCGCGCTGCTGGGCGGGTTGGCCGTGGGCGGCACGATCGAGGCCAGCGGGCCGTACGGTCGGTTCTGCCTGCAGGCCGGTGACGCGCATCCGCGTTACCTGCTGCTGGCCACCGGCACCGGGGTGACCCCGTACCGGGCGATGCTGCCGCAGCTGGCCGAATGGCTCGCGCCGGGCGGGCGCGAGGCGGTGCTGATCTACGGCGCGCGCAAGGAGGCCGAGCTGCTCTACGACGAGGAGTTCGCCGCCTTCGCCGCAGAACACCCGGGCTTCACCTACCTGAGCTGCCTGAGTCGCGAACCGCGCGCCGTGCCGCGCACCACCGACCGCATGGGCCACGTGCAGGCCGCGCTGCCGGACCTGGCGCCGGCGGCCGACCGCGACATCGCCTACCTGTGCGGCAACCCGAACATGGTCGACGCAGCCTTCGCGGCGCTGAAGGAGCTCGGCCTGCCGGTGCCGCAGATCCGCCGCGAGAAGTACATCTCCTCGCGCTGAGCCACCGTGGCGGGCGCCGGCCGGGAGGCGGGCGTCAAAAAGCCGGCGGAAATCCCGTGATGTCAAGCCCGTTTCGAGGGCTGGCGGGGTACATCCGCGCGAAATGTGATGTGTTTTGCACTTCCGCACGGGTGAGCGGCGGACGCTGTCAAGGCGCGAGCGTGCGTGCCGAAAACCCCTTCGGACACCGCCAACCTCGCGGGTGTCGAGGGTTTCGACATGAACACGTCGCTCCATCACTTACTGCTCCGCGGCCTGGTCGCGGTGTTGCTGTTCGCCTCCATGCCTTGCTCCGCCGCCGTGGCACAGGCCGGCGGGCAGACGCGGTTCACCGTGCGCGTTGACGCGCAGGCTGCCATGGTGGTGCGCGCCTGGCGCGAGGCACACGGCCTGGACGCGCCTGGTCCGCACGCGGTGGCGCCGACCCCGTACGAACCGGCCGCGATCGCGGCCGCCTTCAGCCGGCGTTGCCGGGATGCCGGCGGCAGCGTGGCGGGGTCCACGGCACCGGGCCCGTCAGCCCCGGGTGGCATGTGCGTGTAAGGCTCACAGCGTCAGGTCCTGCCCGTAGACGAACCTGCGATCCAGCCTGACGCGTCGGCGGGCCGTGCCCGACTGCAGCGTGTAGTCGCCCGGCGCCAGCTGGTCGACGCGGAAATAGCCCAGCGCATTGCTGTAGACGCTGGTCACCAGCTGACCGGAGGCGTCCAGTACCCGCACCACCGCACCGGCCAGCGGCTTGCCGGCGCCGTCGGTCAGCCGGCCGGCCATGCCCACGCGCAGCTGCATGGCGAAATCCGCGCGGGTGGTGGCACCCGCGCGCACCTCGACCAGCGGCTGCTTCGACGGAGGCTGCAGGTCGATCGGCAGCTTCTCGGTGTCCATCTGCAGCCGGTAGACGCCGGGGGCCAGGTCGCTCACCAGATAGTGGCCGCGCGCATCGAGCTGGCCGACGGGCCGGCCATCGACCAGCACGCGCACCCCGGCCAGGTCCGACCAGTGCACGCCCTCGGGCAGGTCGCCGGTCACCTTGCCCGAGATGCCGCCCCGCCGTGCCACCGTCGCGCTGAACGCGCCGCGGGCCAGGCCCGACGGCGTCACCGCGAAGTCGGCCACCAGGGAGAGCTGCAAGGTGGTGCCGCTGCCGATGCCGGACGGTCCGCGGGTCGGGTCGTTGTAGACCTGCACATGCATCGACAGCCCGGGGATGGCCTCGGTGGCCGCATCCAGCAGGTAGCCGATGCGCGAGCTGCCCTCGAGCAGGCTCGCCGTCCAGCTGAAGGGGTGGCCGCCGGTCCACAGTCCGCTCAGGGTCTGCGCGAAGCGGGTGCCGCGCTGGGGGTCGCGGGTCACCGACAGGTCCACCTGCAAGCCGTCGTCGAGCGCGTGGGTCAGTTCCAGCTGGGAGATCCCGACATAGCGACTGAGCATCAGCCGTATGTCGTTGCGTACATCCCAGCTGGCCGCATATGTGTACTGCCCGTTGTAGTCGGGACGGGCGCCGACGCTGAAGCGATCGGTGACCGACCAGTCGACCGCCGGCCTGACGAAGACGTAGCGATGCGCGCTGAAGGGATCGGTTGCATCGCGGCCGACCAGCGACACGTTCAGTCGCGGGCTGATCCGGGCACCCAGTTCGCCGTAGCGGTCGGACTGCACCGCGGCCACGCCGGGGAAGTAGTTCGACCCGTAGCGTCGTGCATAGCCGTTCCAGAACCACATGCCGCGCTGTCCGTCACCCTGCACGCTCCAGGCCGCGGCCCCGCCACTGCGGGCGATGCCGACGCCCCACGTCCCGAGCGCACCCAGGCCCATGATGGCGTTGGTGGCACCGTAATCGCGGCCCCCGGCGTGCTGGGCGGAGGCGTCGAGCGTGAGGCGGTCGCTGACACCCCAGCGCACCTGGTAGAAGCCGCCCAGGCCATGGGTGCGGATCGCCGGGTCCAGCGGATTGCCGTCCGCGCCGAGGCCGGCGTAGGAGACCAGCGTGCCGGCCGGCAGCGCGCGCGGGCTGGTTGCGGCGTTGACGTTGACCACGCGGGTCGGCGTGCCGTCGCCGAACCGCTCGTAGAGCGCGACCTGGGCGAACTCCGTCCCGCGCAGGGTCACGTTGCGGAAGGCCCAGCTGCCGTCGAGGCGGATCGCCGTGCGCGCCACCACCTTGCCGTCCACGCGCAGCTCCGCGATACCGCCTGGTGGCGCGTCCCGCCCGCTCAGCGACTGCCCGCCGAGGGTCTGCGTCGCCACCAGCTGGTTGTTGGCGAGGGTGTCGCCGTAGCTCAGGTCGGGGCGGTTGCTCCACGCGTACTGCATGCCGGTGAGGTTGGCGTACGGCAGCAGCGGATCGAGCGCGAGCTGGCTGTGGCCCAGGTAGAGCCGGCTGCGTCCGCGGTCGAGCAGCCACCCGTAGTCCTGCATGCTCTGCCGCCCGCCGGGCGAGCTGGTGAGGATGCGCGTACGCCAGGCTCCCGGTCCCAGCGCGCCACCGAGGTCGGTCAGGGTTGCCAGGCTGTCGATGCCGCCCTGGCGGGTGAGATAAGCCTCGCTGTGGATCGTCGACAGGCTGGCCACCGGCGCCCGGATGTCCGGGGTTTCCGAGGGCGCGGTGATTCCCGAGCTGCCCTCGCCGGTGTCCGGGGTCGCGCCCGGTGACCACGGCAGTGTCACCTCGAGCGCGAACTCGCCCTGGTCGAAAGCGATGCGACCGGCCAGCGCGTGCGCAAGCGTCCGGACCGGAACGAAACGCGCCCCGTCCAGGCTGAGGATGGCCGAGCCGGGGATCCGTGCATTGCCGAGGGGCGTCGGGAGCACCACCGCGTCGCCCTGCGCGATCACGCGCGTCTGGATGGCGGCGGCGAACTGGTCAAGGTTGGCACGGTAGCGGCCATGCCCGAGATCGAGCAGGTCGATGCCCGACGCCGGGGAGCGTCCGTTGACGGTGATGCCGGCGAGCAGCTTGTGCGCGGCGGCGACCGGCGCACCGACCGCGGTGGCGGCGACCTGCGCGACGGCAGCCGGCGAAAGGACTGCTGCCAGCGAGAATGCGCATGCCAGCAGCCGGTACCGCAGGTCGCGGGAGGCCGGAGCGGTCATCCCGGTGCGCTAGTGCTTCGCGGCGCCGGCGACGTCGACCTTCACGCTGCGGTCGATGACGGTCTTGCCGAGCGTGCCCTGCAGGGCCAGCACGTAGTGGCCGGCGGGCAGCGGCTTGCCGGTGATGAACTCGAGCACCACGCGACGCTCGGCGCCGGGCAGCACCGCATCCTGCGGCAGCCGGCCGTAGGCCACCAGCCCGGACGGCGGCTTGAAGTCCGCGTCCAGTTGCGTCGGCGTGATGGCGCCGGCGTGCGGATAGGCTTTCCCCTGCCACAGTGCGAACTGGCCCAGCATGCGCGTGGTGGCGTTGCCGCTGTTGTGCAGCATGAAGGTTGCCGCGCGCGCGCTGGTGGCGAGCGACACGATCTCGCCCCGCGGCTGCACCGGGCCGACGTGGCCGTAGATCGCCGCGCCCAGCCGGAAGTACGCGCGCAGCGTGGCGGGCTTGGCCTTGTCCGCGGGCGAGGGTTGCTCGGTGAAGAACACCATGGCGCGATGCTCGCCCGGTGCGAGCTTCACCGCCGGGCGGATCGCGTAGCGCACCACCTGGGACTGCCCCGGTTCGACGGTGAAGGTGGTCGGGTTGATCTCCACCCACGGCGCCAGCGACTGCTCGGTGGCGGGCGTCACGCTGACGTGGCCGTCCAGGTCCATCGTCCAGTTCTCCACGCTGACCGCCACGTGCATCGGCAGCTTGGCCTGGTTGCTCAGGCGAAAGGCGTGCGTCTGACCGAGCGCGTCCAGCTGGATATCGTCGATCTGCGGCGAAAGCGCGACCTGGGGGAAGGCGGCGGTGCTGAAGGCGATTGCGAAGGCGAGGGCAGCGGCGCGGCAGAACGTTTTCATGGCGACGTCATCGTGACCTGGTTGATGGTGAGGCGATACGTGCCGGCGCCACTGGAGCCGAAGGTGGACGGAAGGAAGTTGAACGTCGCGTCCACGCGCCAGACCTCGCACAGGATGTAGCCGAACCAGCCGCCCGAACACAGATACGTGCCCTGGTCGACGTAGCCCAGCTGGTAGGTCGCGTCGATGCGGGTGTTGCCGGTGAGCTGGGCCACCACGGTGCCGCTCGGCGGCGGCGCATTCACCCCGGCCGGCTGGCTCTGCAGCACGGTCGTGAAGCTGGCCGGCGTGCAGGTCGTGCTGGTCGCGAAATACGCCAGGCCCTGCACCGGGTTCTGGGTGATGCCGGGAGCCAGCGGCTGGAGTGCCGTCTGGTTGATCGCGGCATCGGCCTGCAGGCTGCCCGGCCCCGCGGCGATGGCGGCGGCGGCGATCGCTCCGTGGCTGATCGCGGGTCCTCCGGCCATGACGTTCGCCGCGCTGATGCCCGGGACCAGCGGCGTGTTGTTGCCCGGCGGGTCGAAATTAAGCTGACCGGTTGCATCGAAATAGACCGCACAGTTGCCGGCCGCCGGTGCCGCGGCAAGCGCCATCGGACGCATCCCCCGCTTCGCCCCCGTTTGCTGGAGCGAGGCAGGGCCGATCACGCGGCCACGGACGGGAGCGGCCGCATGAACGATGCCTGCAACGAGTGTGAAAGGCAGCGACCACAGCAGGGCCGCCGCCCGCGACGTCCGCCTCATGACCGGCGCTCCGGCGGAGCGATCAGGTCGAGGTGGCGGTGATGTAGATGTTGCCGCCGGAGTAGGTGTCGGCCGTCTTGGCGTTGCTCAGATCCATGGTCATGGTGACGTTGCCATAGACCGGCGAGGCGAATCCGGTGCCGCCCTGGGGCACGCTGGACGTGGTCCCCGGGTTGCTCAGGCCGATGGTCGAGCTGTTATCGGTGCTGGCCGTGAGAGTAGCCGTCGAACCGCTGCTGGACGCGCCCAGGCCGATATTGACCGTGGTGGTGCTGCTCTTGGCGAGGATCGATCGCACCGACCAGACGTTGTCGAGCGTCAGCGACACACCCTTGAGCCCCGCGGCCGTGGTCTTCAGTGCGGCATCGGCCGTGAGCGCGGTACCGGACGCGGTGGCGGTGATCGCCTGTTTCGCAGCGAGATTGGCCGAGGTGCCGGCCAGCGTGGTGAGCGCGGCCGAATCCACGGTCAGGTCGATTTCCTGGTAGTAGTCCAGCACCAGGACCGGCTGCAGCGCGACGGTGAACTTGGTCTGACCGGAGGCCGTGGCCGCATTCGCCTGGCCTGCCGGGACGGCGACGCCGAGCGACGCGGCGATCAGGGCGGCGAGCAGAAACGTCTTGTTGTTTCGCATGGGATTCCCCCTTGGGTAAGCAGATAAGTGGAACAGGAAGCCAACCAATCGTTGTGGAGCTTGGATGATGGTGCAGAGGCACCGAAGCAATCCGCATGCCATCCCTTGCCTTCTCTTCCGAATCTGCTGAAAAAATCCATTTATTACAGCAGGTTTCCGCGTACTGTTCGGAATGTGGTTGCTTTTCAGGCGAGCGGGATTGCGACATAAAGCGTCACAAATTGCAAACCCGATCACATTCCGGCCCTAAAGTCGGGCCCGATTCGGCCGATATGCGCCGCCTGTGTCAAGGGTGCTTGACATGCCGGCGCCGGCTGCCTAACCTTCGTGTCAAGCAAACTTGACATGGAGCGGTCATGCCCCGACCCAATGCATCCGTGCCCGGCCTGGCATGGAGTGGACGATGAAGCGCCTGTCGCCCCGCCAGTACCAGCGCCAGGTCGCCATCACGATGACGCTGTACGTCGCCGCCATGCTGCTGGTCTGGCCGATCGCGAAAGCCGCACCGGGGCTGTGGGAAAAGGCGGCGCTGACCCTGGTGCCGGCGCTGCCGATGCTTTACGTCATCGGGCTGATGGCGTGGAAGATCGCTGCCAGCGACGAACTCGAGCAGCGCACCCACCTGATCGCCCTCGGCGCGGCGACCGCCATCACGGCGTCGCTCGGCCTGGTCGGCGGCCTGCTCGCCACCTCCGGTGCGATCCGGCTGGACGGCACGGTCCTGCTCTGGGTGTTCCCGGTGATCATGATCAGCTACGCGATCACCCACGGGCTGGTGACCCGACGCTACGGCGGCGGCTTCGGCTGCGATGAGGCCCGGGGCCGCGGCAGGTCCCGCTCGCTTCTCCTCGCGGCGGCATTGCTTGGGCTGACGGCGCTGGTCGGCTGGTGGCGCGGCCGGATGGACGACTTCTCGCTGGGCACGCTGATCGGCATGGCAGCGACCTTCACGGTCGGCTCGGCATGGCTGGCGTGGCGCCACCGGCGCCGCCTGCAGGGGGAGGATTGACCATGGTACGGCAGCCTTCCCCTCGCGAGGCCGTCGGCGATGCCCTGCAGCGCGGCCTGTTCCGTCTTTTCAGCGTGGCCATGCCGGTAACGCGCGGGCGCGCACGGCCGGCATCGCGGGGGACCCTGGGCTGGTTGCTGGCCTACGTGCTGTCCCTGGTCGTGTCGCACATCGGACTTCGTCACGCGAGCCCCGCGTTGCCGCGGATCGGCATCGCCCTGTTGCCGCTGGTTCCGGTGGTGGCCCTGGCGGTGCTTTCCGTGCGGCGGGTGCTGGGCATGGACGAGCTGGAACGTCGCCTCGAGGTCGTGGCCCTGGCGGTGACCGCGCTGGTGACCTGGCTGGCACTCGGCACCTGCTGGATGCTCGCGCACGCTGGCGTGGCGCTGGACCCTGCCCGCATCGGGTTCCTCGGGATTCCGGTGCTTTACCTGCTCGCTCGTCACGGGGCGCGGCGCCGGTACGCATGAACAACCGCATCCGCGACCTGCGCGGGACGCAGGGCTGGTCGCAGGCGGACCTGGCCGAGCGGCTCGACGTCTCGCGCCAGACCGTCAATGCCATCGAGACGGGCAAGTACGATCCCAGCCTGCCGCTGGCCTTCAAGATCGCCCGGCTGTTCGGACAGCCGATCGAATCCATCTTCGACCCGGGGAGCAGCACGTGAGCACGAATCGAAAAGCCCGCATGGGCGTGGCTGTTGCCGTGGCGGTCGCGATCCTCGCGGCCAACCATGTCCGCCATCGCCAGGCGCCATCGCCTGCACCGGCCAGCAGCGCTGCGCCGGCCGCACCCGTGAAACCGGCGCCACCCGCCCGCTGGACACTCGGCATGCTCACCCTGCATGCCTGTGAACTGGGCCAGCCCAACAGCGGCCGCACCACCGCCGCCTGGTGTACCCGTTTCGAGGTACCGGAGAACCGTGACGATCCGCAGGGGCGCCACATCGGGTTGCGCCTGGCAGTGGTGCGCTCCGAGGCCGAGGTGCCGGCGAAGGACATGCTGGTGTTCCTCGCCGGGGGGCCGGGCCAGGCCGCGACCGAGAACGCGAGCGCCGCCGTGGCCGCGCTGGGTCCGTTGCTGGCGCACCGCAACCTGCTGCTGCTCGACCAGCGCGGCACCGGTGGCTCGCATCCGCTCGACTGCAAGGACGACAGCAAGGATCCCGGCGCCGAGGACGCGGCCGACGACGATCCCGCCCGGCTCAAGGCCGAGATCCAGCGCTGCCTGGCGCAGGTGGAGAAGACCGCCGATCCGCGCTTCTACACCACGACCGTGGCCGCGCAGGATCTGGAGGACGTGCGCAAGGCGCTGGGTTCGCCCACGTTCGACCTGGTCGGTGTCTCCTACGGCACACGCATGGCCCAGCAGTACCTCATGCACTATCCCGACGCGGTGCGCTCGGTGGTGCTCGATGGCGTGGTGCCCAACCAGCTGGTGCTGGGCGAGGACTTCGCGCGCAACCTGGACGACGCACTGAAGGCGCAGTTCGCCCGCTGCACGGCCGACCCCGCCTGCCACAAGCGCTTCGGCGACCCGTACCAGACGCTCTACCAGCTGCGCGATGCGCTGCGCGCCAACCCGCACATGGTGAGCTTCCGCGACCCGCAGAGCTACCGGACCGTGCAACGCATGCTCAGCGAGTTCTCGCTGGCCAGCGTGGTGCGCATGTTCGCCTATACCCCGGCCACCGCCGCGCTGCTGCCGCTGTCGATCGATGCTGCCGCGCACGGCGACGTCGGGCCGCTGCTCGGCCAGGCCAAGCTGCTTTCCGGCGACCTGGCCGACACCATGAACGGCGGCATGCAGTCCTCGGTGATCTGCAGCGAGGACGCCGACCTGTTCACCCCGCGCCCGCAGGACAAGGACACCATCCTCGGCACGCGGATGCTCGACGCGCTGACCACGGTGTGCAGCATCTGGCCGCACGGCACGCGCCCGAAGGATTTCCACGACCCGCTGAAGAGCAGCAAGCCGGTGCTGCTGATGTCCGGCCAATACGACCCGGTGACGCCCCCGCGCTACGGCGAGGAGGTGCTGAAGGGGCTCACCGACGCGCGCCACCTGGTCGCGCCCGGCCAGGGCCACAACGTGATCGCCGCCGGCTGCATGCCGAAGCTGGTCAAGCGCTTCGTCGAGGACCTGAAGCCCCGGCAGCTCGACGCCTCGTGCCTGAAGCGCCTGCAGCCCACCCCGATGTTCATCGATTTCAACGGAGCGACGCCATGATCGAGGTGAAGGATCTGCACAAGGCCTTCGGCGCGGTGAAGGCCGTCGACGGGGTGACATTCGCCGCCCGCGACGGCCAGATCACCGGCCTGCTGGGCCCCAACGGCGCGGGCAAGACCACCACGCTGCGCATGCTCTACACGCTGATGAAGCCCGACCGCGGCCAGGTGCTGGTGGACGGCATCGACGCGGCGGTCGATCCGCTGGCGGTGCGCCGCCAGCTCGGCGTGCTGCCCGACGCGCGCGGCCTTTACAAGCGGCTGACCGCGCGCGAGAACATCGACTACTTTGCCCGCCTGCAAGGACTGCCGGAGGACGAGCTGCGCACGCGCCGCGAGGCGCTGGTGAGGGCGCTGGACATGGCCGACATCGCCGACCGCCGCACCGAGGGCTTCTCGCAGGGCCAGCGGGTGAAGACCGCGATCGCGCGGGCGCTGATCCACGACCCGCGCAACGTGATCCTTGACGAGCCGACCAACGGCCTGGACGTGATGGCCACCCGCGCACTGCGCGAGTTCATGCGCAACCTGAAAGCCGAAGGGCGATGCGTGCTGTTCTCCAGCCACATCATGCAGGAGGTCGGCGCGCTGTGTGACCGCATCGTGGTGATCGCCCGCGGCCGCGTGGTGGCCGACGCGACCCCGGACCAGCTGCGCGCGCAGACCGGCGAATCGAACCTGGAGGAAGCCTTCGTGAAACTGATCGGCAGCGACGAGGGCCTCGCCGCATGAATACGCCCACGATGACTCCGGTGCGCCGCGCGCGCGCCATCCTCACCGTCTTCCTCAAGGAGGTGCGCGAAAACCTGCGTGATCGCCGCACGCTGACCAGCGCCTTTCTCACTGGCCCGCTGCTGACGCCGCTGATGTTCATGCTGCTGATCAACTTCACCATCAACCGCGAGCTGGACAAGGCCGAGCAGCCGCTGAAGGTGCCGGTGATCGGCGCGCAATACGCGCCGAACCTGCTCAATGCCCTGAAGGAGGGAGGGGTGGTGCCGCAACCGCCGGTCGCCGATCCGGAACAGGCCGTGCGCGACCAGCAGATCGACCTGGCCCTGCGCATCCGCTCGAGCTATCCGGAGGCCTGGCGCAAGGGCGAGCCGGTGCAGGTGGAGCTGATCTACGACTCGTCGCAGCGCGATTCGCACACCCCGGTGGATCGCGTCACCGACCTGATCGAGAACTACGCCAGGATGCAGGGCGCCATGCGCCTGGTGGCCCGCGGCCTGTCGCCGGCCACCGCCATCCCGGTGGTCGTGGCCAAGCGCGACCAGGCCACGCCGCAGTCGCGTGCGGTGCTGCTGTTCAACGTGCTGCCGTATCTGTTCGTGCTCACCCTGTTCATCGGTGGCATGTACCTGGCGATCGATCTCACCGCAGGCGAGCGCGAGCGGCAGTCGCTGGAGCCGCTGTTCGCCAACCCGGTGCCGCGCTGGAAGATCTTCCTCGGCAAGCTGGCGGCGATCTGTGCGTTCTCCACCGCCAGCCTGGTGATCTGCCTGGTCGGGTTCAGCGTGGTCGGCCATTTCGTGCCCACCGGCAAGCTGGGCATGGAGCTGCACCTGGGGCCGTCGTTCGCGCTGCACGTGCTGCTGCTGCAGGCGCCGATGATCGTTTTGCTGGCCTCGCTGCAGTCGCTGGTATCGGCGTTCGCCAAGAGTTACCGCGAGGCGCAGACCTACCTCTCGCTGCTGATGATGCTGCCGATCCTGCCCAGCGTGGTGCTGATGGTGATGCCGATCAAGCCGCAGGACTGGATGTACTCCGTGCCGCTGCTGGGCCAGCACCTGGGCATTCTCGACCTGGTGCGCGGCTCCGGCGTCAGTCCGTTGCACCTGGCGCTGTGCCTGGGCGGCAGCGCTGTCGCCGCGGTGATCGCTGCGGGGATCACGATGCAGCTGTACCGCTCGGAGCGGCTGGCCATCTCGGGCTGACTGAAAAACGGGGAGTGAGCGGAGCGGAATGCGGGGGGAGAAAAGCGTGGTGCGCTCGCTTTTGCTCACCTCCTCCCTTTGCGACTCACGACGTCGCGCGGGCGGGCAGGCGAGGGAGGCAGGGCACATGCGAGGCGGTGCTTTTGCTTTCCCTCACCTCTCACTCTTCTTCAGTCACTTCCGACCCGAGATCCAGTCCGCCACGGACTCCGGGTGCTCCAGCTGCAGGTGATGCCCGCCGGCCAGATGCGTCACGCGGATATCGCGCACGCATTCGGCCCGCTGCTGCATGGGACCGCTCGGCAGGTAGGAGGTGGCCGGCTCGGCCAGCAGCAGCCGGGTCGGTGCCTCGATGCCGGCAAGCAGCGCGTGGATCTGGGTCTCGGCCAGGCGCATCGGGGTGGGGCGGTTGATGCGCGGATCGCTGCGCCACTGCCAGCCGCCGTCGACCGCGCGCACGGCGCGTTCGATGATCGGGCGCGCCTGGTCGGCCGGCAGGCCGGTGGCGAGCGTGCGTGCGCTGATCGCCTGCTCCACGCTGGCGAAGGTACGCAGACGTTTGCCCGCCGGTTCGACGGCCATTGCATCGCGGAATCGCTGCAGCGTGTGGGTGCCGTCGTCGCCGAGCAGGCCGAGCCCCTCGATCAGCCACAGCCGCTCGATCCGCTCCGGCCGTGCCGCGGCGACCATCGAGGCGATGCCGGCGCCGAGCGAATGACCGAGCAGGCAGAACCGGTCCAGCGCCAGTGCGTCGGCCGCAGCGAGCACGGCGCGCACGTATTCGGGCCAGTGGTAGCTGGCGCCTTCGGCCAGATGATCGGAGTGCCCGTGGCCGGGCAGATCCAGCGCGATCACGTGGTGGCGCGCGGCCAGCCGCGGCGCCAGCCGGGCGAAGCTGCCGGCGTTGTCCAGCCAGCCGTGCAGGGCCAGCAGCGGCGGCAGCCCCTCGTCGCCCCAGCACTGGGCGGCGAGGCTCAGGGCGGGCAGGGCGATGCGCCGGTCGCGGGGCGATCCGGCGGCACTCATCCGGTGCGGCCACCCATGGCGTCGGCGCGCGCCTTGGCCGCCTTCTGGCGCAGCAGCGCGGCCTTGGCGTCGTAGTCCGGCGCGAATTCCGGCCAACCCTGGGCGTGGCGCAGGACCAGTTCGGCCATCGCCTTCACCTGGTCGGGCGAATCGTTGAGGGCGGGGATGTAGCGCAGGTCGGTGCCGCCGGCGGCGAGGAAGAACTCCCGGTTCTGCATGGCGATCTCCTCCAGCGTCTCCAGGCAGTCCACCGCGAAGCCCGGGGAGATCACGTCCAGCCGCCTCACGCCATCCTTCGCCAGGCGCTTCACCGTCTCGTCGGTGTACGGGTGCAGCCAGCGCTCGCGCCCCACCCGCGACTGGAAGCTCACTTGCATCGCGGCCTCCTCCAGCCCCAGCCGCTCGCGCAGCAGGCGCGCGGTGGCGTGGCACTGGCAGAAGTAGGGATCGCCTGCGCGCAGGTAGCGCTCGGGGATGCCGTGGAAGGAGAGCAGCAGCCTGTCACCGCGCCCGCGCTCGGCCCAGAACGCCTCGATGCGGCGGGCCAGTGCGTCGATGTGCGCGCTCTGGTCGTGATAGTCGTTGACCAGGCGCAGCTCGGGCGGCCAGCGCATCGCCTTGAGCGTGTCGGCCACGGCGTCGATCACCGAGCCGGTCGAGGTCGCGGAATATTGCGGATACAGCGGCAGCACCAGCAGCCGGCGCACGCCCTCGCGCTGCAGTGCCTCGATCCGTTCGCGTACCGACGGGCGGCCGTAGCGCATCGCCAGGTCCACCTTCACCGGTCCGGGCAGCCGGCCGGCCAGCTCGGACTGCAGCGCGCGCGCCAGCCGTTCGCTGCCGGCGCGCAGCGGCGAACCGTCCTCGGTCCAGATCCGCGCGTAGGCGTGGGCCGAGCGCTTGGGTCGCACCCGCAGGATGATGCCGTGCAGGATCAGCCACCACAGCCAGCGCGGGTACTCGATGACGCGGGGGTCGCCGAGGAATTCGGCCAGGTAGGGGCGAAGCGCGGCGGCCGTCGGTGCCTCCGGTGTGCCAAGGTTCACCAGCAGTACGCCAGCCTTGGGCGGCTGGTCGTGGGCGTATCCGGCCAGGCCGGTATAGTTGCGGCTCATGTGCGTCGGTGTCGGTCTCGGTCAGGCCGCCCAGTCTGCCACAGGGCCGGCTCCGGCCCGCCGGGCCTGCGACCACGCGAACGCCACCCCCCAACCCTCTTCAGAACTGCGGAGCCTCCCCATGCTGAAAGCTTCCCTGCGTCGATGGTCGCTGCTTGCCCTGGTCCTGCTGCTGCCGGCGATGGCCGCGCGCGCGGAGGATGCCCCGCTGGACCGGGCGCACAACGCGGTGCGCGTGCTCAACGAGATCATGCAGGCGCCGGACAAGGCGATTCCCCAGGACCTGCTGCGTGATGCCCGGGCCATCGCGGTGATCCCGGACATGGTCAAGGCCGGCTTCATCTTCGGCGGTCGCCGTGGCGAGGGGCTGATCTCGGTGAAGACCCGCGACGGCACCTGGTCCAACCCCAGCTTCATCACCATGACCGGCGGCAGCATCGGCTTCCAGGCCGGCGTGTCGTCCACCGACGTGATCCTGGTCTTCCGCACCCAGCGCGGCGTGGATTCCATCGTCGACGGCAAGTTCACCCTGGGCGCGGACGCCTCGGCCGCCGCCGGTCCGGTCGGCCGCACCGCCAGCGCGGCCACCGACAGCCAGATGAAGGCGGAGATCTACTCCTACTCGCGCTCGCGCGGCCTGTTCGCCGGCGTGGCGCTGGACGGCTCGGTGCTGCGCATCGACTACGACGCCAACGCCTCGGTCTACGGCGCAGGGATCACTCCGCGGCGCATCTTCGAGGGCGGCGTCAGCAACGTGCCCGGCCCGGTGGTCGATTTCCGCGACCGCCTGGAGGAGTACACTGCGCATTGACGTCCAAGGCCCGGGCGCCCGCGGGGCGCCGGGTTCTCACGAGGTGAAACATGGGATTCGACAGCATTTGGCACTGGCTCCTGCTGCTGGTGATCGTTCTGGTCGTGTTCGGTACCGGCAAGCTGTCCAAGATCGGGCCGGACCTGGGCAACGCGGTGCGCGGCTTCAAGAAGGCCCTGCGCGAGGACGACGACGAGGGCAAGGCGGCCAAGGGCGACGGCAGCGCGAGCGATGAGCGGCTCAAGGCCGATCCGCCGGCGTCCGCCCAGGCCACGCAGAGTCAGCGCGACTCCAGCGACGCCAAGTAAGCACGTCGACGTCGTGCGGCCATGATCGAGATCAGCTTCGGCAAGCTGCTGCTGCTTGCCGTCATCGCATTGATCGTGCTCGGACCGGAAAAGCTGCCGGTGGCTGCGCGTACCGCCGGTACGCTGCTGCGCCGGCTGCGTTCGGGCTGGGACAGCGTGCGCGCCGAGGTCGAGCGCGAGCTGCAGGTCGAGGAGATCCGTCGCGCCGCCCGCGAGGCGGCCGCGCAGGCCGAGGCCGCCCAGGCGCGGCTGGACGAGGTGCAGGCCCAGGTGAAACAGGCTGCGCGCGATGCCGAGGGTGCGGTGAAGGCGCAGGCTGACGCGGTCGCCGCCGCCTCGGATCGCCCCGCTGGCAACACCCTGGGCGGCGCTGCGGAATCGGCGCCCGCCAGCCCTGAGTCGTTGGGCGGCCCGGCGGCAGCCGGAGCGGACAACCCCTCCGTGCAGGGGCAGCAGGACGAGGTACCGCATGGCCAGGCCTGACGAGTCCATCGATCTGGAGCAGGGGCTGTTCTCGCACCTGCTGGAATTGCGCGCGCGGGTCGTGCGCGCCGCGGTGACCGTGCTGCTGGTGCTGGTGGCGCTGGTGCCGATGGCCAATCGCCTCTACACCGAATTGGCCGCGCCGCTGGTGGCCCGCCTGCCTCACGGTGCGCACCTGATCGCCACCGAAGTGGCGAGCCCGTTCATCACGCCGCTGAAACTGGCGTTCTACGCGGCGCTGTTCATCTCCATGCCGATGATCCTGTACCAGCTGTGGGCCTTCGTGAGTCCCGGCCTGTACCGGCACGAAAAGAGGTTGGCCCGCCCACTGCTGGGGGCCACCCTGGTGCTGTTCTACCTCGGCTGCGCGTTCGCCTACTTCCTGGTGCTGCCGGCCGCGTTCCGCTTCCTCGCCGCGGTGACGCCGGAGGGGGTGGAGATGATGACCGACATCAGCCACTACCTCGACTTCGTGATGCTGATGTTCTTCGCCTTCGGCCTGTGCTTCGAGGTACCGGTGGCGGTGGTGATCCTGGCCGCGATCGGCCTGGTGAGCCTGGACAAGCTGCGCAGCGGCCGACGCTTCGCGATCGTCGGCGCGTTCGCCGTCTCCGCCTTCATCACGCCGCCGGACATCACCTCGATGATCATGCTGGCGGTGCCCATGTGCCTGCTTTACGAACTGGGCATCCTGGCCGTGGCATGGCTGCTCAAGCCCCAGCCACCCGTCGACAGCGCGGCCTGACCGGTTGCATCCGCGCGCGGCCCGGCTGATCGAACGGCTGGCGCTGGCGCCGCACGTCGAGGGTGGGCACTTCCGCCGTTTCCATGCCGCGGCGGCGCGGCCCGGCAGCCGTCCCCCGCTCAGTGCGATCCACTTCCTGCTGGCCGCCGGCGAGCAGAGTGCCTGGCATCGGGTGGATGCCGAGGAGGCCTGGCATTTCGTCGAGGGCGATCCACTGGAACTGCTGGTGTACCACGCGACGGGGGACCGGCTGGAGCGCATCCGGCTGGAGCCGTACGGGGCGTGCGAAGAGGGGATCGGGCCGGTGCACGTGGTACCGGCCGGCGCCTGGCAGGCCGCCCGGCCGCTGGGCGACTACGCGCTGTGTACCTGCGTGGTCGCGCCGGCCTTCGAGTTCGCCGGCTTCACCCTCCTCGAGGATCCGGCGTTGACCGCGCGGCTGGCCGCGCTGGCACCACAGATCCGGCGCCGAGGGCAATGATCAGCGCGCTGCAGGCTGCTGGGCGGCGGGCCGGTTGAGCGCCAGCCCCTTGAGCACGTTCATCGCCTGCGACAGGGCGTAGTCCCGGGTCGCCAGCCGGGCGTTCTCGGCGCTGCCGTCGTTGTTGATGTTCTTGCCGCTGCTGCCGTCCTCGTTGGCCAGATGGTGGCTCAGGTCCGCTTCGGAAGTGATCAGCTGCGGCGAGCTGTCGGCCTTGCGCACGGTGAGGTCGGCCAGCGCGATGTCCGGCTTGATGCCCTCGGCCTGGATCGAGGTGCCATTGGGCGTGTAGTAGCGCGCGGTGGTGATCTTCACGGCGTGGTCGGCGTCCAGCGGCAGCACGGTCTGCACCACGCCCTTGCCGAAGGTGCGGCGGCCGACGATCAGGGCGCGGTGGTTGTCCTTCAGCGCGCCGGAGACGATCTCGGCGGCGGAGGCCGTGCCGTTGTCCACCAGCACCACCATCGGCGCGCCCTTGAGCAGGTCGCCCGGGTGCGCGATGAAGTCCATGTTGGCGTCGGCCAGCCGGCCCTTGGTGGTGACGATGGTGCCGGCGTCGAGGAAGTCGTCGCTGACCGCCACCGCCGAGGTGAGCAGGCCGCCGGGGTTGGAGCGCAGGTCGAGGATCGCGCCCTTCGGCTGGCCGTGCGTGGCGATCAGCGCGCCGAGTTTCTTCTCCAGGTCCGGCGCGGTGTCCTCCTGGAACTGGCTGATGCGGATGTAGGCATAGCCGGGCTCGATCTCGCGCGTGCGCACGCTGGGCACGGAAATCTTCTCGCGCACCAGCGGCAGGTCGATCAGCTTGTCGCTGTTCTCGTGCACGATGGTGAGGGTGATCTTGGTCCCCGGATCGCCGCGCAGGTTCTTGAACATGGCGTCGACGTTCTCGTCGGTGACCGGCTTGCCATCGACCTTGACGATGGTGTCCCCCGGCTTGATCCCGGCCCGCGAGGCGGGGGTGTCGTCGATCGGCGAGACGATGCGCAGGGTGCCGCCGTCCTCGATCACCTCGATGCCCAGCCCGCTGTAGGCACCGGTGGTGTCTTCGTTGAGCTCGGCCAGGCCCTCCTTGTCCAGGTATTCGCTGTGCGGGTCGAGGCCGGCCAGCATGCCGGTGATCGCCGCCTTCATCAGGGTCTTGTTGTCCACCTTTTCCACGTAGGCCTGGCGGACCATTTCATAGACCCGGCTGAAATTGCGGATGTCCTGCAGGTCGACCGGGTCGGGCGCGCTGGTCGAGCTGGCCGGGGCCGGGGTGCTGCCGCCACGGGGCGCGGCCTGACCCCAGGCGTTCGGGGCAAGCACGAGCAGGGCGATCAGGCCGAGAGGGGAAACACGCATCGGGAAACTCCGGACTACCTGGACGGGACGCAGGGCGCGTCCCCGATTGGACCACGGATCGCGGCGGGAAATTCCGCCGCCGGTCGCGCCGGCCAGCCTGCGCGCCGACCGGCGCCGCGTCAACGATGGCGGGCCAGCCAGCTGCGCGGATCCACCGGCTTGTTGGCGTGCCGCAACTCGAAATAGGCGCCGGTGTTGATGCCCGTGGGCGCCATCGCGGTGCCGATCGCCTCGCCCGCGTCGACCGTCTCGCCGACCCGGTGCAGCAGGGTCTCGTTGTTGCCGTACATGCTCATCCAGCCGCCGCCGTGGTCGAGGATCACCAGCATGCCGTAGCCGCGCAGGAAGTTGGCGTAGACCACCCGGCCCTTCGCCACGGCGCGCACCTCGCTGCCGCCCGGAGCGCGGATCAGCACCCCGTTGCCGTAACTGTGCACCTCGCCCGGTGCCGGCCAGGGCAGGTTGCCGCGGATGTTGGCCAGCACCGGCCCCCGCCCGGCGCCTCTGGCGGCGTGTCCGCCGTTGCGCCGCTCGCTCTCGCGTGCCGCCTGATCGATCGCCGCCTGCAGCTTGCTGACCAGGGCGGTGAGCGACTGCTCGTCCTGTTTCAGCGCGGCCAGCCGCTCACTCTCGTTGCGGTAGGTGGCATCGATGGCATCGGCCAGCTTCTTCTGTTCGGCGCGGCGGGCTGCCAGCGTCCTCGCCTGCTCGGCCTGCCGGGCCCGGGTGGCTTCCAGCGCCTGCTGTTCCCGGGTGATCGCGTCCTCCAGCGTCTGCAGCTTGCCGAGGTCGGCCATCAGCTGCTGCACCCGTTGCACGCGGTCCTGCTGGAAGTACTTCGAATAGGCCAGCGCGCGGGCGATCCGCGCCACGTCTTCATCGCCCAGCAGCAGGCGCAGGTCGGAGCCCTGGCCGAGGGCGTAGGTGGCGCGGAGCAGGTCGGCGATCGCCTCCTTCTGCCGGTCGAGCTTGTCCTGAAGGGTGGATCGTTGCGACTGCAACTGTTCGAGATCCTTCTGCTTCGCCGCGATCTGCTGTTCGGTGGCGCGCACTGCGCTGGCCGCGGCAGCCAGCGCGTGGGCGCGCCGGGCCAGCTCGGCATTGACCTTGTCGCGTTCGCTGGCGGTCTGCTCGCGGCTTTTAGCCAGCGCCTCCAGGCGGCTGCGCACATCGTCCAGGCGTCGTTCGGCCCTGGCCTTTTCGGCCGCGCTCTGGCCGCCGGCATGGGCCGGCAGGGGCGTGGCGGAAAGGGCGGCGAGGCCGCCGAGCAAGAGCAGGAGGGGCAGGGGGCGACGGCTGGCTTGGGGCATGCGGCTGATTATCACCGAGCACCCCGACCACCGCGAGCCGTGCCGGCCGGGGGAGGGCCGTACGCCTTGCGGCGACGGGGTGCCGCGTTCCGTTTGGACTTCCAAATGTCTTTGACGCGGCGCATCAAATGTGCGTACAGTCGGGGCGTACGCATTGTCAAACACCTGCGGCGCACGCGCCGCAGGTGTCGCTGTCTCCCATCGTTCCACCTGCGCATCGAGAGAGAGGTAGGCACCCTTGCACGATCACACCACCCCGGGCCTGTACGACGCGAGTTTCGAACACGACAGCTGTGGCTTCGGCCTGGTGTCGAACGTGGACGGGCGCGCCAGCGCCTGGGTGGTGGATACGGCTTTCGAGGCGCTGGCCAAACTTTCCCATCGCGGTGGCGTCAATGCCGACGGTGTCAGCGGCGACGGCTGCGGCGTGCTGATCCACCGTCCGCAGTCGTGGCTGCGCGCGCTGGCCAAGTCGGCCGGGATCGCGCTCGGCGAGCGTTTCGCCGCCGGCGTGGTGTTCCTCGACCCGGCGGGCGGCGATGCCGCCGCGGTACAGCTGGAGCGCAGCCTGCGCGAGGAAGGCGTGGAAACCGCCGGCTGGCGCGAGGTGGCGGTGGTGCCGGAGGCGTGCGGCCCGCTGGCTGCCGCGGCGCAGCCGCGCGTGCGCCAGATCTTCGTCGAGCCGGGCGAGGGCATGGTCGAGGAGGCATTCGAACTGGCGCTGTTCCGGGCGCGCCGCCGCGCCGAACACGCGCTGCGCGACGACGGGCATTTCTACGTCATCACGCTGTCGGCCGACGTGGTCGGCTACAAGGCCATGGCCGCGCCCGGCAAGCTGCGCGAGGTGTATCCGGATCTGCAGCACGCGGCGCTGAGCTCCGACGCGGTGGTGTTCCACCAGCGCTTCTCCACCAACACCATGCCGCAGTGGCGGTTGGCGCAGCCGTTCCGCCTGCTGGCGCACAACGGCGAGATCAACACCATCCGCGCCAACCGGCGCTGGATGCAGGCACGCGAGGCGATCCTGCGTTCGCCGCGGGTCGAGCTCGGCGACATCGGTCCGCTGGTGCGCCAGACCGGCTCGGATTCCGAGAGCCTGGACAACGCACTGGAAGTGCTGCTCGCCGGCGGGCTGGACCTGCTCGCCGCGATGCGCGTGCTGGTGCCGCCGGCGTTCGCCGCGCGCGAGGGCATCGACGAGGACCTGGCGGCGTTCTACGAGTACTACGCGCTGCACAGCGAGCCGTGGGACGGCCCGGCCGGCCTGGTGATGTGCGACGGCCGCTACGCCGCCTGTACGCTGGACCGCAACGGCCTGCGCCCGGCGCGCTGGGCGCTGTCGGCCGACAACCACCTGATCGTCGCCTCCGAGGCGGGCCTGTGGGACGTGCCGTCGTCGCAGGTGGTGGCCAAGGGCCGGCTGGCGCCGGGCGAGATGATCGCGGTCGACCTGAAGGTGCACCGCCTGCTGCGCGACGCCGACATCGACGCCATCAACCGCACCCGCGCGCCGTTCCGCGACTGGATCCGCGCCGGCGTCAGCTACCTGGAATCGGACCTGATCGATCCCTCGCTGGCCGCCGAACCGCTGCCGCCGGACGAACTGCATCGCTACCAGAAGCTCTACGGCCTGACCCGGGAGGAGCGCGAGTCCGTGCTCAAGGTGTTGGCCGATCTGGAGGCCGAGGCCACCGGTTCGATGGGCGACGACACGCCGATCGCCGCGATGTCGCGCCAGGTGCGTCCGCTGTGCGACCGCTTCCGCCAGGCCTTCGCCCAGGTCACCAATCCGCCGATCGACCCGCTGCGCGAAAAGCTGGTGATGTCGCTGGTGACCCAGCTCGGTCCGGAGGGCAATCCGTTCGAGCTGTCGGCGGAGAATGCCAAGCAGACGCTGATCAACTCGCCGATCCTCAGCCAGCGCAAGCTGCGCCAGCTGCTGGCGCTGCCGCAGTTCGCCGGCACGCCGCGCTTCGACCTGATGTACGCACCGGAGGAAGGCCTGGAGCAGGCGCTGCGCCGGCTGTGCCGCGAAACCGCGCAGGCGGTGCGCGACGGCCACCAGCTGGTGTTCCTCAGCGATCGTTACCCCGAGCGCGACAAGCTGCCGATCCACGCGCTGCTGGCCACCGGCGCGGTGCATGCGCACCTGATCGACGAGGGCCTGCGCTGCCAGTGCAACCTGATCGTGGAGACCGCCACGCCGCGCGACCCGCACCAGTTCGCCTGCCTGATCGGCTACGGCGCCACCGCGATCTACCCGTGGCTGGCCTACCAGAGCCTGTTCGAGCTGGGCCGCCAGGGTCACATCGACGCCGACCGCGCCGAGGTGGGCCGCAGCTACCGTCGCGGCATCCGCAAGGGCCTGCTGAAGATCCTTTCCAAGATGGGCATCTCGACCATCGCCGGCTACCGCGGCGCGCAGCTGTTCGAGATCGTCGGCCTGTCGAAGGAGGTGGTCGAGCTGTGCTTCCCCGGCACGCCCTCGCGCGTCGGCGGCGCCACCTTCGAGGACCTCGAACACGACCAGCGCCTGCTCGCCGCCGAGGCCTGGGACGAGGCGCTGCCGCTGCGCGCCGGCGGCCTGTACAAGTACATCCACGGCGGCGAGTACCACATGTACAACCCCGACGTGATCGGCAGCCTGCAGCTGGCGGTGCGCACCGGCAACCACGACGACTACCGCGTCTATGCCGATCACGTCGACCGCCGCCCGCCCTCGGCGCTGCGCGACCTGCTCGAGCCGCAGCCGCTGGGCGCACCGATCCCGCTGGACGAGGTCGAGCCGGTGGACGCCATCCTCAAGCGCTTCGACTCGGCCGGCATGTCGCTGGGCGCGCTGTCGCCGGAGGCGCACGAGGCCCTGGCGATCGCGATGAACCGGCTCGGC
Organism: Lysobacteraceae bacterium; assembly: GCA_018970895.1. Classification (GTDB taxonomy): domain Bacteria; phylum Pseudomonadota; class Gammaproteobacteria; order Xanthomonadales; family Rhodanobacteraceae; genus Dyella_A. The sequence continues at coordinate 9,636 of JAGWVM010000005.1, read as the reverse complement.
GCGCGTTCCAACTCGGGCGAGGGCGGCGAGGATCCGGCGCGCTACGGCACCGAGAAGATGTCCAAGATCAAGCAGGTCGCCTCCGGCCGCTTCGGTGTCACCCCGCATTACCTGGTCAACGCCGAGGTGCTGCAGATCAAGGTGGCGCAGGGCGCCAAGCCCGGTGAGGGCGGCCAGCTGCCCGGCCACAAGGTCGACGCCACCATCGCCCGGCTGCGCTACGCCAAGCCCGGCATCGGCCTGATCTCGCCGCCGCCGCACCATGACATCTATTCGATCGAGGATCTCGCCGAGCTGATCCACGACCTGAAGGAAGTGAACCCCGCGGCGCTGGTCTCGGTGAAGCTGGTCAGCCATGCCGGCGTCGGCACCGTCGCCGCGGGCGTGGTGAAGGCCGGTGCGGACCTGATCACCGTGTCCGGCCACGATGGCGGCACCGGCGCCAGCCCGCTGACCTCGATCAAGTACGCCGGCACGCCATGGGAACTCGGCCTGGCCGAGACCCAGCAGACCCTGCGCCGCAACGAACTGCGCGGCCGCGTGCGGCTGCAGACCGACGGCGGCCTGAAGACCGGCCTGGACGTGATCAAGGCGGCGATGCTCGGCGCGGAGAGTTTCGGCTTCGGCACCGGCCCGATGGTCGCGCTGGGCTGCAAGTACCTGCGCATCTGCCATCTCAACAACTGCGCCACCGGCGTGGCCACGCAGCATCCGGTGCTGCGCAAGGACCACTTCGTCGGCCTGCCCGAAATGGTGATGAACTACTTCCGCTTCATCGCCGAGGACGTGCGTGCGCACCTGGCCCGGCTGGGCGCCCGCTCGCTGGCCGAGCTGATCGGTCGCAGCGAGCAGCTCCGGCAGGCCGAGGGCACCACGCCGGTGCAGCACCGGCTGGACCTCACGCCGCTCACCGACGGCCGCGGCCTCGGCGCCAGCGTGGACACCGCCTGCACGCTGCCGCGCAATCCGATGCGCGACCCGGCCGAGCTGGCCGCGCGGATCAGCGCCGACGCGCGCGAGGCGATCCTGGCCCGACGTGGCGGCACGTTCGCCTACCCGATCGTCAACACCGACCGCGCGATCGGCGCGCGGCTGTCCGGCGACGTGGCCCGTCTGTACGGCGACCACGGCATGGACGCCTCGCCGATCACGCTCAGGCTCACCGGCGCGGCCGGGCAGAGCCTGGGCGCGTGGAACGCCGGCGGCGTCCACATCGAGCTGACCGGCGAGGCCAACGACGGCGTCGGCAAGGGCATGGCCGGCGGGCGGATCATCGTGCGGCCGCCGGCCGACTCGCCGTTCGCCAGCCAGGACGCGGCGATCGTCGGCAACACCTGCCTGTACGGCGCCACCGACGGCGAGCTGTTCGCCGCCGGTCGCGCCGGCGAGCGCTTCGCGGTGCGCAACTCCGGTGCGCTGGCGGTGGTGGAAGGGGCCGGCGACCACTGCTGCGAGTACATGACCGGCGGCGTCGTCGCCGTGCTCGGCAAGGTCGGCCTCAACTTCGGTGCCGGCATGACCGGCGGCTTCGCCTACGTGCTCGACCTCGAGCGTGATTTCGTCGATTGCTACAACCACGAGCTGGTCGACATCCTGCGCATCTCGCCGGAGGGCATGGAGCACTACATGCAGCACCTGCGCGGCCTGGTGATGCGGCACGTGGAATACACCGGCAGCGCGTGGGGGCGGCAGATCCTGCGCGACTTCCGCGGCCTGCAGTACAAGTTCTGGCTGGTCAAGCCGAAGGCCGCGAGCCTGGCAGCGCTGGCCGACGAGCTGAGGAGCGCGGCATGAGCGACAAGACCTTCCAGTTCCTCAACCTGCCGCGCCAGGCGCCGCGCACCGTGCCGGTCAACGTGCGCGTGCTCGGCTACGGCGAGATCGCCGGCGGCTTCGAGCCGGGCCAGGCCGACAGCCAGGCCGGGCGCTGCATCGATTGCGGCAACCCGTACTGCGAGCACGCCTGCCCGGTGCACAACTACATTCCGAACTGGCTCAAGCTGGTGCAGGACGGCCGCATCATGGAAGCGGCCACGCTGATGCACGAGACCAATCCGCTGCCGGAAATCTGCGGCCGCATCTGCCCGCAGGACCGCCTGTGCGAAGGCGCCTGCACGCTGGAGCAGACCGCGTTCGGCGCGGTCACCATCGGCAGCATCGAGCGCTGGATCACCGACGAGGCGCTGCGCCAGGGCTGGCGGCCGGACCTGAGCCACGTACGCGAGACCGGCCAGCGCGTCGCCATCGTCGGCGCCGGCCCGGCCGGGCTGGCCTGCGCCGACCGCCTGCGCCGCGCCGGCATCGCCGCCGACGTGTACGACCGGCAGAGCGAGATCGGCGGCCTGCTGACCTTCGGCATCCCTCCGTTCAAGCTGGAGAAGGACGTGGTGCGCACCCGCCGCGCGGTGCTGGAGGAGATGGGCGTGCGCTTCCACCTCGGCAAGGAGGTGGGGCGCGACATCGGGTTCGGCCAGCTGCTGGACGACTACGACGCGGTGTTCGTCGGCACCGGTGCCTACACCTTCGTCGACGGCGAGCTGCCGGGTCGCCAGCTGCACGGCGTGCACGACGCGCTGCCGTTCCTGATCGCCAACACCGAGCGCCTGCTGCGCGACGAGCCCTCGCCGATCGACCTCAACGGCAAGCGCGTGGTGGTGCTCGGCGGCGGCGACACCGGCATGGACTGCGTGCGCACCGCGGTGCGCCTCGGCGCTTCCGCGGTGAGCTGCGTCTATCGCCGCGACGAGGCGAGCATGCCCGGCTCGGCACGCGAGGTGAAACACGCGCGCGAGGAAGGGGTGGAATTCGTGTTCCAGCGCCAGCCGCTGGAAATCCTCGACAACGGCCAGGGCCACGTGCGCGGCGTGCGGGTGATCGCCACCGAGCTGGTGGCCGACGGCCACGGGCGCCCGCGTCCGCAGAACGTGCCCGGCAGCGAGGCGGAGATCGAAGCCGACGTGGTGATCCAGTCGTTCGGCTTCCTGCCGAGCCCGCCGGACTGGCTGAAGGCGCACGGCGTCACCCTCGAGCGCAACGGCCGCGTGATCACCGGCGCCGACGGTGCGCTGCCGTTGCAGACGGCGAACCCGCGGATCTTCGCCGGGGGCGACAACGTGCGCGGTGCCGACCTGGTCGTGCGCGCGGTGTACGACGGCCGCGAGGCCGCCGTGTCCATCGCGCGGATGCTGGCCCAGGCCAGCGTCGCCGCGGCCTGATCCTGCGACGGCGCCGTCACCGGTCGGTCCACCCGGCCGGCTGGCAGCGCCGGTCCGGGTGGCCGAGAATGCGCGGCATGAGAGTTTCCCGCGCGGACGTCCGTCGATGCTGAACCGGTTGTGGTTCGGCTTTTTCCTGGTGGCGGCGGTGGCCGCGCTGGCGCGCTGGCTGGTCGGCGACGACGCCGGCGTCTTCGCCGCCGTGGTGGCGGCGCTGTTCGACATGGCCGAGCTTTCGGTCAAGGTGATGGTGCTGCTGTTCGGCACACTGACCCTGTGGCTGGGCTTCCTGCGCATCGCCGAGCGGGCCGGGATGGTCGACGGGCTGGCGCGCATGCTCGGACCGCTGTTCGCGCGGTTGATGCCCGAGGTGCCGCGCGGGCATCCGGCAGTCGGCCTGATCACCATGAACTTCGCCGCCAACGTGCTCGGCCTGGACAACGCCGCCACGCCGATCGGCCTGCGCGCGATGCGCGAGCTGCAGACGCTGAACCCCTCGGACGACACCGCCAGCAACGCGCAGATCCTGTTCCTGGTGCTCAACGCTTCGTCGCTGACCCTGCTGCCGGTGACGATCTTCATGTATCGGGCGCAGGCCGGCGCGCACGATCCGACCCTGGTGTTCCTGCCGATCCTGCTGGCCACCAGCGCCTCCACGCTGGCCGGCCTGCTCAGCGTGGCCTTCATGCAGCGGCTGCGCCTGCGCGATCCGGTGGTGCTGGCCTGGCTCGGCGGCGTGGCGCTGCTGCTCGGTGGCGCGATGGCGCTGCTGTCGACGATGACCGCGGCGGCGCTGGCGTCGCTGTCGGGGTTGCTGGGCAACCTGCTGCTGTTCGGGGTGATCGTGGCTTTCGTCAGCATGGGGGCGTACCGCAAGGTGCCGCTGTTCGAGACCTTCGTCGACGGCGCGAAACAGGGCTTCGACGTGGCCAAGGACCTGCTGCCCTACCTGGTCGGCATGCTCTGCGCGGTCGGCGTACTGCGCGCCTCGGGAGCACTGGACTTCGTGCTGGACGGGATCCGCTGGCTGGTGCTGCACGCCGGGCTCGACGCACGTTTCGTCGACGCGCTGCCGACGGCGCTGGTCAAGCCGCTGTCCAGCAGCGCGGCGCGGGCGATGCTGATCGAGACCATGCACCACTCCGGCGTCGACAGTTTCCCGGCCCTGCTCGCCGCCACCATGCAGGGCAGCACCGAGTGCACGTTCTTCGTAGTCGCGGTGTACTACGGTGCGGTCGGCATCCGCCGCGTTCGCCACACCATCGGCTGTGCGCTGCTGGCGGACCTCGCCGGCGTGGTCGCCTCGATCGCGGTGTGCTACTGGTTCTTCGGTTGACCTTTCCACACGGAGCCACACGATGCGCCTGGGCCTTGCCGCCAACCGTCTCCACCACAGCCACCGCGAGGCGGCGCTGTTCCGCTGGGTACGCGCCTGCGAGCGTGGCATCCGCGAGCTGGGGGTTGACCTGCATGCGGTTGGCCGTACCTGCGACGCGCTGGCCGGCGAGCGCATCCTGTTCGGCTACGAGGGCCTGAAGCGCTACCCCTACGGCCGCGCCGGCGGGCTGATGAAGCTGGTCGCCGAAGTGGTCGGGATGGGGCCGGAGCGCACGCTCGACGGGGCGATCTACCTGATCGACCCGGTCGATCCGTCGTCGATCTTTCCCGAGGCGGTGGCGCTCAAGCGCCAGTGCGTGATCCACGGCAAGCCGTTCATTTCCACCGTGGCCTCGGCACGCGACTGGATCGAGATGGAACGCATCCATGCCGGTTTCGCTCCCGATCCGGGCGCCGACAGCCTGCATGCGCTGGAGGCGCAGATCCTGGCGCTGATCGCGCATGATGCGATGAAGCCGCAGATGCTGGCCTATGCCGCGGAGCATTTCGACCTGCTGTCGCGATTCGCGCGCCGGATCGCCACCGGCACCACCGGCCAGCGTCTGAACGAACTGGCCTGGAGCCGCGGCTGGCCACGGCAGCGGGCCTGGGTGGACTGCTACCGGAGCGGTCCGCTGGGCGGCGATGCGCAGATCGCCGATCTGGTGCTGGAGCGGCGTTGCCAGCGGGCGATCTTCTTCGAGGATCCGCACGTGGCGCGCCAGCACGAGGCCGACATCCAGCTGCTCGAGCGCGCCGTCACCACCGTCACCGACGAGGCCGTCTGCATGACCAGCCCGCGCGTGGCGGCGCGCTGGGCCGAAGCCGTAAGGCGGCGGGCGAGAGGTGAGTGAAGAGGAGCGAGAAGTGAGAGCGGAGAATGAACACCTCGTACCCCGGTCGTTGCGGCAAACCCTGTTTGCCGGCGGGCCTCCTTGCCTGATCACCCGGTTGTCCGCCAAGCCCGGACAGGGCCGGTCGCCCTTTCCGCTCCGCAACCCCCATCTCTCACTCCTCACTCCTCTTCACTCGCTCCTGCTTTTATGTGCCTGATCGCCTTTGCCTGGAACGCGCATCCACGCTGGCGCCTGCTGCTGGCCGGCAACCGCGACGAATTCCACGCGCGCCCCAGTGCGCCGCTGGCGCGCTGGAGCGACATGCCGGTCATCGGTGGTCGCGACCTCGAGGCCGGCGGCACCTGGCTGGGCGTGACCGATGCCGGCCGCTGTTGCGTGGTGACCAATGTGCGCGACCCGCGCGACCCGCAGCTCGGTGCCTCGCGCGGGTTGCTGGCGACCGACTTCCTTGCCGGCGCGCTGGATGCGGCAGGCCATGCGCAGCGGCTGCTCGCGGCGGCGGCGGACTATCGCCCGTTCAACCTGCTGACCTTCGACGCCCATGCCGGCTTCTACCTGGGCAATCGCCCGGCGTCGTCCGCACAGGCGGTCACGCCCGGCGTGCATGGTTTGTCCAACGCCGACTTCAACACGCCGTGGCCGAAGACCCGCGAGTTGATGCAGCGCCTGCAGGGCTGGATCGACCGGGGCGGTGACGATGATTTCGCCCCGCTGTTCGACGCGCTGGCCGACGAGCGCGTCGCACCCGACGCGCAACTGCCCGATACCGGTGTGGGACTGGAGCGCGAACGCTGGCTGTCGTCCGCCTTCATCCGCGGCGATCTCTACGGCACCCGTGCCAGCACGGTGGTGGCGATCGGCCATGACGGCCACGGCGTGATCGCGGAACGGCGCTTTGGCCCGAACGGCCGTTTCGACGGCGAAACGGAGTTGCCCATCGCCGATCCTGCCGCCGCGACCGCTGCGGCGGGTCCATGATGCCGGCAGCCTGCGTCGGACCAGGCGGCGTTCGCCGGATCCGCGATCCGGTCGGCGCCTACGCGCCGCATCGGCATCGCCGACTGCCGGTGCTGCCGGCTAGCGGCTAGCCTGTCGGCTCCAGCACGTGACGAGGACGACTCCATGCGCGACGGATGGTTGTGGCTTGCCGCCGGCATCGCCGGTTTCTGCGGCGTCTTGCGGGCGGCCGACTGTCCCGGCTGGACCCCGGCGCAGGCACGGCAGGAACTGAGCGCGCTGCATGCGCGGCTCGATGGCTGGAACCATGCATACCGGGTCGGCGGCCGGTCGCCGGTCGACGATGCCGTCTACGATCAGGCGCTGCAACGCTTTGCCGGCTGGCGCGCGTGCTTTCCGGCGCAATCGCCGGCGCCACCCGCGCATCTGGCCGATGCCGGGGGCAGCACGCGTGCGCCGGTGGCGCAAACCGGGCTGGCCAAGCTGCCGGATGCCGCCGCGCTGGAAGCATGGATGCACGCGCGCGGCGACCGGGATCTGTGGGTGCAGCCGAAGGCCGATGGCGTGGCGGTCACCCTGCTGTATCTGGACGGCCGGTTGCGCCAGGCGACCAGTCGCGGCGACGGCATCCATGGTTCGGACTGGACCGCCCGGGCACAAAGCGTCGACGCCATCCCCAAACAGCTGCCGCATGCACCGGCACGGGTGGTGCTGCAGGGCGAAATCTACTGGCGCACACCCGGTCATGTGCAGGCCCGCGATGGCGGCGCGAATGCACGCTCGGCGGTGGCCGGTGCACTGGCGCGCGATGCGCTGGATGCCGCCACGGCCGCGAAGATCGGCCTGTTCGTGTGGGACTGGCCCAACGGTCCGGCCGACATGCCGGCGCGGCTGGCCGGGCTCGAGGCGATGGGCTTGAACGACAGCATGGCCTATACCCGGCCTGTCGGCAGCCTGGCCGAGGTCAGGCGCTGGCGCGAACAATGGTATCGCCACGCGATGCCGTTCGCCGCCGATGGCACGGTGTTGCGCCAGGGCCACCGACCCGCGGCAGCGACCTGGCAGGCCTCGCCGCCGGCATGGGCGGTGGCCTGGAAATACCCGGCGGCGCAGGCACTGGCCGAGGTGCGCGCGGTGATCTTCACGGTCGGCCGCACCGGCCGCATCACGCCGGTGCTGGAACTGCAGCCGGTGCAACTGGGCGACCATCGGGTGCAGCGGGTCAGCGTCGGTTCGCTGCGGCGCTGGCGGCAGCTGGACATCCGCCCCGGCGATCAGGTCGAGGTGGCGCTCGCCGGCCTGACCATTCCGCGCCTGCAGTCGGTGGTATGGCGCGCGCAGCAACGTGCCATCGTGACGCCACCCGATCCGCAGGCATACGATGCCCTCAGCTGCTGGCAGGCGACGGCCGCCTGCCGGCAGCAGTTCCTGGCTCGCCTGCTGTGGCTGGGCGGCAGGCAGGGCCTGCAGCTCGACGATCTCGGCAGCGATACCTGGCAGGCGCTGATCGACGCCGGGCTGATCCATGGCCTGCTCGACTGGATGAACCTGACACCGGCGCAGCTTGCCGGCGTGCCGGGCATCGGCCGAACCCGTGCCGATGCGCTGGCGCGGACCTTCGCCTCCGCCCGCGGACGTCCCTTCGAGGATTGGCTGCACGCACTGGGGATGCCGCCCGGTGGCCGCGCCGGGTTGCCGGACTGGGCCACGCTCAGTGCGCGCCGCGCAAGCCAGTGGCAGGCGATCGAGGGCGCCGGCGCCGGCCGCGCCGATCAGCTGGTCGCATTCTTCGGGCACCCGGCCGTGCGCGAACAGGCCGCGCGGCTGCATGCGGCCGGCGTACAGGGATTCTGAACGGTCGCGTCGAAGCGCACTCTGTACGCGATGCCTGTGTGGGCGGCTTTCGTGTGAGCGGCTTCAGCCGCGATGCTCTTGTGGCATGCCGAAGAGCGTCGCGGCTGAAGCCGCTCACAACACTCAAAATCGCCAGCGGATCACGGTCGGCGGACTCGGCCTGGGTGGAGTGATGCCTGATGAATGGCGCGCACTCGACGCCGGCCAGGTCGCCTCGATTTCGCGGCGCAGGGTGGGCGCTGCCCACCGCCGCAGGAGCGCACCGAAGTGCGCGAATGCTCTGGAGAACGCCCGGAGCCCACCCTGTGGGCGAATGCTCTTCGCTGGCACCCGATAAGGGCATCGCGCACAGGGTGCGCTCCTACCGGCGTCGCGCAACCCGTCCGGAGCCCGCTTGCGGGCGATGCTCTTGCGAGTCCCAAAGCTAAAGCATCGCCCGCGAGCGGGCTCCTTACACAACATTGAAAATCGCTTGACAGCGAACAGAGTGTCTACAAAAGCGGCATCCAGATACCCGCTCAGCTCTTGAGCTCGCCGTCGAGGTAGTACCAGCGATCGTGTTCGCGCACGAAGCGGCTGGTCTCGTGCTGGCGTTGCGCGCGACCGCCGCCGAGACGATAGCGGGCGACGAACTCGATGGTCGCGCGCTGCCCGTCATCGGTTCGCTGCCGCCGGATTTCCAGCCCCAGCCAGGTCGGTGCCGGCTGCTGTGCGGCCAGCCGCAGCGTGGCCGGGCGGGTATCGGCATGCCAGCTGGCCAGCAGGTAATCCTCGCGCAACAGCACGTAGGCGCTGTAGCGTGCGCGCATCAGTTGCTCGGCGGTCGCCGCCACCGCGCCGTCGTGCAATGGACCGCAGCATTGCGTGTAGCCGGCCGTATTTCCACACGGGCAGGGCGTCATCGTGTCGATCGACTTCATGCCGTCTTTGTACCCGGTTTGGCGGTTTTTCTACAGCCGGTTACAGCCGCGTCGCCAGATCCGGCAACGGTTGTTGGCCGGCATCGCGATATCCTCGACCAGCGCAAAGCCGGCACGTTCCGCCAGGGCGTCGACCGCCGCGGCGTCGCGGATCGCCATGTGGGCGCCGCGTTCGCGCAGCCATTGATCGAAGGCGGCATTGCTGTCGCTGCTGTAGCGGCCCTGATCGTTGAACGGGCCGTAGACGATCAGCAAGGCGCCGTCGCTGGTGGCCCCGGGCAGATGGGCGAACAGCTGCTCCACCTCGGACCAGCCCATGATGTGCAGGGTGTTGGCGCTGAATACCGCGTCGAACGTCGCGTCCGGCCATGCGCCGGCCACGTCCAGCTCCAGCGGCGCCGGCGTGTTCGGCAGCGCCGCCTCGTCCAGCCAGGCGCGGATGCCGGGCAGGTTTTC
>JAGWVM010000236.1 GCA_018970895.1 Lysobacteraceae bacterium | reverse complement strand
CGCGGCTACGTGGGCAACATCTACAAGGGCCGGGTGCAGCGGGTGATGCCCGGCATGCAGGCGGTGTTCGTCGACATCGGGCTGGATCGCGCCGCCTTCCTGCACGCGTCGGACATCATCCGGCCGGCCATCCCGGGCGTGGAGGGCGAGGGCGGCGGCCACGTGCCGTCGATCAGCGAACTGGTGCACGAGGGCCAGGAGATCGTGGTGCAGGTGGTCAAGGATCCGATCAGCACCAAGGGTGCGCGGCTGTCCACCCATCTGTCGATTCCCTCTCGCTACCTCGTGCTGCTGCCGCACGCGCGCACGCTGGGCATTTCCGCGCGCATCGAGGACGAGGCCGAGCGCCAGCGCCTGAAGGACGTGCTGGCGCCGCTGATCGGCGAAAGCCCGCTCGGCTACATCGTTCGCACCAATGCGGAGGGCCAGTCGGCCGAGTCGCTGGCGTTCGACGTGACCTACCTGGGCAAGGTGTGGCGCGTGGTGCAGGAGAACATCGCCAGGGCCCGCGTGGGCGAGCGCGTCTACGAGGAGCTCTCGCTGCCGCTGCGCTGCCTGCGCGACTCGCTCAACGAGGCCATCGAAAAGGTGCGCGTGGATTCGCGCGAGACCTACGAGAAGGTGGTCAAGTTCGTGCACAAGTTCATGCCCAGCCTGGACGACCGGGTCGAGCACTACGACGGCGAGCGGCCGATCTTCGACCTGTACGGCGCCGAGGACGAGATCCAGCGCGCGCTGAAGAAGGAGGTGCCGCTCAAATCCGGCGGCTACCTCATCGTCGACCAGACCGAGGCGATGACCACCATCGACGTCAATACCGGCGGCTACCTCGGCACGCGCAACCTGGAAGAGACCGTCTACCGCACCAACCTGGAGGCGGCGCAGGCGGCGGCGCGCCAGCTGCGGCTGCGCAACCTGGGCGGCATCATCATCATCGACTTCATCGACATGACCGACGAGGAGCACAAGCGCCAGGTACTGCGCACCCTCGAGAAGGGCCTGTCGCGCGACCATGCCAAGACCACCGTCTATCCGATGTCGGCGCTGGGCCTGGTGGAGATGACCCGCAAGCGCACCACCGAGAGCCTGGAGCGCCAGCTGTGCGAGCCATGCCCCGCGTGCGCCGGACGCGGCACGATCAAGACCGCCGAGACGGTGACCTACGAGATCTTTCGCGAGATCACCCGCGCGGTACGCCAGTTCAGCGCCGCCAAGCTGCTGGTGATGGCCAGTCCTGCGGTGGTCAACCGCATCCTGGAGGAGGAGTCCTCCGCGGTGGCCGAACTGGAGGAGTTCATCTCCAAGAGCATACGCTTCCAGGCCGAAGAGCATTATTCGCAGGAACAGTTCGATGTGGTGCTGCTGTAACCCACGGCGCGGCGCGGGTCGCCGGTCGTGACGGCAACCTGGGCACGCCGCGCCCACCGGCTCGGCAGGGTGCTGGGCTGGATCGTCGGCGTCGGCCTGATCACCGTGGCGGTGATCGCCGCGCTGGCGCAGGTGATGCTGCCGGCACTGGCGCAGCATCCGCAGTGGGTGGCCGCGCAGCTTGGCGCGCGGCTGCATCGACCGGTCTCGTTCGAGTCGATGCAGGGGCGCTGGACCCCGGCCGGACCGAGCTTCGCGCTGCGCGGCGTGACCCTGGGAGCCGCGTCCCCGGGGCAGGCATCGCTGCGTCTGCCGGAGGTCGACGCGACGCTGGATTTCGGTGGCTGGCTGCTGCCCTCGCGGCACCTGCTCAATCTCCACGTGCGCGGCGTGCAGCTGGACGTGGCGCACGGCAAGGACGGTCAATGGTCGATCCGCGGCTTCGGCACGCAGGACGGCAGCAGCGGCCAGCCGCCGGCGCTGGGGCACCTGTCGCTGGATCTCTGGCTGGACGATGTGCATATCGACGTCGCCGACGAGCGCACCGGTCGGCACTACGCGGTGCTGGCCGATCAGTTGCGTGCCTGGCTGGGCTCGGGCGAAGTGCGGGTGGGCGCCCGCCTGCGCCGCGCCGGAGCGAAGGGCGTGCTCACCGCGGCCGGGCAATTCCGCGACGACGGCAGCAACGGACGCGTCTGGCTGGCGGGAGACCACCTCGACATCAGCGCGATGCTGGGTGACGCCAGCCTGGCCGGCTACACCGCCGAACGGGGACATGGCCATCTCGAGGCCTGGCTGGACTGGCGCGATGGCCGGGTGGTGCGCAGCGTGCTCGAGACCGACCTGACCGGAGTCTCGCTGGGCACGCCCGCGGGCAGTCGTGTCGACGTGGCGGCGATCCGCGGCGTGATGGATATCCGCCAGACCGGCGACGGCTATCGTCTGGCCTGGGCCGGCTATGACGGCAGCGCGCTGGTGGCGGTCATGCATCGCCCCTCGGCCGACGCGATCCGCGTGGGCATCGCCGCCAGCCACCTGCAGCTGGCGCCGCTCGTCCCCTGGCTGGCACTCAAGCCCGGCATGGCCGCGGGACTGGCGCACTGGCTGGGCGAAGGCAAGCCTCGCGGCCAGATCAGCCGGGCCGACGTGCAGTGGCAGCGCGGTATCGGCCTGACCCGGCTGGAGGCGGAATTCCGGAACGTGGGGATCGATCCGGTCGGCGCCATGCCGGGCATCGACCGGCTCTCCGGCACGCTGCGCGGCGACGCCGAGGCGCT
>JAGWVM010000090.1 GCA_018970895.1 Lysobacteraceae bacterium | reverse complement strand
CACCGCCAGCCAGTTCGGGTTCTGGAACAGCTCCAGGCTCTCGGCCACCAACCGACCGTGGCCGCGGAAGTGCGCCAGCTTGTAGGCGAGCGGCTCGGGGATCTCCATCGTCGCCACGTGGCGCCACATCGGCTCGTCGCGGGTGTTGGCGTGGTAATGCAGGATCAGGAAATCGCGGATGCGCTCGTATTCGACCCCGGTCAGGCGGTTGAATTCGGCCGTGGTCACCGCGTCGAAATCGCGGTCCGGAAACAGTGCCAGCAGGCGCGTGATGGCGGTCTGGATCAGGTGGATGCTGGTGGACTCCAGCGGTTCCAGGAATCCCGCGGAGAGGCCGATCGCCACGCAGTTGCGGTGCCAGAAGCGCCGCCGCCGCCCGGTGGTGAAGCGCAGCGGCCGCGGGGTGCCCAGCGGCTGGCCGGTGAGGTTGTCCAGCAGCACCCGGGTGGCGGTGTCCTCGTCGGTGAAGGCGCTGCAGTACACGTGGCCGTTGCCGACCCGGTGCTGCAGCGGGATGCGCCACTGCCAGCCCGCTTCGTGGGCGGTGGAGCGCGTGTACGGCGCGAACGTGTCGTCGTGTTCGCAGGCCACCGCCACCGCGCGGTCGCACGGCAGCCAGTGGCGCCAGTCCTCGTAGCCGGCGTGCAGGGCTTCCTCGATCAGCAGTCCGCGCAGGCCGGAGCAGTCGATGAACAGGTCGCCCTCGATCGTCGCGCCGCCGTCCAGCCGCACGCGCTCGATGAAGCCGTCGCCGGCGCGCAGCTCGGTGCCGACGATGCGGCCCTCGGTGCGGCGCACGCCACGGGCCTCGGCGTAGCGGCGCAGGAACGCGGCATACAGGCCGGCGTCGAACTGGTAGGCGTAGTCCAGCGTGGAGAGCACCTGGCGGCGGTCGGTCGAGGGCAGGGTGAACTTGCCATCGCGCGCGGCGACCCAGGCCAGCGAGTGGTCCTCCAGCGCGGACGTGTCGCCGCGCGATCGCTCCCGCAGCCAGTAGTGATGCAGCGGCACCTTGTCGAACTCGGCGCCGATCTGGCCGAACGGATGGAAATAGCGATGCCCGGCGCGGCCCCAGCCGACGAACTCGATGCCGAGTTTGAACGTGCCCCGGGTCGCGGCCAGGAAGGCGTTCTCGTCGATGCCCAGGGTCTGGTTGAACAGCTTGATCGGCGGGATGGTGGCTTCGCCCACGCCGATGGTGCCGATCTGCTCGGACTCGACCAGCTCGATCCGGCAACTGCCCTGCAGCGCCTGGGCCAGCGCGGCCGCGGTCATCCAGCCGGCGGTGCCTCCGCCGACGATCACCACGCTGCGTATGCGGCGGTCGCTCGTTTCCACGTTGCCTGTCCCCTTGCCGGCCCGGTCGATCCCGCGATTCTAGGCGCAGGCGGGCCCGGCGGCAGGGTGAGGCGGCCATTTGTCCGTCGCGCGGGCCTGCCGGCACCACGGCGAACAGCACCTCGTTGGCGGTGGTTGCGGAGGCGGCAGCGATGCCGGCAGGCGTGTCGCGGGTGGAGACGGCGCGGTAGCCCCGCGCCTGCGCCGGCCTCAAGCGGTCGGGCGGCCGGATGCGCCGCGGGTGCTAGAGTCGGGCGCCGTTTCCCCATCCGCACGACAGGAGTTCGCCACGTGATGACCCAGGCCACCCCTTATCCGATCGGCACACCCGGCACGCCTTGGGGACCGTCCGAGATAAAGGCCTGGCGCGACCGGCAGACGGTCCGGCGCAGCTATGCGGAGGACGTGGTGCGTGCGGTCGATCGCCTGCGCGATCGCTTCGAGGTGGGCGAGTACGGGCGGCTCGACTACGCGCCGCACGGCTACCCGCTGTTCGTCGTGCGCAGCCGCGACTGGCAGCCGGCGCTTCCGGTCGCGGTGGTGACCGGTGGCGTGCACGGATACGAAACCAGCGGCGTGCACGGTGCACTGCAGTTCCTCGAGCAGGAGGCCGCCCGCTACACGGGCCGCGCGAACCTGCTGGTGGCGCCCTGCGTCAGCCCCTGGGCCTATGAGCGCATCCACCGCTGGAACCCCGACGCGATCGATCCGAACCGTTCGTTCCGTGCCGACAGTCCGGCTGCCGAATCGGCGGCGCTGTGGCGCCTGCTGGAGCCGTATCGCGACAGCGCGCTGCTGCACATCGACCTGCACGAAACGACCGACAGCGACGAGTCCGAGTTCCGTCCGGCACTCGCCGCGCGCGACGGCGTGGCGTTCGAACCGGGCACGATCCCCGACGGCTTCTACCTGGTGGACGACAGCGCGAATCCGCAGCCTGACTTCCAGCGGGCGATCATCGAGGCGGTGGCGAAGGTCACCCATATCGCGCCGGCCGATGCGCGCGGCGAGATCATCGGCTCGTCGGTGGTGGCGCCGGGAGTGATCCGCTACGCGCTCGCCGAGCTGGGCCTGTGCGCGGGCATCACCCGCGCCCGCTACACCACCACCACCGAGGTATACCCGGACAGTCCGCGCGCCACGCCCCGACAGTGCAACGATGCCCAGGTCGCCGCGGTGTGCGCGGCGATCGACTTCGCGCTGGCCCACCGCTGAGCAAGGCAGGCATGTGACCAAGGTCGGCTGCGCCGGCGGGCGCGCCGTCCGTATGCTCGGCGACTCGTCGTCACGATGTCGTGGAGCTGCCCATGAGAGTGTCCGTCCTGCTGTTCCTCGCGCTGGCGTCCGGCCTCGCGGCGCGGGTCCATGCGGAGCCGGCATCGCGTCTGGACCGGATCCACGATCCCGACACGCGCGCCTGGTGGCAGGCTACTGCGGCCCTTTCGAACGACGCGATGCAGGGGCGCGATACCGGCTCGGCCGGCTATGACCGCGCCGCGCGCCTGGTCGCGCGGCGATTCGCCGCCGCGGGCCTGCAACCGGCCGGTGAGCACGGCAGCTGGTTCCAGTCCCTGCAACTGGACGACCTGCGCATCGCCCTGCCGGACTCCCGCGTGGCGGTCGGCGACCGCACGTTGCGCCTGCTCTACGACCTGGCGATCTGGCCGACGCGGGCCATGCCGACCCGGCTGGATGCGGCCGTGGTGTTCGGTGGCTACTGCGCGCCCGGCACGCTGGGCGACGTGCGCGGGAAGGTGGTGCTTTGCTACGGCTGGCGTCGCGCTGGCCTGACCGATGCCGCCGGGCGCGCACGCGCGGTGGAGCAGGGCGGCGCGGTGGGCCTGCTGACCATTGCCGATCCGGGCTTCACGATCGAACCGATGCGCTGGCCGGTGGCCTATGCCCGGACGATGCTGCTGCACGGCCAGCCGCCCTCGCCGCACGACGCCTTGCTGGTGGGCACGCTCAACCCGGACGCGCTGGCCGGGGTGATCGCCGGTTCCGGCCAGGACGCCGCCCGCCTGCTGGCCGCCGGCAGCGCGGGCCGGGCGCTGCCACGCTTCGAGCTGCCGGGCCGCCTGCATGCCACGCTGCAGTTGCAGCGCAGGACGGTGACCGCATCCAACGTGCTCGGCCTGCTGCCGGGGACCGATCCGGCGTTGCGGCGGCAGACCGTGGTGCTGTCCGCGCACCTGGACGGATACGGCCTCGGCGAGCCGGTCGACGGCGACAATCTCTACAACGGCACGCTCGACGACGCGGCCTATGTCGCCCTGCTGGAGCGGCTGGCCGAACGCCGGCACGGGCGCGGCTATCGCCGTTCGATGCTGTTCGCGGCCTTCACCGGCGAGGAAAAGGGCCTGCTCGGCAGCCGCTGGTTCGTCGCGCATCCGACGCTGCCGCGCGACCGGATCGTGGCCGACATCAACCTCGACCAGATCCGCCCGATCTTCCCGCTGACCCGGCTCACCGTGCACGCGCTGGACGACACCACGCTGGGCGACGCGGTGCGCACGGTGGCAGCGCGCCACGCCATCGCCGTCCAGCTGGATCCGGAGCCCGAGCGCGACCTGCTGCGTCGTGCCGACCACTGGCCGTTCATCCAGGCGGGCATTCCGGCGACCGGCTTCGTGTTCGGCTACGCGCCCGGCAGCGACGCGGAAAAGCGCTATCGCCACTGGTACCAGGTGCAGTACCACCGTCCGCAGGACGACCTGGGGCAGCCGATGGACTGGACCGCTGCAGGCAAGTTCAACCGGTTCTTCTACGATCTGGTGGGGACCGTTGGCGATGCCGACGCCGCGCCACGCTGGAAGCAGGGCAGTCCGCTGGCGCCGCGATCGCGTTGACGCGGCGCGCGCCGCGCCCGCCGCGGCGGTATCGTCGGGGCAGCCGCCCGGCCGGCGTGCCCGCGATACCGGGTGCAATGATCCATCCAAGGGGGAGTGTTCCGATGACGCGAATCACCTGGCGACCGCTGTTGCTCACGGCGGCCCTGCTTTCCTCGACCGCGCCGGCCTGGGCGGGCGTGCCGGACCGCCGGCCGCCGGATCGCCCGCTCGGCTTCGGTCCGGCCACGGCCATCACGCAGGCGCAGCTGGAGGCGCGCTTCGATGCGCTGCTCGATCCGGCCGACCAGCGCGCCTGGCTGAAGCAGATGTCCTCGGCGCCGAACCAGGTCGGCTCGCCGCACGACAAGGCCAATGCCGAATTCATGCTGGCGCAGTTCCGCGCCTGGGGCTGGGATGCGCACATCGAGACCTTCAACGTGCTTTATCCCACGCCGGAGCGGATCGGGCTGTCGTTGCTCGGGCCGCATCCGTACACGGCGAAGCTGAGCGAGCCGGCGGTGGCCGGCGATGCCACCTCGACCATCCGCGACGGCGTGCTGCCGCCCTACAACGTCTACGGCGGCGATGGCGACGTCACCGCCGAGGTGGTCTACGCCAACTACGGCATGCCCGACGACTACAAGGAGCTGGCGCGTCGCGGCATCGACGTGCGCGGCAAGATCGTGCTCACCCGCTACGGCGGCGGCTGGCGCGGGCTCAAGCCCAAGTTGGCGCAGGAACACGGCGCGGCGGGATGCCTGATCTACTCCGATCCTCGCGACGACGGCTTCGCCCGGGGCGATGCCTATCCCGACGGCGGCTGGCGGCCCGCCGATGGCGTGCAGCGCGGTTCGGTCCAGGACATGCAGCTGTATCCGGGCGACCCGCTGACCCCGGGCGTCGGGTCGACGCCCGATGCGAGGCGACTGGCGATCAAGGACGCACCGACCATCCTGCACATCCCGGTGCTGCCGATCTCCTACGCCGACGCGACGCCCCTGCTGCGGGCGCTGGGTGGCCCGGTGGCGCCAGACGCGTGGCGCGGCGCGCTCGGCCTCACCTACCACCTCGGTCCCAGCACGGCAAAGGCCCACCTCACGGTGCAGTCGCACTGGAACCAGCAGCCGGTGTACGACGTGATCGCGATGATCAGGGGCGCCAGCGAGCCCGACCGCTGGATCATCCGCGGCAACCACCATGACGCGTGGGTCTTCGGAGCCTGGGATCCGCTCGCCGGCAACGTCGCGCTGATGGCCGAGGCCAAGGCGATCGGCACGCTGGTCAAGCAGGGATGGCGGCCGCGGCGAACCCTCGTCTACGCCAGCTGGGACGGCGAGGAGCCCGGCCTGATCGGCTCCACCGAATGGGCCGAGACCCACGCCCGCGAGCTGCAGGCCCATGCGGCGATCTACGTCAACACCGACACCAACGGCCGCGGCTTCCTCGAGGCCGAGGGCAGCCATTCCCTGCAGCACATGGTGAACCAGGTGATCGACGGCGTCGCCGACCCGGAGACGCGGGCCAGCGTGGGCCAGCGGCTGCGTGCGCGCCTGGAGATCGCCGGCGCCGCTCCCCACGCCACGCCACCGGAAAAGGCCGACGCACAACTGGCCGCGGCCGGTGGCGACCTGCCGATCGGCGCGCTGGGCTCGGGTTCGGACTACAGCGCCTTCCTCGAGCACTTGGGCATCGCTTCGCTCAACCTGGGGTTCGGCGGCGAGGATGACGACGCCGGCATCTACCACTCGCGCTACGACTCGTTCGATCACTACGTGCGCTTCGGCGATCCCGACTTCGCCTACGGCGTGGCCCTGTCCAGGGTCGCCGGGCACATCGTGCTGCGTGCGGCCGACGCCGACGTGCTGCCGCTGCGCTTCGGCGATTTCAGCCGCACCCTGGATCGCTACGTGGGCGAACTGCATGCGCTGGTCGCCGACATGCGCAAGGCCACCGCACGGCAGCACCGCCTGCTCGACAGCGGCGCGTTCGCGCTGGTGAGCGACCCCACCCGGCCGGTCCGGCCGCCGGCGCGCGAGTCGGACATGCCCGCCATCGACCTGGCGCCGCTGGACCGGGCTGCCCGTCGGCTGGCCCGAAGCGCACGGGCATTCGACGCGGCCTACGCGCGCCGCGCCGCGGGCGGGTTTGCGATGCCGGCCGCACGGCGCGACGAACTCGATGCCCTGATGGCCGGCATGGAGCAGGCGCTGACCCGTCCGCAGGGCCTGCCCGGCCGCCCCTGGTTCAAGCACGTGATCTACGCCCCGGGCATGCTCACCGGCTACGGCGTGAAGACCGTGCCGGGCGTGCGGGAGGCCATCGAGGGACGCCGCTGGGACGAGGCCGACCGCTATGCGGCGATCACCGCCGGCGTCCTGGATGGCTATCGTGCCCGGCTGGACCGCATCACCGCGATGCTCGCGCAGTGAGCCGGACCACCCGCTCTCCGCGCGTGCGGCACGTTCCGGACGCCACGCGCGCCCGCCCCGGTCACCGACCACCGTGCCGGAGGCCCCGTGCTGCTGCGTGACGCCCGCGCCGACGACGCTCCGGCGATCCTCGCCCTCAACGAGGCCTTCGTTGCCGTGCTCAGTCCGCTCGACCCGCCACGCCTTGCCCATCTGGCCCGGCAGGCCGCGCGGTACCGGGTGGCCGAGCACGGCGGCCGGGTCGTCGCGTTCCTGCTGGCGATGCGCGAAGGCGCCGACTACGACAGCCCCAACTACCGGTGGTTTGCCACCCGCCATCCGCGATTCCTGTACGTCGACCGGATCGTCGTCGACGCCGCGGCCCAGGGCCGCGGCCTGGGCCAGGCCTTGTACCGCGACGCCTTCGCGCATGCGCTCGGACACGAGGTGCCGGTGCTCGCCTGCGAGTTCGATATCGCCCCGCCGAATCCGGCCTCGGCCAGGTTCCACGCGCGCCTGGGCTTCCGTGAAGCCGGGCGGCAGCGGCTGGGCGTCGGCAAGGAAGTCTCCCTGCAGGTGCTCGAGGTGGCCGGCGGCATGCCGCCGGCCCGGGCCTGAGGCGCGCGACGGCGGCGGTCCGACCACGGCGGATCGTGCTAACTTGCGACGCTGTCGCCGGCGCGTCCGGCGCCACGCGTGAAGGGGAGGATCGCGGATGGACTGCCGAAAGCTGTTGATGATTCTGACCGTGCTCGGGGCCAGTGGAGCCGCCGCTGCCCAGGAGTCCAGCTCGCAGGGGCTTGCTGCCCAGCGCGCGATGGAGGATGCCAACCGGCGTGCGGCGATGTCGCGCGAGGATGCCTTCCGCAGCGGCAACGACGACGCCTGGCGGTCCGGCATGATCACGCTGGACGCCGCCCGCAAGAGTCTCGCGCGCGAGTGGCAGAAGCTGGGCCTGTCGCCCGAGCTGGCCACCACCGTGGCCCATGCCTATAGCCCCGACAGCGCGAGGCTGCTGAGCCATCCGCCGCTGGAAGGCCGCAGCGACGCGGAAGTGTCCGGGATGATCCAGCGGGCACTGCAGTCGAAGAACTACCGCATGGCCAACCAGCTGCTGATCGACTTCGAGCGCAAGAAGCTGCACGCCGAGCCCGTGTCGGCGACGCCGCCCTCGCACTAGGCGCCGCCCCGATCGCCCCGGCCCGGGGCCTGCACCGCCGCCACCCCGAACCCGCTGGCCGCGCCCGCGCCGCGACCTGCGCCATCGCGACACGCGGGGGTCTGCCAGGGCCCGGCCGGCACGGAGGGTGTCGGCGACTGCCTACATGAGACCACGTCTCCGTCCGATAGGACTGTCCTGCGTGCGGGCGCATGCTTTGTCGGTCCTGCGGATCCGGATGCCCGGCGGGCGCCGACGGCCCGTCGGCGCATCGGCCGGGGAGCTTCCGGCCCGAAGGGTGACTCTTCATGGTGGGGCAGCTACCCCCTTGCCCCTCCTTTTGACGCCCGCGTCCCGGGCGTCCTTTCTATCTGTGCGGAGCGGGCGGCCATGCTCGAAGTACGCGACGGCAAGAACGGCTACATCGTCTACGACGGCGACGCGGACGAAGAAGTCATGGTGTTCGCCAGCCGGCGTGACGCCGACGCCTTCGTCGCCGAGCTGGCGATCGCCGAGGAGCACGCCAAGCTGCAGCGCTGGTCGCTGGACCGGGTGCCGGCCACCTGGTGATCCGGCGCCCGGTGGCCGGGCCGATTCGGCCCGGCGTCGCCGAGCGGGCACAATGGCGCGATGAGCCTTGCCGCCCTGCCACGCGCCGTATCCCATGCCTTCCTGATGTCCGACCTGCACCTGGATGCAGGACGGCCCGACCTGACCGCGATCTTCCTGGGCTTCCTGCGTCGCGCCGGTGGTCAGGTCAGGGAACTGTTCCTGCTGGGAGACATCTTCGAGGCATGGATCGGCGACGACGACGACGCGCCGTGGCTCGACGCGGTGGTCGACGGTTTGCGCCGGGCCGGCGATGCCGGCGTGCGCATCCATTTCCAGCACGGCAACCGGGACTTCCTGCTCGGCGAGGCGTTCGCTGCGCGCGCCGGCCTGGCGCTCCTGCCGGAGATACTGGCGCTGGAGCTCGGCGGGGTGCCCACGGCGCTGTGTCACGGCGACGCCCTGTGCACCGACGATGTCGGATACCAGGCATTCCGCCGCCAGTCGCGCGATCCCGCGTGGCAGGCCCAGGTGCTGGCGACACCGCTGCAGTCGCGCCGCAGCCTGGCCCGGCAGCTGCGCCAGGACAGCATCGAAGGACAGCAGCGCATCCTCGAACAGGGTGGCGAGCTGGCCGACGTCAACGAGGCGGCCGCGCAGGCCTGCCTGCGCGACGCGGCGGCAGTCAGGCTGATCCACGGCCACACCCATCGGCCCGCCGTGCATCGCGTGGCGGTTGGCCCGTCGGCAGTCGGCGAACGGATCGTGCTGGCCGACTGGCGCAGCGCGGGCGAAGTGCTGGAAGTGCGCCCGGACGGCAGCTACCGGCGGCACCTGCTCACGGACTGACAGCCTCCAGCTGCTGCCGCAGCCCTTCGATGGCGTCGCGCACATGCCGGCGCAGCCGGGCCCTCGCCGCGGCCTCGCCGGACCCGCGACGGATGGCATCGCGCAGCTCCGAGCACAGCGATTCGCCGGGCCCGTCGCCGATCGCCAGGAACACGTTCTTCAGATCGTGCAGCAGGCCGCCGGCATCGGCGCCGTCGCCGCACGCCTCGAGCAGGCCGTCCAGCCTCGCCAGTTCCCGCTGGCCGAGCAGGATGTATCGCCGCACCTCGTCCGCCGGCGCCAGGGCGCGCAGGAGATCGATCGAGATCCGCCCCTCGCCGCCGGCGGGGCGGGATGCCGATCCGGCCGGCCCGGCGCCGTCGGCTCCTGCCACCGTCGCCAGCAGCTGGTCGAGCGCGATCGGCTTGGTCAGGTAGCCCGCTGCGCCCATCGACAGCGCGCGCCGCACCACCTCGGCGTCGGCGTCGGCGCTCAGCATGACCACCCGCGGCGGGTGCGGCAGCGCATCGGCAAGCGCGGCCATCACGTCCAGCCCGGACATGTCCGGCATGTGCAGGTCGAGCAGCACCAGGTCGAAGCCCTCGCCGCGGCGCAGGCGGGCCAGCACGTCCCCGCCGTTGTGCGCGGTTGTCACGCGATGGCCGGCCCGCTCCAGCAGTCGCGTGAGCACCTGCCGGTTCGCCGCATGGTCGTCCACCACCAGGCAATGCCGCGGCGGGCAGCGCCGGCGATGCGCCTCGAGCAGCCCGATCGTGTCGGCGTCTCCCGGCAGGGGCGTGCCCGCCGGTGCCGGCTCCAGCGGCAGCACCAGCCGGAACACGCTGCCGCCGCCGGCGCGCTCGCGGACCTCGATGCTGCCGCCGCTGTGGCGCGCGAAACCCTGCACGATGTGCAGCCCCAGGCCAACGCCGTCGGTACGCCGCGCGTGGCCGCTGCTGGCCTGCACGAACGCATCGAAGATGCGTTCCCGGTCCGCGGCGGCGATGCCCGGGCCGCTGTCGGCGACCTCGATCACGATCCACCGCTCGTCGCAGCGGGCGTGCAGCGTCACCTCGCCGCCTTCCGGAGTGAACTTGATGGCGTTGCCGAGCAGGTTGGTGAGCACCTGCTCGAGCCGGCCGGCATCACCGAGCGCGATAAGGCCGGGTGTGCTGTCGTCGTGCAGTGCCATGGCGAGCCGCTTGCGGTCGGCCAGCGGTTTCATCATGTCGAAGGCTTGCCGCACCACCTGGCGCAGCACCAGCGGCTCGCGTGCCAGGCCGAAGCGGCCGGCGTTCAGTGCAGCCACGTCCAGCACGTCGTTGACCCGCTGCAGCAGGGATCGGGCGTTGGCCTGCACGGCGCGCAGGCTGTCACGATCCTCGGCGGAGAGGCGCTCCACCTCGATCAGCGAGGACGCGTGGATCACCGTGTTCAGCGGCGTGCGCAGCTCGTGGCTCATCGTCGCCAGGAACCGGCCCTGGGCGTCGCGCGAGGCCAGGGCCGCCTGTGACACCTCGGCCAGCAGGGCGAGCAGCCGGTTCACCGTCATCGGCAAGCCGCAGAGCAGCAGCAGCGCGAAGGGAATGAACGCCGGCCGCACCGCCCAGTAGCCGGCCGGCGCGGCCAGCCCCACCACCAGCACCGTGCTGGCCATGCACGCCAGGAACGCGCGCCGTCCGAGCCGGGCACCGACCAGGATCGTGGTGAACGGCAGTACCGCGATCATCGAGATCGAGATGTTCCAGGCCAGGTGAAGCATCAGGCCGATGCCGAGCACGTTGGCCATCGCACCGGCGGTGTCGCTGCGGTCGCCCTCGGGAATCCAGCGGCGGCGGATGCCGATCGCCCACGACACCGCCAGCCAAAGCAGCAGCGGCGTCCAGGGCAGCAGCCGGGCCGCCTCCAGCGGCAGCGTGTTGTCCTGGCTCGGTGGTCCGGCCAGGCGCGCCCACCACAGCGTCCACAAGGCCACTACCGCGAGGAAGGCCACGCGACGCAGGCTCGCCTGCCGTTCGCCGTAGCCGGCCACGACGCGATCGAGTCGCTGGTTGGCCAGGCGGCGGGCGATTTCGCGCAGCGAGGTGGTGGCGGCGTGCGGCGTGCGTTCCATGGCGGTACCGGAGGCGGTGACGGACCCTCATTCTCGCAGCCGCGCGCGGTCCCGGGCCCGTGGCGCGGCATGGACCGGGGCGGCCGCTGGCGCGATCATGTGCGGATGCCGGCCGCCGGAGCCGCTCCGCGCCCGGCCATCGTCCATCCAACACAAACTTCCGGGAACACGATCACGATGAAGACCATCGGACTGCTGGGCGGCATGAGCTGGGAATCGACCGTGCCCTATTACCGGCTCATCAACGAGGGCGTGAAGCAGCGCCTCGGCGGGCTGCATTCGGCGTCACTGCTGTTGCACAGCGTGGATTTCGCCCGGATCGAGGCGATGCAGCGCGCCGGCGACTGGGAGGCTGCGGGTCGCCAGCTCGCCGCGGCGGCACGCGGCCTGGAGCAGGCCGGTGCCGAGCTGCTGCTGATCGGCGCCAACACCATGCACAAGGTGGCGCCGGCGATCGAGGCGGCCATCGACATCCCGCTGCTGCATGTCGCCGACGCCGCGGCGCGGGCGGCCCGCGCCGCCGGACTGGACTGCGTGGGCCTGCTCGGCACCCGCTTCACGATGGAGCAGGCGTTCTACGTCGACCGCCTCGCCTCGCACGGGCTGACGGTGCAGGTGCCGCCCCCCGCCGATCGCGACGAGGTGCACCGGGTGATCTACGAGGAGCTCTGCGCGGGCCGCTTCGAGGAGGCCTCGCGCGAGCGCTATCGCCGGATCATGGCCGACCTCGTCGCCCGCGGCGCGCAGGGCATCGTGCTGGGCTGCACCGAAATCGGCCTGCTGGTCGGCGACGGCGACGCCACGGTGCCGCTGTTCGATACCACCGTGCTGCACGCGCAGGCCGCCGTCGACGCGGCGCTGGCCGACTGAGCGGCCGCGCGCGGGGTCAGAGCTCGCCGGTGAGGAACTGGGCGCGGCCGTTCCCGAAGCTCCAGTCCTCGTCGGCGTTGGTCACGATCGACACCATCACGTCGCTCGGCGCGATGCCGCAGCGGGCCTGCAGTTCGCGGCACAGGCCGGCATAGAACGCCTCCTTCATGGCGCGCGTGCGCGGGCGGCTGGTGACCGAGACCACCACCACGTCCTTCGTGCGCGGGATGTCCAGGCCGGTGTCCTGCACGATGAACTGGCCGGGCGGGTGCTCGTGGACGATCTGGTAGCGGTCGCGCTCGGGCACCTTGAACGCGTCGACCATCGCGCGGTGTGCGGCATCGAGCAGGGTGGCCATCTGTGACGGGCTGCGGCCTTCGATCACGTCGAATCGCATCAGGGGCATGGAGACTCCTTCGGGGGCGTGGGGAACGCGCACCTTAGCGCCGAGGCCCGCCGGGCGCAGCGCGACGTTGGTCGCGCGGACGGACGCCTTGGTCGCGTCCACCGTGCTGGTCTAGGCTTGTCGGGTCTTCACGCCCGGAATCGCCCGCCATGCCGCATCCCTCCCGTTCGCGTCGATCGCATGGGCTTCGCTCGTGGCTGGTACTCGCGCTGGCGATGGCGCTGCCGCCGGGCGCGCAGGCCGCGGCGGGCGCCGATCCGGCTGCGCCGCGCGCTACCGTCACCGGCGGCGAGCTCGCCGGCCGGCGGGCCACGGTCGACGGCGTCTCGCTGCAGGAATTCAGGGGCATTCCCTACGCCGCCCCGCCGCTGGGCCCGCTGCGCTGGAAGCCGCCGCAGGCGGTCGCAGCGTGGCAGGGCGTGCGCGACGCGACCGGCTTCGGCCCCCGCTGCATGCAGCTGCCGCTGTTCGGCGACATGGTGTTCCGCTCACGCGGGATGAGCGAGGACTGCCTCTACCTCAACGTCTGGGCGCCGGCCGACCACGGCGACGGCAAGCGCCCCGTGCTGGTCTACTTCTACGGCGGCGGCTTTCTCGCCGGTGACGGTTCGGAGCCGCGCTATGACGGCGCCAGCCTCGCCGCGAAGGGTCTGGTCACGGTCACCGTGAACTACCGCCTGGGCGTGTTCGGCTTCCTCGCCGCGCCGGCGCTCGCGGCCGAGTCGCCGCGGCACGCCAGCGGCAACTACGGCCTGCTCGACCAGGCTGCGGCGCTGCGCTGGGTGCGCGCCAATATCGCCCGGTTCGGCGGCGACCCTTCGCACATCACCGTCGGCGGCGAGTCGGCCGGGTCGATCTCGGTGAGTGCACTGATGGCCTCGCCGCTGACCCGCGGCCTGATCGCCGGCGCGATCGGCGAGAGCGGCGCGCTGATCGCCCCGATCGCGCCGCAGCCGCGGACAACCGCCGAAGCCACCGGCCGTGCCTTCATGCAGCAGGTCGGCGCGGCCTCGCTGGCGGACCTGCGCGCGATGCCGGCCGAGGCCCTGCTCCAGGCGAGCGGGCCGCAGGCCACGCCGTCCTTCGATTTCGCGCCGGACGTCGACGGCCTGTTCCTTGCCGAGCCACCCGCCGAGACCTATGCCCGCGGCGCCCAGGCGCAGGTGCCGCTGCTGCTGGGGTCCAATTCGCAGGAGGGCTTCTACACCGCCGTGCTGAAGGACGCGCCGCCGACCCCCGCCAACTATCGCGCCGCGCTCAAGCGGCTGTTCGGCGACCGCGCCGACGAGGCGCTGCGGCTGTACCCGGGCGCGACCCGCGACGAGGTGATGCGCTCGGCCACCGCGCTGGCCGGCGACCTGTTCATCGCGCACAGCACCTGGCGCTGGATGGAGCTGCAGCACGCACACAGCGCCGCGCCGGTGTACTTCTACTACTACGCCCATCCGCGCCCGGCCAGGCGCCAACCGGCGGTGGGCGAGCGGCCGGACACCG
>JAGWVM010000089.1 GCA_018970895.1 Lysobacteraceae bacterium | reverse complement strand
GCGGCCTCCAGGGCAGGACCTGCGGATACGACCGCACCTCCAGCGGCTCGAAACACTCGCTGCGCGCAGCGAACCGCTGCATGCGCCGCCCGCTCAGCACCAGCTGGCTGGCATGGCAGCCCAGCGCCGCGCGCTTGCGCTCCCGCGTCGTCGCGTCGGCAACGCACGGCACCACCACGCGCGCGGTGCGGCGACCGCCGTGGACGCGATAGAGCCACACCTCGGGCCGTTCGGTCCATCGCTCCAGCGCCAGCCGCATGAGCACGTGGGCCGCACCGTGATCGGGATGGCGATCGTCGAGCGCCGGCATCACCAGCAGGTTAGGCCGCACCCGGGCGAGGACCGGAACCAGCGCGTCGACGCAGGCCGGTGCCCCGCACGCCACCTGCCGGGTCAGGCCCTGATCCGGCCACCCCATCGCGATCACCTGCCCCGGGTCCACGCCCAGCGTGCGCAGCGCGGCGCACAGCTCGGCCCGGCGCCTGGCCGCCCAGCGCGCGCGACCCGCCGCGCCGATCAGCAGCCGTCGCTCCAGCCATCGCTGCGGCCAGGGGTTGTTGTCGCCATCGGTAAGCAACAGCACCGTCACCGTTCCGCCGGCGGCGAGCACGCGCTGGATGAGGATGCCGGTGGCCAGCGTCTCGTCATCCGGGTGCGGGGCCACCACCAGCAGCCGCGTGCGCGCCGACAGCCTGTCCATCGCGACGTCAAGGCGACACCGGCGCTCAGCGCCAGCGTGCCAGCAGTTCCAGCATGGCCAGGTCGTTGCGCAACGGACCGCGCAGCGATTCGCGCGTGCGGTTGGCGCGGTCGTACCAGTCGGCCAGTGCCGCCTCGTCCAGCCCGCTGGCCAGCGGCCCGGCCTCGCCGCCAGCGCGGGCGCGACACTCGTCGGCCACCGCCTGCGCGGCGAACCAGACCCGTTGTGCCGGCTCGCTGTCGAGCCAGCGACGCACCACTTCGGTCGCCTCGCCGCGGCCGGCGGACAGGGCCGCCAGATCCCGCCGCACATCGCGCCGACGCTCCAGCGCGCCCTCCTCGGCCCAGCGCCGGGCCAACCCGGGGTTGCCTCCGGCAGCCTGCAGCGCGGAGGCCGGATCGGCCACGCCCCGGGCCTGCAGCCATGAGAGCGCCTGGGCCGGTTCGGGCAGGTGGAACTCGATCCGCTGGCAGCGGCTGCGGATCGTCTGCGGCAGACGCCAGGGCGCGTCGGCCACCAGCACCAGCAGGGTCTGCGCCGACGGCTCCTCCAGGGTCTTGAGCAGGGCGTTGGCCGCCGCGGCGTTGAGTGCGTCGGCCGGATCGATCGTCGCCACCTGCCATCCACCGAACTGGCTGGCCATGGCCAGCCGGGCCGACAGCTCGCGGATCTGGTCGATCACGATCTCGCTGCGCTGCACGCCGTCCTTGCGCAGGCCGTAGCCGACCGCGACGCGATCCGGATGCGTGCCGGCATCCAGCAGCGCGCAACTGCGGCAATGCCCGCACGCCTCGCCCTGCTCCGGCTGCTGGCACAGCAGGCCGCGCACGAAGCGGTCGGCGAAATCGCGCTTGCCCAGTCCCTCGGGCCCGCAGATCAGCAGCGCATGGGGCAATGCGCCGCGCTCACGGCGCGCCTGCAGCCTGGCCCAGGCGTCATCCAGCCACGGCATCGCGCTCATCGGGCGCACTCCAGCAGGGGCGTGACGGCGGCAATCGCCGCGGCCAGCACCCGGTCCGGCGCGGCGCTGGCATCGAGCACCCGGAACCGACCGGGCTCGGCCGCGGCGCGGGCGCGATAGGTGGCACGCACCCGTTCGAAGAACGCGTCGGCCTCGCTTTCGATGCGATCGGCCTCGCCGCGGCCCGCGGCCCGCGCGCGCCCATCGGCCACCGGCAGGTCGAGCAGCAGGGTCAGGTCGGGGGCGATGCCGGCGCAGGCCCAGGCCTCGAGGGCGGCGATGCGCTCCATCGGCTGGCCGCGACCGCCGCCCTGGTAGGCGTAGCTGGCGTCGGCGAAGCGATCGCACAGTACCCACCGGCCGGCCTCCAGTGCCGGCGCAATGCGTTCGCGCACCAGCTGCGCGCGGGATGCGAACATCATCAGCAGCTCGCTCTCCGCGCTCATGCCGCGCATCGCCGGATCGAGCAGGATGGCCCGCAGCGCCTCGCCCAGCGGCGTGCCGCCGGGCTCGCGCGTCTGCACGAGATCGACGCCCTGCCCGGCCAGGTGGTCACGCAGGCCCGCGAGCAGCGTGCTCTTGCCCGCGCCCTCGCCGCCCTCCAGGCTGATGAACCGTCCACGCGCCATCACGGGCACCGCTTGAGCTGGTAGCAGGCGACGTTGCGGTCGTGCTCGGCAAGCGTCCGGGCGAACGCATGGGTGCCGTCACCCTTGGCGACGAAATAGAGATCGTCGCCCTGCGCCGGATGCAAGGCGGCCTCGATCGCCGGCCGCCCCGGCAACGCGATCGGCGTCGGCGGCAGGCCGGGCCGGGTGTAGGTGTTGTACGGCGTGTCGGTGGTCAGGTCGCGCTTGTGGATCTTGCCGGTATAGCTGGCCCCCATGCCGTAGATCACGCTGGGGTCGGTCTGCAGCAGCATGTGGTGTTCGAGCCGGCGCACGAACACCCCGGCGATGCGCTTGCGCTCGTCGGCGCGGCCGGTTTCCTTTTCGACGATGGACGCCAGGATCAGCGCATCGTAGGGCGTGGCCAGCGGCAACCCCTGATCGCGCCCGGGCCACAGCGCGTCGAGCGTCTTGTGCATGGCGGCATAGGCCCGCTTGAGCACGTCGAGGTCGCTGTCGCCCTTCACGTAGGCGTAGGTTTCCGGCAGGAAGCGGCCTTCGGGCATTTCCCCGGGCGCGCCGATCTTCTGCATGATCGTCGCGTTGTCCAGCCCTGCGGTGAGGTGGCGCAGCGGCGTCGCCTTGTCCAGCGCGGCGCGCAGCTCGGCGAAGTTCCAGCCGTCGACGATGGTGAAGTCGTGCTGCAGCACGCGGCCGGCCGCCAGGTTCTCCAGCAGCGCGCGCGGCGTGAGCCCGGGCGCCAGCGCGTATTCGCCCGCGTGCAGGCGGCCGGCCACGTGCATCCGCTCGGCCAGCGCGCGCCAGTACAGCGGTGATGCACGGCTGATGCCGCGGCTGCGCAGGTCGTCGACGATCTGCTTGAAGCCGGTGCCCCGCGCGATGTCCAGGGTCTGCCCGGTCGAGGCGACGTCCAGCGGCGTCCCGGCGAAGCGGTCGAGGTCACGCCACAGCCAGGCCGCGGCGACCGCCGCCACCAGCAACAACAGGATCAGTGCCCGCCAGACCGCTCGGCCACGCATCGAAAAACGACTCATGCCAGCTCCAAGGGAAAGCCCAGCGCGCGCCAATGCCGTTGCAACGCGCGCGCCATGGGGCCGGGGGCGAAGACCTTATCGCCGACGGCCTGAACCGGCAGGATGCCGCGTACGCTCGACGTGAGGAAGACCTCCTGCGCCGAACGCAGCGCCTCCCGCGCCAGATCGCGCACCTGCACCTCCGGCCACGCCGCCAGGACTTCGGCCCGCGCCACGCCGGCAACGCCGCACCGCGCCAGCGAGGGCGTGACCACCGTCCCGCCAATCACCACGAATACGTTGGCCATGGTGGCACACACCACCCGGTCCTCCGCATCGAGCAGCAGGCCCTCGTGGATCGACGGATCGTTCCACTCGGCCCGGGCCAGCACCTGCTCCAGCCGGTTGAGGTGCTTCAGGCCGGCCAGAGCCGGCTGCGCGGCCAGCCGCAGGTCGCATACGCGCAGGCGCAACCCTTCGGCGACCAGGCGCGGATCCGCCGTCGGCATCGGGAAGGCGGCGACGATGCGCGCGGGCGCCGGCGCGGGCGGCGGTGCGTAGCCCCGAGGCCCGATCCCCCGGGTCACCGTGATGCGCACGACGGCCTCGGTCATGCCGGCGGTCACCGCCAGCACCTCGCGCCACAACACGTCGGGCGCCGGCACCGGCATCGCCAACCGGCGACTGCCCTCGGCCAGCCGCGCCATGTGCCCGGACCATAGCGGCGCGTGATCGCCGACCACGCGCACCGTCTCGAACAGTCCGTCGCCGTAGCCCAGCCCGCGGTCCAGCACCGACAGGGTGTCGCACGGAACGCCGTCGACGAGCGTGCGCTCGGTCATGCGCCGCGGGCCCCGAGCGCACGCAACAGGCCGCGCGCCTTGGCCCGCGTTTCCTCCAGCTCGCTCGCGGCCACCGAGTCGGCCACGATGCCGGCTCCCGCCCGCAGGCTCACCTCGTCGCCGACCTGGGCCAGCGTGCGGATCAGGATGTTGAGGTCCATGTCGCCGGAGCGGTCGAGGTAACCCAGCGCGCCGGTGTAGGGGGCGCGGGGCGCCTGCTCCAGCGCAGCGATGATCTCCATGCAGCGCACCTTGGGACAGCCGGTGATGGTGCCCCCGGGAAAGGTGGCCGCGATCAGCTCGCCGGGGGTGATGTCCGGCCGCAGCCGGCCGCGCACGTTGGAGACGATGTGATGCACGTGGGCGTAGCTCTCCACCACCATCAGCTCGTCCACCTCGACGGTGCCCGGCACGCAGACGCGACCGAGATCGTTGCGCTCCAGGTCGATCAGCATCACGTGCTCGGCGCGTTCCTTCGGATGACCGCAGAGCTCGCGGATGCGCTCGGCCTCGTCCTCGCCGGGCAGGCGCGGACGCGTGCCGGCGATCGGCCGGGTCTGCGCCAGGCCGGAGCGCGCCTCGACCAGCCGCTCCGGCGACGAGCTGGCGATCGACCAGCCCGGCTGCTGCAGCAGGCCGGCGAAAGGCGCGGGATTGGCCCGGCGCAGCGCGTCGTACAGCGCCGCCGGCGAAGGCGCGGCGGCGTAGCGCGCACGCCAGGCGCGCGAGAGGTTCACCTGGAAGATGTCCCCGGCGTGCAGGTGCTCGTGGATGCGCGCCACGCCCTCGAGGAAGCGTTGCGGGTCGTCCTCCTCGATCGCCAGCGGCGGCGCCAGGTCGGGCCAGCGGGCCGGCGCGTCGAGGTCGGTTGCCATCCGCTCGAGCAGCGCTTCGTGCCCCGGCTCGGCGACCAGCTCGGTCACGCCGCGCGCGTGATCGACGATCGCCGCGGCCGGACAGCGCAGCGCCAGCGCGACGGGCAGCACCGCATGAGGACGCAGGCGCAGGCGCGGCTCGATCTCGCCGGCCAGCTCGTAGCCCAGAAACAGCAGCCAGCCGCCGCGGAACGGAAGGGGTTCATCGGTGGCCCGGTCGACCCTGAGCGCGCTCCAGCGCGCGTCGAGCAGGTCGAGGAAGCGGCCGGGCAAGGCGCGTCCCGCCGCGTCCCGCACCACGCCGTCGGGATGCAGCGCGATGGACTCGCCGCTGGTCGCGAACAGCAGGTCGCAACGCGCCTGCGGCGTGTCGGACACCACGCTCTGCAGCAGGCCCGGGTAGCGCTGCGGAAACGAAGCGGCCGGCGCGAGCAGGTCGCGCCGGCCGCCAAGCGTGCGGCGATGGCCTTCCATCCGCCGCTCAGACGCGACGGAAGACCAGCGTGCCGTTGGTGCCGCCGAAGCCGAACGAATTGGACATCGCCACGTCGAGCTCGGCCTTCTCCGCCTGGTTCGGCACCAGGTCCATGCCCAGCGCCGCGACCTCGGGATCGATGTCCATCAGGTTCATGGTCGGCGGCATCACGCCGTCGCGCAGCGCCATGATCGAGAAGATCGCCTCGACGCCGCCGGCCGCACCCAGCAGGTGGCCGGTGACCGACTTGGTCGAGCTGACCGCGAACCGGCCCTTGCGCGTGGCGTGCTCGCCGAACACGTTGCGGACGGCCTTGGCCTCGCCCAGGTCACCGACCGGGGTCGAGGTGCCGTGTGCATTGACGTACTGCACATCCTCCGGCTGCAGGCCGGCGTCGTGCAGCGCGTTGCGCATGGCCAGCTCGGCGCCCTCGCCGCTGGGCGCGGTGATGTGGTACGCGTCGCCGCTCATGCCGAAACCGATGATCTCGGCCAGGATGGTGGCGCCGCGCGCCCTGGCGAACTCGTACTCCTCGAGCATCAGCATGCCTGCGCCGTTGGACAGCAGGAAGCCGTCGCGACCGGTGTCCCACGGACGGCTGGCGTGCAGCGGATCGTCGTTGCGGGTGGACATCGCCTTGGCCGAACAGAAGCCCGCCATCGCGGTCGGCGTGGTGGCGAACTCGGCGCCACCGGCCAGCATCGCGTCGGCATCGCCGTACTGGATCAGGCGCATCGCCATGCCGATGTTGTGCGCGGCCGTGGTGCACGCCGACACCAGCGCGATGTTCGGCCCCTTCATGCCGTGGTAGATCGACAGGTTGCCGGCGACCATGTTGATGATCGAGCTGGGCACGTAGAACGGCGACACCTTGCGCGGCCCCTTCTCGGCCAGCTCCAGCGTGGTGCCCTCGATGGTGTGCAGTCCACCGATGCCGGCACCGGCGGCGATGCCGATACGCCCGGCATTCTCGTCGGTGACCACCAGGCCGGACTGACGCAGCGCGTGGGTGCCGGCCACGATGCCGTAGTGGATGAACGGATCCATCCGCTTGAAGTCCTTGGCGATGGCGCGCCGCTCGTCGTCGTTCACGTCGGCGCCGGCGAAATAGGCTTCCACCGGATCGAAGTCACGGACCTCGCCGGCGATGCGCGTGGCATACGCCGAGGCGTCGAAGGCGGTGACCGGACCGATGCCGCTGTTGCCCTCCAGCACGTTCTTCCAGGCGGTGGCGATGTCGTTGCCGACCGGCGAGACGATGCCCATGCCGGTCACTACCACGCGTCGTTTGCTCATGCGTCTGTTCCTTCACTGAGGCCGCGCGAACCATACGCGGTCGCAGGTTACGAAATGCGGAAACGAAAACTGCGCCGGAACGGCGCAGCTTTCGCGATCGGGGCGCGGGCGGAACGTCCGTGGAACGGCATCGCCCGCGTCTCGATTACTCCTTGGAGTGGGCCTTGATGTAATCGACGGCCTGCTGCACGGTGGTGATCTTCTCGGCTTCCTCGTCCGGGATCTCGGTCTCGAACTCTTCTTCCAGAGCCATCACCAGCTCGACCGTGTCCAGCGAGTCCGCGCCCAGATCGTCCACGAACGAAGCGTTCGCCGTGACTTCATCTTCCTTCACGCCCAGCTGCTCGATGACGATTTTCTTGACGCGTTCTTCGATGGTGCTCATGTTGCAAAACCTCCCAAGGAGAAATTTTCGTGCTGCGCCGGGGTGTTCCGGCAGAGGCCCGCGTCCGGCGCTGCACGGTTCCCGAGGGGACCGACCGCCCGCCGCGGGCAGTGGAGCAACGCTGGCCAGCCGGCCGGCGCGAAGTGGCCATTGTCGCCCAAAAAACGCCGTCTGGCGACAACCGTCCAAATGAAACGGGACGGGATCCGTGCCCGTCCCGGAGACTCACGGCATGTACATGCCGCCGTTGACGTGGAGCGTCTCGCCGGTGATGTAGGCCGCCGCCGGGGACGCGAGGAAACCGACCGCCTTGGCGATGTCGGCGACCTCGCCCAGCCGGCCCAGCGCGATCTGGCCCAGCAGCGCACCGCGTTGCTCCTCGGTCAGCGCGCGGGTCATGTCGGTGTCGATGAAGCCCGGAGCGACCACGTTGACGGTGATCCCGCGGCTGCCGATTTCGCGCGCCAACGATTTGGAAAACGCGATGATGCCGGCCTTGGCCGCCGCGTAGTTGGCCTGGCCCGGGTTGCCGGTCACCCCAACCACCGAGGCGATCGAGATGATCCGCCCCTTGCGCGCCTTCATCATGCCGCGCATCACTGCCTTGGACGTGCGGTAGACCGACGACAGGTTGGTGTCCAGGATCGTCTGCCAATCCTCGTCGCTCATTCGCAACAGCAGCTGGTCGCGGGTGATGCCGGCATTGTTGACGAGGATCGAGACCGCGCCGAACTCCTTGCCGATGGCGTCGATCAGGGCCGTGACCGCCGCTCCGTCGGTGACGTCGAGCTTGCGGCCGTGGCCGCTGCGGGCGGCAAGCCGCTCGCCGATGGCGGCGGCTCCGGCATCGCTGGTGGCCGTGCCGATCACGGTGGCGCCCATGGCCGCCAGTTCGTCGGCGATCGCCGCGCCGATGCCCCGGCTGGCTCCGGTCACGAGGGCGACGTCACCCTTGAGTACCTCGTTCATGCAATGTGTCCTTGCGGTTCGTGATCGGATCGGCTCAGGCCCACTCGGTGCGGGCGCCCTCGAGGTCGCCCGGCGTGCCCAGGGCGCGCGCCTCGAGACTCTTGTCGATGCGCTTGACCAGGCCGGCCAGCACCTTGCCCGGGCCGCATTCGGCGAAGCGGGTGGCGCCGCCGGCAGCCAGCGCCTGCACGCACTGGGTCCAGCGCACGGGCTGGTAGAGCTGGCTGACCAGCGCCTGGCGGATCGAGTCGACGCCCTGATGCACCGCGGCATCGACGTTCTGCACCACCGGAATCGCCGGCTCGCGCCAGTCGTAGGCGGTCATCGCTTCAGCCAGTCGATTCGCCGCCTCGCGCATCAGCGGCGTGTGCGACGGCACGCTCACCGGCAGCTTGATCGCCTTGCGCACACCGCGCTCGGCCAGCAGCGCCAGTGCCTTGTCCACCGCTTCGAGATGGCCGCCAATCACCACCTGGCCGGGCGAGTTGAAGTTGGCCGGCACCACCACATGCACGCCGGATGCGTCGCGGCACGCCTCCTCGACCACCGCGTCTTCGGCGCCCAGCACCGCCGCCATCGCGCCGGTGCCCGCGGGCGCGGCCTCCTGCATCGCCTGGCCACGGACCCGCACGAGGTGCGCAGCATCGCCGAGCGCGAGCGACCCGGCTGCCACCAGTGCGCTGTATTCGCCGAGGCTGTGACCGGCCAGCTGCGCCGGCATCGCACCGCCCTGCGCGATCCACACGCGCCACACCGCGATGCTCGCGGCCAGCAGCGCCGGCTGGGTGTATTCGGTGCGGTTGAGCTGCGCCTCCGGCCCCTGCTGACTCAGCGCCCACAGGTCCACGCCCGCACCCTCGGAGGCCTCCTCGAAGGTCGCCTGCACTTGCGGGTGCAGCTCGGCCAGCTCGGCCAGCATGCCCACGGACTGGGAACCCTGTCCGGGAAACACGAAGGCCAGCGAGGATGCGGGAGCAGTCATGGCGTGGAAAACCGTCGAAGGAAAAGCGGCATGGTGCCAGCAATCGATGACGTACGCAGCCGTATCGCGACGTTCCGTGCCGTAGAACGCAAAAGGCCGCCCCGGAGGGCGGCTTGTGCGCAGGATCCGGCTCGCCGGCGAGCTCAGTAGCGGAGCAGTGCGGAGGCCCAGGTGAAGCCGCCGCCGAACGCCTCCAGCAACAGCGTCTGGCCGCGCTGCACCTTGCCCGAACGCACGGCGAAGTCCAGCGCCAGCGGCACCGAGCCGGAGGAGGTATTGGCATGCTTGTCGACGGTGACGACCACCCGGTCCATCGACATCTTCAGCCGCTTGGCGGTGGCCTCGATGATGCGCAGGTTGGCCTGGTGCGGGATCAGCCAGTCGATGTCCGACTCCTGCATGCCGGCGGCCTGCAGCGTCTCGTCGACCAGCGAATCGAGGGTCTTGACCGCCACCTTGAACACCTCGCGGCCGGACATGCGGATGCGCACGCCATGGTTCGGCTCGTCGGT
The DNA here is from genome assembly GCA_018970895.1 of Lysobacteraceae bacterium. Taxonomy (GTDB): domain Bacteria; phylum Pseudomonadota; class Gammaproteobacteria; order Xanthomonadales; family Rhodanobacteraceae; genus Dyella_A. Next base: position 4,478 of record JAGWVM010000089.1, on the reverse strand, counting down.
GAAGCCGGCCGAGACGCCGACCGGGTTGTAAAGCAGATCCTTGTGGCCGCCGTCGGCATGCAGGCAGGTGGCGTAGATGCCCGGCTCGGCGGAGGCCTCCAGCACCACCGCGCCGGCACCGTCGCCGAACAGCACGCAGGTCTCGCGCTCGGTCCAGTCGACCATGCGGGTCAGCGTCTCGGCGCCGATCACCAACACCTTCTTCGACTGGCCGCTCCTGATGAACTTGTCGGCGATGCCCAGCGCATACATGAAGCCCGAGCAGGCCGCGTTGACGTCGAACGCGGCACAGCCGTTGGCCCCCAGGCGGTGCTGCACGAGGCAGGCGGTCGAGGGGAAGATGATGTCCGGGGTGGTGGTGCCGAGCACGATCAGGTCGATATCGGACGCCTTGACGCCGGCAGCCTCCAGCGCGCGCTGCGCAGCCAGCGTGGCGAGGTCACCGGTCGTCTCGCCCGCGGCGGCGACATGGCGCTGACGGATGCCGGTACGGGTCTGGATCCACTCATCGCTCGTCTCGACCAGCTTTTCCAGGTCGGCATTGGTCAGGATGCGCTCCGGCAGGGCGCTGCCGGTACCGGTGATGCGGGAGTAGATCGAGGTCATTCCACTATCCAGTCAGTGCGGTCGATCGGGCGTCGCGCATCCCCTCTGGATATCGCAACCGCACCGAAGCCGGGAAAGGTACGTTCGCGCGCGCGCAAAAGCAAAGCGGCGCGTTACCGCGCCGCTTTGCCAACGGAATCCCTTGCGGGACCGATCAATCCTCTTCGACCACCGCGGTGGCGGTGTCGATGACCTTCTTGCCGCGGTAGTAACCATCGGCCGTCACGTGATGGCGCAGGTGCACCTCACCGCTGGTCGGGTCGGTCGACAGCTGCACGGTCTTCAGCTTGTCGTGCGAACGACGCATGCCGCGGGTGGACGGGGTCTTGCGGCTCTTGGCAACGGCCATGGCGGATCTCCAACGTAATCGCTTGTAACGAGAGGGTTATTTCTTCAGTTCGCGCAACACCGCGAACGGGTTTTCGGAGCGTTCGTCGCCGGCTTCGGAGTCCGACGGCGGACGGGTGACTTCCTCGGGCAGCTCGCTGTCCGGATTGACCGGGACCAGCGGCAGCGCCAACAACAATTCGTCCTCGATGACATCGGCCAGGGCCAGCTTGCCATCCTCGTCCACCAGCAGCGGCTCGGACTCGGGCGACAGCCCCGACTCCTCGCGCTCGGACCGGATCAATCCGAGCCGACTGTCGACCGCGACCGGCAGCGCGAATGCCTCGAGCGACCGCTGGCAGGTCACCGTCAGCGGCGCTTCCGCGCGGACATCCAGATACGCCATGCCGAGATCGTCGCGCCCGAACTCGAGTTCGTAGGCCACGTCTCCCGCGTCGCCCGCCAGCATCCCGCAGAGGCGGGGCAACGAGGCCACCGGAAGCGTTCCCGCGAAGGAACGCCGCGCCGAAACCATGCGCCAAGCGTCCACGGACTCTGGCAGTGTCACGGACATAATCGACAAAGTATGAGATTGGCCGCGAGCCAAGTCAACCAGCGCCCTGCGAAGGTGGTCCGGACGGGTACCGCGGGCCTTTTGCCTGCCCCGCGTCGCTTCAGGCAGACTGGCCGCCCGATGTTCTCGCGGCGATCGCCCCAGTGACACCCGAAATGATGATAGCGGGCGGCGCGGCCCTGCTCGGACTGGTGATGGTGGTGGCGGTGCTGCTGCTGCGCCAGCGCCAGCGCGAGCGGCAGCACCATGAAAGCCTGCACGCCCTGCTCGACCTCGCCGACCGGCTGGAGGGCGATCTGAAGACCTGCCGCAACGGGCTGCAAAAGGCCCATGCGGTGATGTCGCTCAATCCCGACAGCCCGCACGCCAGCGAAAAGGACGCCCGCCAGGCGATCGACGCCGGCCTGCGCGCGCTGCTGCAGCAGCGGCTGTGGATCCGCGACTGCGCCAGCGAGGCCAGCCAGCAGCAGCTGGACACCGCCGCCCAATCGATGCGCGACACCCGCGGTCGCCTGCGGCCCCTGCTCGAGGCGTTGAGCCAGGCCCAGCACGACCTGGACAGCGCGATGCGCGACCACATCCACCGCGGTCCGGGCGCATGATCCCGCCCCTCGTGCTGGGGTCGACCTCGCGCTATCGCGCCGAACTGTTGCGCCGGATCCACGAAGACTTCGCGCAGGACGCGCCCGGCGTCGATGAATGCCACCACCCGGGCGAAGCGCCGGGCGACCGGGCGCTGCGGCTGGCGATCGCCAAGGCCGAGGCGGTCGCCGCGCGGCATCCGGGCGCGCTCGTGATCGGCTCGGACCAGGTGGCCGAGCTCGACGGCACCCCGCTGGACAAGCCCGGTTCGGCCGAACGGGCACGCGAGCAGCTGCGCCGCTCGTCCGGGCGCACCGTGCAGTTCCACACTGCACTGTGCCTGCTCGATGCCCGCGACGGCACGCGGCAGCAGCACGTGGACGTGACCCGGGCGGTGTTCCGGCCGCTGTCCGATCCGGAGATCGAGCGCTACGTCGCGCGCGAGCAACCGCTGGACTGCGCCGGCAGCTTCAGGTGCGAGGCGCTCGGCATCAGCCTGTTCGAGCGCATCGAGACCGACGATCCGACCGCGCTGGTCGGTCTGCCGCTGATCGCGCTGGCGCGCCTGCTCCGCCGGGCCGGCCTCGCGCTCCCCTGATCGCGGTCAGCGCAGGACATCGGCGGCGTGGGCCGCCTGCCAGATCCTGCAGCCGGCGCGCTCGCTGACGTCAGCCGGGGACCTGCCCGGCGGACCCTCCGGCACCGTGCCGGCATACAGCGCCACCCGCTTGCGGCCGTCGTAGAGCGAAAGTCGCGCCAGCGGCCGTGGGGCATCGATGCGGCGGCAGATCGAGCCCAGCCAGACAAAGCGTTCGCGCTCACCCTGCGCGGCTTCCTCCACCGCCAGCCGCATCGGTTGCCCGGCGTGCGTGCGGCGCAGCCCGGCCTCGTCCAGACCCCATGCCGCCAGTTGCGGGGAGCGCCCGTGCTTGGCGTTAAGCGGGCTGTCCAGGCTGTACACGGGCTCGCGGTCGTCGAGCGCGAACGCCAGTTCGGCCGCCAGCGCGAAGTTGTCGGCCACCAGCACGCCGTCCCCGGGGGTGCGCGCCACCAGGGCCGCCGCCTCGCGCCAGCCGACGAAGGCATAGGGAAACGCCTTGAAATCGACCAGCCGCGTGGCGCCACCGGGTGTCGCCGCCATGCCGAGCCAGGCCAGTCCCAGCGCCTGCCCCAGCGCCGCCACCACCGCGGCAGCCCACAGCCAGCGGCGCGCGACCGGACGCGGGCGGGCGACCACCAGCACCGGCAGCACGGCCAGCAGCGGCAGGTAACCCGGCAGGGGCCAGTGCGCGCGAAAGCGCACGTCGTCGGCGAACAGGCCCAGGACGAAATACAGTCCGAGGAAGCCGCCCGACACGAACGCCGCCACGTCCCACGGCGCGCCCTCGCCGCGGCGTCGCCAGGCTTGCCAGGCGGCCCAGAGCAGCATCGCGTAGAGCAGCGGCGTGCATGCCAGCGCCTGCTCCAGCGGCTGCACCAGCGCACCGGCATGGAACCGCCACGGATTTCGGTCGACCAGCTGGAAGGCAATACCGGCGCCGTGCTGGCGCCAGTTCGACACCGCCAGCGGCACCAGCCCCAGGGCCGTCACCGACAGCGCAAGCCAGAGGCCACGACGACGCCACAGCCCCCGCCCGCGCGGGGCGAACAGCAGGAACGTCAGCCCGACCAGCATCGCCATCGCCGCGCGATAGTGCGTCATCCACGCCAGCGCGAGCGCCCCGCCGAGCAGCAGCCAGTCGCCCGACCGGTTCGAGGACGCCACGCGCAACAGCGCGAGGACGGCCAGCATGATCGCCACCGTCAGCGGCACGTCCGGCAGCGCCAGCACGCCCAGCGTGCCGGCCAGCGGCAGCAGCAGGCAGAGCAGTCCGGCCTGCCAGCCGGTGCGCGCGTCGAAGGCCTCGCGCGCGAACCTCACCACGATCCACGGCAGCGCCGCACCGAGCAGCAGGAACGGCCAGCGCATGCCGAGCACACCGTGTCCGGCGACCGCCTCGCCGCCGCGGATCAACCACGCCGTGAGCGGCGGAAGGTCGCTGTATCCCCACGCCGGATGCCGGCTTTCCAGCCAGTAGAAGGCCTCGTCGGTGAACGGCGCCAGCGTGGCCGCCAACCACAGCTTGATCACGGACTGCACGGCGAAAACCGTCAGGAACGCGGCTCGCCAGCGCGTGACGGGCGCCACTACACTGCTGGGGTCACGCATGCGCCACGCTGCGGCCCGCCGCCAGGAAACCCACGATCACCATGTCTGCCCCTTCCCTCCGCGACGATCCCCTGATGCAACGCCTCGATGCGGCGCTGGCGCAGGTCAACCAGGTCCTGCTGGGCAAGCCGCGACAGGTCAAGCTGGCCTTCACCTGCCTGCTCGCCGGCGGCCACCTGC
>JAGWVM010000088.1 GCA_018970895.1 Lysobacteraceae bacterium | reverse complement strand
ACCGCCACCGGCGCCTTGATCGCCGGATGCGACCGGTAGCCCTCGATCGCCACGTCCTCGTAGCGGAAATCGAAGATCGAGCGCACGTCGGGATTCAGTCGCAGGGTCGGCAGCGGCAGCGGCTCGCGCGTGAGCTGCAGCTGTGCCTGCTCGACGTGGTTGTTGTACAGGTGCGCGTCGCCCAGCGTGTGCACGAAGTCGCCCACCTCGAGCCCGCAGACCTGCGCCACCATGTGGGTCAGCAGCGCGTAGCTGGCGATGTTGAACGGCACGCCCAGGAAGATGTCGCCCGAGCGCTGGTACAGCTGGCAGCTCAGCCGCCCGTCCGCCACGTAGAACTGGAACAGCGTGTGACAGGGCATCAGCGCCATCTTCGGCAGCTCGCCCACGTTCCAGGCGCTGACGATGAGGCGGCGCGAATCGGGGTTGCGGCGGATCTCGTCCACCACCCAGCGGATCTGGTCCACCGCGCCGCCGTCGGCCGTGGGCCAGCTGCGCCACTGGGCGCCATAGACCGGGCCGAGGTCGCCGTGGGCGTCGGCCCATTCGTCCCAGATGCTGACGCCGTTTTCCTTGAGGTAGGCGATGTTGGTGTCGCCGCGCAGGAACCAGATCAGCTCGTGGACGATCGAGCGCAGGTGCAACTTCTTGGTGGTGACCAGCGGAAAGCCGTCGCGAAGGTCGAAACGCATCTGCCAGCCGAACACGCTGCGCGTGCCGGTGCCGGTACGGTCGGATTTTTCGGTGCCGTGTTCCAGCACATGGCGAAGCAGGTCGAGGTAGGCGCGCATCCGCCAAGGTTAGCAGCCGCCGGCACGGGACCGGGAGGCATGACAAGGGTCACTCCCCGGCACCGGCGCACGCGCCTAGACTCGGGCTTTTCCCAGGGAGGCAACGCAGATGGCCCAGTGGTACTTCAGCTACGGCAAGGATGCCGAACGGATCGGCCCGCTGGACGACGCAGCGGCTCGCGAACAGGCGCAGCGCCAGCCGGACGGCTACTGCTGGCGCGAAGGCTTCACCGAATGGAAGCCGATCCGCGCCGTCGGCGAGCTGGGCGCCGGCCTCGGCGTGTCGCCGCCACCGGCCCCGCCACTGCGCGGCAGCCGGGCCGACGAGATCGACTACCGCATCGTCGGCACCGACATGCAGTTCGTCGAGATCGAGCTGGACCCGGGCGAGAGCGCCGTGGCCGAGGCCGGCGCGCTCATGTACAAGGAATCCGCGGTGCAGATGGACACCGTGTTCGGCGACGGCTCGACCACCAGCCAGGGCGGCGGCCTGATGGACAAGCTGCTGTCGGCCGGCAAGCGCGTGATCACCGGCGAGAGCCTGTTCACCACGGTGTTCACCCACACCGGCAGCGGCAAGGCCAGGGTCGCCTTTGCCGCGCCCTACCCCGGCACGGTGATGGCGATGAAGCTGTCCGAGCACAACGGCCGGCTGATCTGCCAGAAGGACTCGTTCCTGGCCGGCGCGCGCGGCGTGCAGCTGGGCATCTTCTTCCAGCGCAAGATCCTCACCGGCCTGTTCGGCGGCGAGGGCTTCATCATGCAGAAGCTCGAGGGCGACGGCTGGGTGTTCGTGCACGCCGGCGGCACCATGATGCAGCGCGAGCTGAAGGCCGGCGAGCAGCTCGACGTGGACACCGGCTGCGTGGTCGCCTTCCACGACACGGTCAGCATGGACGTCAAACCCGTCGGCGGCATCAAGAGCATGTTCTTCGGCGGCGAAGGCATGTTCCTAGCCACGCTGACCGGCCCCGGCACGGTGTGGCTGCAGTCGCTGCCGTTCTCGCGCATGGCCGGCCGCATGCTGGCGGCGGCGCCGCAGGGCGGCGGACAGCGGCGCGGCGAGGGCTCGATCCTCGGCGGGCTGGGCGACATCCTGGGCGGCGACAGCAACTTCTGAGGCCCGTCCCGCAAGGCACTATCCATGAGGTAGGAGCCCGCTCGCGGGCGATGCTCTCCGCTCCTGATCGACATCAAAGCCAGAAGCATCGCCCGCGAGCGGCCTCCTACGTGGCCGCCAGCGGCAGCACCGGCGCGCGCCGTGACATCGCGATCAGCACCAGCCCCACCACGATCAGCGGAACCGACTGCGCCTGGCCCATGGTCAGCCAGCCCCAGGCCAGGTAACCCAGCTGCGGATCCGGCACGCGCACGAACTCCACCGCAAAGCGGAAGCAGCCGTACAGCAGCGCGAAGAGGCCGGAAACGAGATAGCGCGGCCGCGGCTTGAGCGACACCAGCCAGAGCACCGTGAACATCACCACGCCTTCCAGCGCCAGTTCGTACAGCTGCGAAGGATGCCGCGGCAGGCCGCCGAACTGCTGCAGGCGCTCGGTCAGCGTGGGGTTGCCGGCAGCCAGCTGCAGGTCCTCGTCGCGCGAACCGGGGAAGATCATCGCCCACGGCACGTCGCCGGGCTTGCCCCACAGCTCGCCGTTGATGAAGTTGCCCAGCCGCCCCAGGCCCAGACCCAGCGGTACCATCGGCGCCACGAAATCGATCGTGTCGAACGGGTGCAGGCGATGCCGGCGCGACCACCACCAGCCGGTCAGCACCACGCCGAGCAGGCCGCCGTGGAAACTCATGCCGCCGTCCCACACCCGGAACAGCGCCAGCGGGTCGTGCCAGATCCAGCTCGGGCCGCCCGCATAGTAGAACAGCATGTACCAGACGCGGCCGCCGACGATCACGCCCATCATCGCGTAGAACAGCAGGTCGCTCAGCGCATCGCGGCTCACCGGCAGACGGCCCCGGCGGCGCCGGTATTCGGCCAGCGTGGCCACCAGCAGGAAGCCGAACAGGTACATCAGCCCGTACCAGTGCACCTGCAGCGGCCCGAGCTTGAAGGCGACGGGATCGAAGCGGACGACGAAGGGCTGGGTCATGGCGGCAGGGCTGCAAAAGCGGCAAGTCTAACGTCCGCGGCGCCCGACGGCGAAAGGACGGGTGCGAAAGTTCGCACGTATACTCGCGCAGGGGACCAGGGGCCCGCGCATCGTCGCGGGGTGCCGGACGCAGCGCTCCCGGGCGGCCGGCGGCACGGATGGGAGCATCCAGGGGAAGGTACATGCTCAAGCAGGTTGGACTGGCGCTGTGCGGGGCGGCGCTCGGTGTCTGTGCGCTCGCCGCGGACGCCGCGAATCTCATTCCGGTAGACGCATTCGCGCGGCATCCGGCGATCTCCACGCCACGCCTTTCGCCGGATGGCCAGTACCTCGCGGTGCGGATGGACGGCGACGACGGCGCCCATGCGCTGGTGGTGTTCAAGGTTTCGGACCTGAGCCACCCGGTCAGCATGCTGCGCATGCCCAAGTACGACGTGCCGGCGAACTTCGTGTGGATCAGCCCGACCCGGCTGATCATCGAGAAAGGGCATGAATACGGCTCGATCGAGAAGCCGTCCCTGACCGGCGAGATCCTGGCGACCGACTACGACGGCACGAACCAGGACTACCTGTTCGGCATCGACGCGGTGAAATACGGCCGGCGCGCCAGCACCCGCGGTTCGGATCGGGGCTGGGGCTTCTACGATGGCCAGCCGGACCAGACCGACGGCCATTTCTACATGGCCGCCGAAAGCTGGGACAGCAACAGCCAGAGCTCGCTGTACAACGTCGATGGCGTGCACAACATCCGTCACCTGATCGGCGACATCGGGGTGTCGGGCATGAGCTTCATGGTCGGCAAGGACGGCCAGGCGCACTACGCATTCGGCCGCAACCCGGCCTTCGACTACGTGGTCTACCACCGCCAGGGTTCCGGCTGGACGCCGCTGACCACGGCGCAGGTAGGGATCAGCTTCGATCCGCTGCAGAGCACGCCGGACGGCAAGGGCGTGTATGCCCAGTACAGCGCCGACGGCGGCCCGAGTTCGCTGGTCTCGATGGCCGAGGACGGCAGCGACCGTCGGCAGATCGCCCCCGCCGGCTTCGGCAGCGTGGCCTACATCGAGTGGAGCGCCAAGCCCGAACAGCCGTTCGCGACGGCGCTGGCGACCGGCGTGCCCGAGCCGCGCTACCCCGATCCGAACGCACCGATGGCCAAGCTGCACCGGGCGCTGAGCCTGAAGTTCCCGGGCAGCTACGTGCACTTCGTCAACTTCAGCGACGACGGCAGCGAGCTGCTGTTCGGTGTCAGCAGCGACCGCACGCCGGGCACCTACTTCCTCATCAATACCCGCACCTACAAGGTGCAGAAGCTGTTCGACGTGGAGCCGTGGATCGATCCGGCGCAGATGGCCGAGCGACGTCCGATGACCTTCACCGCCCGCGATGGCACGCCGATCGAGGCGATCCTGACCTTTCCCCGGGGCGTCGATCCGTCCAACCTGCCGATGGTGCTGATGCCCCACGGCGGCCCGATCGGCATCCGCGACGACTGGTTCTACGACGGCGACGCACAGTTCCTCGCCAATCGCGGCTACCTTGTGCTGCAGGTCAACTTCCGCGGATCCGGCGGTCGCGGCGTCAACTTCCAGCAGGCCGGCTTCCGGCAATGGGGCGGCGCCATCCAGAACGACCTGATCGACGGCGTGAAGTGGGCCATCGCGCAGAAGTTCGCGGACCCCGGCCGGATCTGCGTGTTCGGCGCGAGCTTCGGTGGTTATTCGGCCCTGATGGCGCCGATCCGTGCGCCGGGCCTGTTCAAGTGTGCCGTGGGCTACGCCGGCGTGTACGACATGGCACTGCTTTACAGGAAGGGCGACACCCGGCAGAGCGAGGCGGGTCGCAACGCGATGCGGGCGATCATGGGAGCCGACGAAAAGGACCTCGACGCCAATTCACCGGACAAGCTGGCCGACAGGATCGACGTACCCGTGCTGCTGATCCACGGCGAGGACGACCAGCGCGCCCCGTTCGCGCAGTTCAAGGCGATGACCGCCGCGCTCGATGCCGCGCACAAGCCCTACCAGACGCTGGTGAAACCCGGCGAGGGTCACGGTTTCTACAGCGAGAAGGACAACATCGAGCTGCTCGATACGCTGCAGGCGTTTCTTGAGAAGTACATCGGCAAGGGCCGCTGAAAGCGCATGGGGTAATGCGGCGACGAGGCCGCCCGCGGGCGGCCTCGTGGTTCACAGCAGGACCGGTCGGTCAGGCAGTTCGTCCGGGTTGTCCCGGCCGTCGCTGGGGAAGTGTTCGGCAGCCAGCGCGTGGATCGCGGCGATGCCCTCCAGGCTGCCCTCGCGCCAGCGGCCGGCGGCAAAGGCCGCACGCATCGCCACGCCGATGCGCTCCCAGGCTTCACGCCCGACCGGCGCCGCGAGGCCGCGGTCGGCCACGATTTCGATCCGCCGCTCGGCCAGCAGCACGTAGACCAGCACGCCGGTGTTGAGCTCGGTGTCCCACACGCCCAGCCGGGCAAACACCTGCTGCGCCCGCTGCCGCGCCGTCATGCCGGTCCACACCGCCGTCGGCGAGAGGCGGGACTCCACGGCGAAGCGCAGCTCGCCCCGGTGCCGGCGCTCGCCGTCGCGGATCGCCACCGCCATCTCGTCGAGCAGCACGGACGGGAAGCACCGGCGCAGCTGGAACCAGGCGCCGAAAAGGTTGCGCGCCAGTCGTTCGATGCGTGCCATCACCAGCTCCCCGAGGATCCGCCGCCGCCGAAGCTGCCGCCGCCACCGCTGAAGCCACCGCCGCCCCCGCCGCCGAAGCCGCCGCCGCCAAAACCGCCACCACCCCAGCCGCCGCCGCCGAAACCACCCCAGCCGCCCCAGCCACCGCCGCCGATCGAGCGGCCACCGCCCCCGGGCATCAGCATCACGATGGCGCCGATCACCGCGCCGACGACACCCACGCCGACCGCCGCCGCAAGCAGCCACAGCAGGCCGCCGGTCAACGCCGCGCCCAGTGGCGTGCGCACGATCACGTGGGCCCGGCCGAACAGCCGGCGCAGAAACAGCGCCACGAACAGCCCGACCAGCATGGCGTGGCCGATATCCAGTCCACCTCGGGGTTGCCGGGTCTCCCGCGGCGGCGGCAGGGGCTCGCCGTCGATCAGCTTGATCAGCGCATCCACACCGGCGTCCAGGCCGCCGTAGAAATCACCCTGTTTGAAGCGTGACTCGATGAACTCGCGCCGGATCCGGGCGGTGGCCGCATCCGGCACCGCACCTTCCAGGCCGTAGCCGACCTCGATGCGGTCCTCGCGGTCGTTCTTGGCGACCAGCAGCAGGATGCCGTCGTCGGTGCCCTTGCGGCCGATCCTGTTGGCCTCGGCCACCGCCAGCGAGTAGCTATCGATGTCCTGCCCGTCCAGCGAGGGCACCATCAGCACCACCAGCTGGGCGCCCTTGCGCTGCTCCAGCGCCACCAGCTTGGCATCCAGGGCGTCGACCTGCTGCGGGGTGAGCGTGCCGGTGAGGTCGGTGACGTGGCGGGTCAGGTGCGGCACGTCGGCCGCCCGAGCCGGCGCGATCCACACCAGCGCGAGCAGCACGAGCAGGCGCGTCAGGCGCCGCATCGGATCAATGCGCCGAGGCGGGCGCGGCCGGCGCCGCGGCACCGAAGTCGACCTTCGGCGCGGTGGAGATGGCCTGCTCGTTCTCCACGCTGAAATTCGGCTTGACCTTGTACCCGAACATCTTCGCCGTGAGATTGTTCGGGAAGCTGCGGATCAACGTGTTGTAGGCCTGCACCGCCTGCACGTAGCGGTTGCGCGCCACGGTGACGCGGTTCTCGGTGCCCTCGAGCTGGGCCTGCAGGTTCTGGAACAGCCCGTCGGCCTTGAGCTGCGGGTAGTTCTCGCTGACCACCATCAGGCGGGACAGCGCGCTGGAGAGCTGACCCTGCGCGGCCTGGAACTGCTTGAGCTTCTCCGCGTCGTTGAGCGTGTCGGCATCCACCTTGATCGAGCCGACCTTGGCGCGCGCCTCGGTCACTTCGACGAAGACCTTCTCCTCGTGCTGGGCGTAGCCCTTCACGGTGGCAACCAGGTTGGGCACCAGGTCGGCGCGCCGCTGGTACTGGTTGATGACCTCCGACCACGACGCCTTCACCGCCTCGTCCTGGCGCTGGATGGCGTTGTAGCCGCAGCCGGAAAGGCCGGCCACCAGCAGCAGGATCAGGCAGGTACGCAGCAGTTTCATGGCTTCACTCCCTCGATGGACGCAGCGGGACGATTCCCGATGCCCGCCAGCATACGACGCCTGTGCGACGGGCGCCGCCCGCTCACAGCCAGCGCGGCCCCAGCACCAGCGCCCAGCACAGCAGCATCAGCAGCAGCAGCAGGAACACCGCGGCCGAGCCCATGTCCTTGGCGCGCCCGGCCAGCTCGTGGAAATCGGGGCTGACCTTGTCCACCACCGCCTCGATCGCCGAATTGAGCAGCTCGGCCGAGAGCACCAGCACCGCCGGCAGCACCAGCGCGATCTTCTCCAGCGGCCCGTGGCCCAGCCACAGGCCCAGCGGCACCAGCACCACCGCCAGCATCGCCTCGAGCCGGAACGACGCCTCGTGCCGCCAGCCCGCCTGCAGCCCCTTCATCGACCAGCGGAACGCGTTCCAGAGCTGGCGCGGGTTGCCTCGAAATCCACTGCCGGGCATCGAATGGGTACTCCAGAACGGACACGGGGCCCCGGCCATCGGCGGCCGGCGATCGGGTGGCGGGCATCATGCCACACGCACACGCGCGAGCCGTTTGCCCTTTTGCGGTGCAACCACACGCCCGGATCGAATCGGGTACGCTTCGACGGTTGCACCCCCTCCGGGGCGACGTTCGAGAGGTGCTGCCGCGTGCGGTACCACGGCATCCATCCGCACGGACAAGGCATGGCTATCCAGAATCCTCCCGTCTCCCAGGCGCGCTCCTTCAGCACCGTCTTCCTGATCGAAATGTGGGAGCGCTTCGGCTTCTACGGCATGCAGGTGCTGATGGTCACCTACATGATCAAGAAGCTCGGCTTCGTCGACACCCGCTCCAACCTGGTGTGGGGCGCGGCGGCGGCGCTGATCTACGTGACGCCGGCGATCGGCGGCTGGGTCGGGGACAAGCTGATCGGCACGCGCCGCACCATGCGGTTCGGCGCGATCGTGCTGATGCTGGGCTATGCGCTGCTTTGGATTCCCACCGAAAGTGCCTCGTTCCTGTACATCTCGCTGGGCGTGATCATCGTCGGCAACGGCCTGTTCAAGCCGAACGCCGGCAACCTCGTGCGCAAGATCTACGAAGGCGACGACACCAAGATAGACAGCGCGTTCACCATCTACTACATGGCGGTGAACATCGGCTCGACCATCTCGATGCTGCTCACCCCGTGGATCCGCGACTACGTCGGCCAGCGCTACGGTGACGACTGGGGCTGGCACACGGCCTTCGGCGCCTGCGCGGTAGGCCTCGCGCTGGGCCTGACCAACTACGCCCTGATGAGCCGCACGCTCAAGCACATCGGTTCGCCGGCGGACGACCGCCCGGTCGACCTGAAGAAACTGGCGGGCGTGCTGGGCGCCGGCGTCGTCCTGGTGTTCGTCTCGGCCTTCATCCTGCAGAACGAGGCAGTGGCGCGCGTGTGCGTGTACGCCGCCGGCCTGGTGATCCTGGGCATCTTCATCCACCTGATCCGTTCCAGCCACCGCGACGAGCGCGCCGGCCTCAGTGCCGCGCTGGTGCTGACGGTGCAGACGATCTTCTTCTTCATCTTCTACCAGCAGATGTCCACCTCGCTGAACCTGTTCGCGCAGAAAAACGTGAACCTGGACTTCAGCGTGTTCGGCCGGCACGTCTTCACGTGGATCCCTGAGCAGTTCCAGTCGCTCAACGCGATCTGGATCGTGCTGCTGAGCCCGGTGCTGGTGCTCATCTACAACTCGCTGGGCCGGGTCGGCAAGGACATTTCCGTCGCCGCGAAATTCGCCTGGGGCTTCGCCGCCGTGGCGATCGGCTTCTTCATCTACGGCGTCGGTGCGCGCTGGGCGGTCAATGGCCAGGTGTCGTCGTGGATCATGGTGTGGGGCTACGGCCTGTACTCGCTGGGCGAGCTGCTGGTGTCCGGCCTGGGCCTGGCGATGATCGCCCGCTACGTACCGGCGCGCATGGGCGGCTTCATGATGGGTGCGTACTACGTCGCCTCCGGCATCTCGCAGTACCTGGGCAGCGTCGTGGCGAACTATGCGCACATTCCGGAAGGCATCAAGGACCCGGTGCAGTCGCTGGACATCTACACCAGCCTGTTCAACAAGCTGGGCCTGGTCGGCGTGGGCTGCACGGTGATCGCGATCGCGGTGCTGCCGCTGATGAATCGCCTGTCGGCCAGCCACTCCGACGTGGCCACCAACCACGACCCGCTGCCTGCCTCGCGCAGCGAAGAGGGCTACGATACGCCCGCCCCGTAAGCCACCAGGGCCCGCCACCCGGCGGGCCTTTTCACTTATGCCCCTGCTCAATCCCGCCTCGCCCCAACGCTTCGCCCCGTCGGCGCTGACCCGGACCCTCGCCTGGCTGCGCCTGTGCGCGATCACCGGCCAGAGCAGCGCCGTGCTGTTCGCGGCGCTGTGGATGCACATGGAAGTCCCGGTGCTGCCGCTGATGGTGGTGATCGGCCTCTATGCGATCTTCGCTGCCTTCGCCTCGTTCCGGCTGACGATGCCGTGGCCGGTGCGCGAGTGGGAGACGATCGTCCACATCGGCGTCGACACGCTGGTGCTGTCGGCCCTGCTGTACCTGACCGGCGGCGCCACCAACCCCTTCGTCACCCTGCTGCTGATCCCGATCGCGCTGGGTGCCGCCGCGCTCACCGTGCCGGCGCTGCTGGCGGTAGCGGCGCTGACCTGCCTCGCCTACGTGTTCCTGCTGCACCACTACCTGCCGCTGCCGCCGATGATGGAGGGCCGCGCCGGCTTCGAGCTGCACGTGCTGGGCATGGCAGTGAACTTCGCGATCACCGCCATGCTGCTGGGATTCTTCATCAACCGCCTGGCGACGGCGGTGCGCCTGCAACAGGACGAGGTGCAGCGGGTGCGCGAGCGCGCCCTGCGCGATGAGGGCATCCTGGCCATCGCCACCCAGGCCGCCGGCGCCGCGCACGAGCTGAACACCCCGCTGGCCACCATGCGCATGCTGCTGCCCGAGCTGCGCCGCGAACACGCCACCGACCAGCCGCTGGCCGAGGATATCGAACTGCTCGAGGAGCAGGTGGAGCGTTGCCGCGGCATCCTTCGCGAAATGGTCGCCTTCGGCAAGGCCCAGCTGTCGCAGGAAGAAGAGCAGATGAGCGTCGGCGCCTTCGTGCACGGCTGCCTCGAGCGTTTTCAGCTGCTGCGTCCGGAAGCGGAGTTGGCACTGGAGATGGACGATGCGGTCGCCGATGCCGCGCTCAGCAGCCCGCCCGGACTTCGCCACGCCCTGATCAACCTGCTGAACAACGCCGCCGACGCCTCGGCCATGCGCGAATCCAACCAGGTCGAACTGCGCGTAGGTTTCAAGGACGGCTGGCTGGAGCTGCATGTGAGCGATCGCGGACCCGGCTTCCTGCCCGACGAGCCCGGTCTTGCGTTGGGCTACAGCGGCAAGCAGGGCGGCCTCGGTATCGGGCTCACGCTCGCCGAGGCGACTGCGGACCGGCTCAGCGGCCGGCTGACCTCGGTGAACACGGAGGATGGAGCACGGGTCAGCATGCGCCTGCCGCTCGCCTCGATCGCGCCACCGCCCGCGTCTCGCGAAGGTGCACGCGGGGCGCCGCAGCCGTCAAAATAACCGGATAGAACCGCCTGGATACCGTGATGACCGACCTGAATGCCTCCGCCCGTCCCCTGCTTATCGTCGACGACGACCCGACCTTCGGTCGCGTCCTGGCCAGGGCCATGGGCTCGAGGGGCTTCGAGGTGCTCAACGCGACCAATGCCGACGAAGCGCGTGCGCTCACCCGCCGCCACCAGCCGCGCTACTGCGTGCTGGATCTCAAGCTCGGCGAGGACAGCGGTCTGCGGCTGATCCCCGACCTGCACCGGCTGGTGCCGGACATGCGCATCCTGCTGCTGACCGGCTACGCCTCGATCGCCACCGCGGTCGAGGCGATCAAGCGCGGCGCGCACGACTACCTCGCCAAGCCGGTGGATGCCGACGCGGTGGTGCGGGCGCTCACCGAGGGCGACGGCCCGCACGCCGACGACGACGACGTGGTGGAAGCACCCGAGGCACCGCTGGCGCTGCGCCGGCTGGAGTGGGAGCACATCCACCGGGTGTTGACCGAGTGCGACGGCAACATCTCCGAAACCGCCCGCCGGCTCGGCATGCACCGCCGCACGTTGCAGCGCAAGCTGAGCAAGCACCCGGTGCGCGAGCGCCCGGACCGGGAAGACTGATCCGGCCGGCTCAGCGGCCGGTGGCGGCGTCGTCGGGCGCCGGCGCCGGCACGGGAAGCGGCTCGCCGGCACCGTCGTCCTCGTCGCCGAAGATCGCCACGTGCGGCTTGCCCGTGCCGTCGATCCAGCCGCGGAACATGCCGTCGGTGTTGAACGGGATGGCGATGTGGCCGCGGTCGTCCAGCGCGATCGCTCCGCCGCTGCCCCCCATCGCGGGGATCTCCTGGTTGATCACTTCCGCCGCCGCGCGGGCGATCGGCATGCGCAGCTGGGTCACCCGCATGCAGATGGCGTGCGCCGCCACGGTGCGCATGTAGAACTCGCCCCAGCCGGTGCCGGACACCGCGCAGCCGGAGTTGGCGTAGGTGCCGGCGCCGATGATCGGCGAGTCGCCGACGCGACCGGGCAGCTTGTCGTTCATGCCGCCGGTGGAGGTGCCCGCCGCCAGGTGGCCGTCCAGGTCCAGCGCCACCGCGCCGACCGTGCCGAAATGCTTGGCCGTGGCCTCGTCGGCGTGTGGCTTGCCGGCGGCATCCTCCTTGAGCGCCCGCTGCAGCTGCTGCCAGCGCTCGTCGGTGCGGAACCAGGCGTCATCCTCCATCGCCAGGCCCTGCGACCGGGCGAAGGCCTCGGCCCCGGCGCCGACCAGCATCACGTGCGGCGAATGCTCCATCACCGCGCGGGCCGCCAGGATCGGGTTGCGCACACGGTCGATCGCGGCCACCGAGCCGGCACGCAGCGTGTAGCCGTCCATGATCGCCGCATCCATTTCCAGCGTGCCGGCGTGGGTGAACACCGAGCCGCGCCCGGCGTTGAACAGTGGATCGTCCTCCAGCACCACCAGCGCAGCCGTCACGCCGTCGATCGCCGGCCGGCCGGCCTTGAGCTCGGCGTAGCCTGCCTCGAGCGCCCGCGTCAGCGCGGCGCGGATGGCCTTCTCACGCGCCGGCGGCATGTCCTTGCGCGGCGCGCCGGCCCCGGCGTGGATCACCAGCACCGGGCCAGTCGCCTGGGCGGACGTCGCCAGCCCGAGCGCGGCAAACAGGCTCCACAGACGGCGACGCGACTTCACGTGCAGATACTCCCCGGCGAGGCCGGAAGTATATCGGCCCGCACGGCGAGCTACCGGGCGACAAAGCGCACGGTTTGACCGGAAAACTCGGGCTTCATGCCGACCAGGCTGCCGATCAGCTGCAGCGCTCTGCGGGGTGGCACCCCTTCGAAATTGCCGGCCACCGGACGGCTGTCGTCCAGCGATCCCGGATCGAGCAGGGTCAGTCCGGCCCGCTCGGCCAAGGTGGACGCCATCACGCGCGCGCTGGGACCGGAGAACCGGGCGTGCACGTCGCCGTCATCCACGACCGGGCGCGGCGTGCCGCACCCGGGCCACGCGGTAAGGTCCAGACGCAGGGTGTGGTCCACCCCCGCCACCACCCGGCCGATCTGGATCACCGCACTCGGGCCGACACGCGTGCGCAGGATCGGCGTCACCGGTGCCTTGAGTGAACCACCCGTGATCCTGGCATGGATCTCCATCTGGCCGTCGGGTGCGGGCACGATCCCAACCTTTCCTTTCCAGGGCGGCAATGCCTTGTCCGTGGTGACGACGAAGTGATAAGCGTCGTCGGCGCCCTTGAGGCAGGTGGTGGAATGCAGATGAGCCGGCTGGCCGGCGACGCCGACTGCCAGCTCCAGCGTGAAAGTCGCACGGCCAGACCCATCGTCCGACGCGCCCGCGGGGACGTAGGCACAGCCCTCGTGCAGCCGGGCGATCTCCGGGATATCCGGACTCTCGCACTGCCAGCGCATCGTCTGGTGCTCCGCGTCGGGCATCGCCACCAGCCGCACGTGCCCGCCGCCGGCCGAGTCCCTCAGCGTGGCCGTGAGCCGGCCGTCCGCGAATGTCACGCCGTCGACGTCCTTGCCGACGATCAGCGACCCCTCCGGCAGTTGCGCCGTGGCGTTGTTGGCCGGCAATTCGTAGCCGTGGTGAAACCAGTAATCGGTCACCGCCGTCCTGGCGCCATCGAACAGCACCAGCGCCTCCTTCACGGCCGCCGCCGACGGATGGTGGACCGCCGGCGCCGACTGCGCGGCATAGACGGCGAACGAACCGGCGAGCACGATCGCGCCGAGCGCGGCGTGGCCGGCCAGGCGACGGGTGGTCGTGGGGACAGGCAGCTTCAACATGGCGACTCGCTCCGTGAGTGGGTGACGCGCGGACCAGGAACACCCCACCGGCAGCATCAACGGCGAAGGCTGGGTTTTAAGCATGGCGTTGGCGTAGTCCCGGCGCGGCGCACCGTGCTCGCGCAATACGGCGGCATCGCAGGCCAGCTCCTGGTCCTGGCGCAGGCAGGCCAGCGCGAGCCAGGCCAGCGGGTGGAACCAGAACAGCGCAGCAAGAGCCTGAGCGAGCAGCCGCCAGAGGCCGTCGCGGCGCCGCGCGTGCGCCTGCTCGTGGGCCAGGATCAGCGCCTGCTCGATCGGGGTGTAGCGCGCAAGGAAGTCGGCCGGCAGCACGATGCGCACACCCAGCGCCCCCACCGCGGCCGGTCCGAGGTCGTTCTGCGCGGCCTGCCACACCGGGCGGTACGCACCGGCGATATCGATCGCCCGCGCACCCGCAAGGCGGCGCAGGTAGCGTCGCTGGGCGATGCCGATCAGCGCCAGCACGGCGATCGCACCGGCCAGCCACGCGGCCATCGCGAGCAAGGGCCAGGGGATCGCCCATCCCGGTGCAGGCCCGGGCGGCGCCCAGCTGCCTCCGCCGGCGATGCGCACCACCACGGGCGGCAGCGCATCCACGCGCACCGTCGGCTGCGGCACCTGCATGGCCGCCAGCGCCAATGGCACCAGCCACCACAGCAGCGGCACCGCCTCGGCCCCGCAGGGACGTCGCAGCAATCGGCGCAGGACGAGCACCAGCGCCACCGCCAGGGTGAACACCCAGGTCATCCGCAGCGCTTGGCTTGTCCATGCCGAGGCCATGACCTCAAGGCTGTTCATCGTCGAGCTCCT
>JAGWVM010000087.1 GCA_018970895.1 Lysobacteraceae bacterium | reverse complement strand
ACCGGCCGCAGCGACGAGCAGGTCAAGCTGGTGGAGACCTACGCCAAGGCCGCCGGCCTCTGGGCCGACTCGCTGGCACGCGCGCAGTACGAGCGCACGCTGACCTTCGACCTGTCCTCGGTGGTGCGCAACATGGCCGGCCCGTCCAACCCGCACAAGCGGCTGCCGACCTCGGACCTCGCCGCGCGCGGGATCGCCGGCACGTGGGAAGAAACGCCCGGGCAGATGCCGGACGGCGCCGTGATCATCGCCGCCATCACCAGCTGCACCAACACCAGCAACCCGCGCAACGTGATCGCCGCCGCGCTGCTTGCACGCAACGCCAACGCGCGCGGGCTGACCCGCAAGCCGTGGGTGAAGAGCTCGCTGGCGCCCGGCTCCAAGGCGGTGCAGCTGTACCTGGAGGAAGCGAAGCTGCTGCCGGAGCTGGAGAAGCTCGGCTTCGGCATCGTCGCGTTCGCCTGCACCACCTGCAACGGCATGTCCGGTGCGCTCGATCCGGCGATCCAGCGGGAGATCGTCGAGCGCGACCTGTATTCGACCGCCGTGCTGTCCGGCAACCGCAACTTCGACGGCCGCATCCACCCGTACGCGAAGCAGGCGTTCCTGGCCTCGCCGCCGCTGGTGGTCGCCTACGCCATCGCCGGCACCATCCGCTTCGACATCGAACGCGACGCGCTGGGTCACGATGCCGACGGCCGGCCGGTGACGCTCAAGGACATCTGGCCCAGCGACGAGGAGATCGATGCGATCGTGGCTTCCAGCGTGAAGCCGGAGCAGTTCCGCGCCGTCTACGAGCCGATGTTCGCCCGCACCGGCCACGGCGGTACCCGCGCCGCCCCGCTGTACGACTGGCGCCCGCAGAGCACCTACATCCGCCGTCCGCCGTACTGGGAGGGCGCCCTCGCCGGCGAGCGCACGCTCACCGGCATGCGGCCGCTGGCGGTGCTCGGCGACAACATCACCACCGATCACCTGTCGCCGTCCAACGCGATCCTGCCGACCAGCGCGGCGGGCGAGTACCTGGCGAAGATGGGCCTGCCGGAAGAGGACTTCAATTCCTACGCGACCCACCGCGGCGACCATCTCACCGCGCAGCGCGCCACCTTCGCCAACCCGACCCTGGTCAACGAGATGGCGGTGGTCGATGGCGAAGTGAAGCGCGGCTCGCTGGCGCGCGTGGAGCCGGAAGGCAAGGTCATGCGCATGTGGGAAGCGATCGAGACCTACATGCAGCGCAAGCAGCCGCTGATCGTGATTGCCGGCGCCGACTACGGCCAGGGCTCGTCGCGCGACTGGGCGGCCAAGGGCGTGCGGCTGGCCGGCGTGGAGGCGATCGCGGCCGAGGGCTTCGAGCGCATTCACCGCACCAACCTGATCGGCATGGGCGTGCTGCCGCTGCAGTTCAAGCCCGGCACCAACCGCAAGACGCTGGGCATCGACGGCAGCGAGACCTTCGACGTGGTTGGCGCGCGCACGCCGGGTGCCGAACTCACCCTGGTCATCCACCGCAGGAGCGGCGAGCGCGTCGAGGTGCCGGTGACCTGTCGCCTGGACACCGCCGAGGAAGTGTCGATCTACGAGGCCGGTGGCGTGCTGCAGCGCTTCGCGCAGGACTTCCTCGAGGCCTCGCAGGCGGCGTGAACTCAAGCCCCCTCTTCCGCCCGGGAGTGGGGAGTGAATCGAACTTGATCGCACAGGTTTTTGCCATGAGCCACAAACCCCAGATCCGCATTCCCGCCACCTACATGCGCGGTGGCACCAGCAAGGGCGTGTTCTTCCGCCTGGACGACCTGCCCGAGGGCGCGCGCGTGCCGGGTACCACGCGCGACGCCTTGCTACAGCGGGTGATCGGCAGCCCCGATCCCTACGGCAAGCAGATCGACGGCATGGGCGGTGCCACCTCCAGCACCAGCAAGACGGTGATCGTGTCCAGGAGCACCCGGCCGGATCACGATGTCGACTACCTGTTTGGCCAGGTGGCCATCGACAAGGCCTTCGTCGACTGGAGCGGCAACTGCGGCAACCTGACCGCGGCAGTCGGTCCGTTCGCCATCGCCGGCGGGCTGGTCGATCCGGCGCGGGTGCCGCACGACGGCATCGCCACGGTGCGCATCTGGCAGGCCAACATCGGCAAGACGATCATCGCCCACGTGCCGATGACCGACGGCGCGGTGCAGGAGACCGGCGACTTCGAGCTGGACGGGGTGACCTTCCCGGCCGCCGAGGTGCAGCTGGAATTCCTGGATCCGGCGGCGGAGGAAGAGGGCGCCGGCGGCGCCATGTTCCCCACCGGCAATGTGGTCGATGATCTGGAAGTGCCCGGCGTCGGCACGCTCAGGGCGACCCTGATCAACGCGGGCATTCCCACGATCTTCGTCGAGGCCGCCGCGGTCGGCTACACCGGCACCGAACTGCAGGACGTCATCAACGGCGACGACCGGGCGCTGGCGATGTTCGAGACCATCCGCGCGCACGGCGCGCTGCGCATGGGGCTGATCCGGTCGCTGGACCAGATCGCCACGCGCCAGCATACGCCCAAGGTGGCGTTCGTCGCCGGTCCGGCCGATTACGTCGCCTCGAGCGGCAAGCCGGTGAAAGCGGGTGACATCGACCTGCTGGTGCGCGCGATGTCGATGGGCAAGCTGCACCACGCCATGATGGGTACGGCGGCGGTGGCCATCGGCACCGCCGCCGCGATCCCCGGCACGCTGGTGAACCTGGCTGCCGGTGGCGGCGAGCGGCAGGCCGTGCGGTTTGGCCATCCCTCCGGCACGTTGCGGGTGGGTGCCCAGGCCGCCCTTGCCAACGGCCGCTGGACGGTGACCAAGGCGATCATGAGCCGCAGCGCGCGCGTGCTGATGCAGGGCTGCGTACGGGTGCCTGTCGACTGACCGGGCGACGGCTTGCCGCGGCGTCGACATCGCCCGGGTACGCTGGCTGGACATCGCGGTGTCGCTCCGCGCCTGCCGTGGCGACCGACCCGCGACGTCCCGCATCGAGGAGGCGAAGCGCATGACCAACCGCGATGCACGCTCGGCCGCACGGCCGCTGCCCGACCGGCCCATGGTGGACATCGCCGACTATGTCGTCGATGCCCGGATCGATTCGGTCGAGGCCTACGACACCGCCCGCCTGGTGCTGCTCGATTCGCTGGCCTCGGCGATGCTGGCGATGAAGTTCCCGGCATGCGTCAGCCACGCCGGTCCGTTGGTGCCCGGCGCCACGCTGCCCGGTGGGGCGCGGGTGCCCGGGACCGGTCACGAGCTCGATCCGGCGCAGGCTGCGTTCGCCATCGGCACGCAGATCCGCTGGCTGGACTTCAACGACACCTGGCTGGCGGCCGAGTGGGGCCATCCGTCGGACAATCTCGGCACTATCCTGGCGCTCGCCGATTACCTTGCCCGCCGGAGCGAGCGCGAGGGCGGATCGACCATCGCCATGCGCGACGTCCTCGCCTGGGCGATCAAGGCGCACGAGATCCAGGGCTGCTACGCACTCCGCAACAGCTTCAACCGGGTCGGTCAGGACCACGTCATCCTGGTGCGGCTGGCCTCCACCGCCATCGCCACCCGCATGCTCGGCGGTGACCGCGACCAGGTCGTCGCGGCGGTGTCGCAGAGCTGGCTGGACAATGGCCCGCTGCGCGCCTACCGCCATGCTCCGAACACCGGGCCACGCAAGAGCTGGGCTGCCGGCGATGCCTGCCGCCGCGCGGTGATCCACGCCATCCACGCGGTGCAGCGCGGCGAGCCGGCGTATCCGTCCGCGCTGTCGGCGCCGACCTGGGGCTATTACGACGTGGCGTTCGGTGGAAAGGCATTCGAGTTCGAGCGGCCGTTCGGCAGCTACGTGATGGAAAACGTGCTGTTCAAGATCAGCTACCCGGCAGAGTTCCACGGACAGACCGCCGTGGAGTGCGCCATGGCCCTGCACGCGCAGGTGGTCGACCGGCTGGACGGGATCGAACGGGTGGTGATCGAGACCCAGCAGGCGGGCCGGCGCATCATCGACAAGACCGGCCCGCTGGCCGGCTACGCCGATCGCGATCACTGCATCCAGTACATGGTGGCGGTGGCGCTGATCTTCGGCCGGCTCACCGCGGACGACTATGGTGACGAGGTTGCCGCCGATCCGCGCATCGATGCGCTGCGGCAGCGCATGACCGTGGTCGAGAACGAGCGCTTCAGCCGCGACTATGCCGATCCCGCCAGGCGCTTCATCGGCAACGCCGTGCAGGTTTACTTCACCGACGGATCGCATACCGCAAAGGTTTCCATCGATTATCCCGTCGGTCATCGGCGGCGGCGCAGCGAGGGCCTGCCGCTTTTGATGAAGAAATTCGAGGATGCGATGCGCGGCCGGTTTTCCGGATCGCGGGTCGACGCCATCATGGCGGCCGTCGCCGATCCCGCGCGCCTTGATTCGATGCCGATTCAGCGTTTCATGGAACTTTTCACGCTGTAAATACGGCGTGACCCGATAATCGTTTTCGCCTTAAGGGGGAGGTGCAGCCCGCACGTCCGACCGGTCGAAATGCCGGTATTTCGACCCGGCAGCGTTCGGGCCGCATGACCAACGCAAACGAACACGAGTCACCACCAAGGAGACACCTGATGAAACGTAAGGGCTTGTATTTTGTGATTGCTCTGGCCCTGGGCGGCGTGGGTGCCGTTCACGCGCAGGACACGGCGCCGGCGGCGGACAGCGCAGCGGGCACGAGTTCGTCGAATTACGACGGCCGCTGGTATGTCGCGCCGACCATTGGTGGTTACTACAACGACACGGCTCGCAACACGAACAGCCGCCAGCTGTATTACGGGCTGGGCGTGGGCCGGTTCATTTCGCCGGACGTGTCGATCGACCTGTTCGCGGACCGGACCAACCGGAACGTGGACGGCAAGGTGGGTGGCGGCAACTGGTCGAACAACACGTACGGCGCGGCGGCACGCTTCTACCGCGGTGACTGGAACGCGTGGCGTCCGTACCTGCTGGCGGGCGTGATGGGGAGCAACCACCACGATCGCGGCGCGCAGGGCTTCTCGCCGGCGGCCGAACTGGGCCTGGGCGTGTCCAAGACGGTGACGGACAGCTCCGATGTGCGCATCGAGGGCGGCTACCGCTACGACTGGGACAACAAGAGCCAGCCGTCGCAGGACGGCTACGGTGACTGGTTCCTGGGCTTCAGCATCGTGTCGCGCTTCGGCGCACCCCCGGCGCCGCCGGCTCCGGCGGCCGTGGCCCCGCCGCCGCCGAAGCCGGACTGCTCGACGCTGGACAGCGACCATGACGGCGTGAACGACTGCGACGACAAGTGCCCGGCGACGGCGGCCGGCACGATCGTGGGTCCGGACGGCTGCCCGCAGAAGGTGGTGATCGACCTGCGCGGCGTGAACTTCAAGTTCGACTACCCGAAGAAGGGCCACGTGAAGGCGTCGGAGATCGGCAAGGCGCTGGCCGAGCCGACGGCGGACTCGCTGTCGATCCTGGACCAGGCGGTGGACACGCTGCAGCGCTACCCGCAGGTGAAGGTGATGGTGGCCGGCTACACCGACTCGAAGGGCACGGAGCAGTACAACCAGGCCCTGTCGGAGCGTCGCGCGCAGATCGTGTACGACTACCTGACGGCGCACGGCATTGACGCGAGCCGTCTGGAAGGTCCGGTCGGCCACGGCGAGAGCGATCCGGTGGACACCAACGACACCGACGCCGGTCGCGCCCGCAACCGCCGCACGGAGCTGCAGGTCCAGCAGTAAGGATCCGCACCGCGTGTCATGAGGAAGCCCGGCTCCGGCCGGGCTTCTTTTTTTCGCGGCGTGCAGGCCGTCGCCATGCGGGGCACGACAAAAAGCCCGGCCAGGCCGGGCTTTTCGCGGATGAAGCCGGAGCCCGGTTCGTCAGCCGGCGCGGCGCTGGAACCGGTAGTGGCCGACCAGCCACTCGTTGCCGCCGTCGTAACCGAACAGCTCCGCACAGGCCATCCAGAACATGCGCCAGCGCTGGTGCCACAGTCTGGCCTGCGACGCGCCGTAGGTTTCCGCCAGTACGTGCAGGACTTCGTCGCGGTGGGCGTCCTGGTTGGCCAGCCAGTGGTTCGCGGTCTTTTCGTAGTGGCTGCCGGCCAGGCGCCACTCCTGCTCCACGACCATGTGCTGCTGGAAATGCAGGAACGTGTCGGCCGCGGGCATCAGTCCACCGGTGAAGAAGTGCCGGCCCATCCAGTCGTCGTCGCGCTCGGTCTCGAACGGATACATCAGCTCGCGGTGGCAGAAGATGTGCACGAACAGCTTGCCGCCCGGGCGAAGCCAGCCGGCGATGCGCTCGAGCAGCACCTGGTAGTTGCGCACGTGTTCGAACATCTCCACCGAAACCACCCGGTCGAACTGGTCCGCGTCGAGTGCCAGCCGGTTGACGTCCTCGGTGATCACCCGGACGTTGGACAGGCCGAGCGCGCGGCAGCGTGCCTGGATGTGCTCGCGCTGCGGGCGCGAGTTGGAGACGGCGGTGATCCGCGATCCGGGGTAGCGCATGGCCATCCACAGCGTCAGCGAGCCCCAGCCACAGCCCAGCTCGAGGATGTCCTGGCCGTCGGCCAGCTCGGCGCGCTCGCCGTAGAGCGCGAGCATCTTTTCCTCGGCTTCGTCCAGCGTCTCGCGGCCGGTCGGGTAGTAGCAGCTGGAGTACTTCAGGCGCTTGCCCAGGCACAGCTCGAAGAAGCGCGGTGGCAGCTCGTAGTGCTGCCGGTTGGCCGCGTCCGTGTGCAGCGCGAGCGGGCTCTGGCGCAGCTGCTCCAGCCGGTCGCGGAAGCGTGCCCACACCGCCTCTTCGCCGCCGGCGCGCTCGTCGCGCAGGCGGGTGGCGCACAGCCGCCGGATACCGAGCCGCAGCAGCGCGTCCGGGACCAGTCCCGATTCGGCCAGGCGGGTCAGGCCGTGTTCTTCGGTCTGTTCGATCGCATCGGACGGCATGGCAAGGCTGTCGGTCATGGCCGTGATCCTCGTGTCTTGGGAAACCAGGGAATGAAGGGGCTGGTGCGGGCCTGGTAGTCGCGGTAGTCGTCGCCGCGGCTGCGCAGGGCCTGCGCCTCGGTGAAGGGGATGCCGGTGAAGCGGTACAGCGACACCAGCATCAGCACCGGGCCGAGGATCGCCAGCCAGGCGATCGGCGAGCCGACCGCCAGCAGCACGTAGGCGAACCAGTGCGTCCACTCGAAGAAATAGTTGGGATGCCGCGAGTAGCGCCAGAACCCCTCGCGGCAGGTCTTGCCGCGACTGTCCGGGCGGCGACGGAACTGTGCCAGCTGCCGGTCGGCGATCGCCTCGCCGCTGAGGCCGAGCAGCCATACCAGCAGCGCCGCGACGATCCACCCCGACGCATGCTGCGTGCCGGGATTGGCGGCCACCGCGAGGAAGGGAAGCGAAAAAATGGTGGTGAACAGGGCCTGCGCCTGGAAGAACGCGAAGAACTTCGGCTGGCTGTCCCGCCAGTACTCGCGCAGGTATCGATAACGGCCGTCCTCGTCCTCGTGGCGTACGCGGTCCAGCAGGTGCAGGAACAGGCGCAGCGCCCACAGGCCGCCGCACAGGGCGAGCAGGCCGCGGATCAGCGGGTCGCCGCTGCCCATCGCCGCATAGAACAGCGCGGCCAGGCCCATCGTGGCGGTCCAGATTGCGTCCACCAACGTGGCGTTGCGGGTGCGGTACTGGATCCACCAGCCCACGGTCATCGCCGTGGCGGTGGCCAGCCACACCGACAGCACCTGCCAACCGAACTCATGCCACATGGGGTTCTCCCGGGACGTGTCGTGGGCCGGACGTGCGCTCGATCCGGACCGCGAGTCCGATCAGCAGCGGCATGGCAATGGCCCAGCCGGCGCCCAGCGCGATCACGGCAGGCGTGGTGCCCAGAGGGAAGGTCACCGCGTGCCACGCGTGGCCGGCGCCGACGTAGGCCATCGGCCCGCCCACCGCGCCAAGCACGACGGCGAGCCGTGTCCGACCGTGCAGGAAGCGGAAGCTGTGCCGCAGGGTCAGCGAGAACGCTGCCCAGATCGACAGGATCCACAGCGGCGCGGCATGCGGGAACGGCACCGGCGAGGCGTAGGCCACCAGCCCGCTCGCCGCGAGGCTGGAGTCGAGCACGATGCCCAGCAGCACGGCGATCGGCATCAGCAGCGCATCGGCACCGCCGTCCGGCCGCCCCAGCATCCAGGCTGCGAACGGCAGCAGCGCCAGCGGCGCCAGCCACCAGTGGCCGCTCGATGCGCCCCAGATCGCGGCAAACCAGACCAGCTGGTAGGCGATGGCATTGGTCCAGGCGTTCACTCGGGGCACCTCAGGCGGTGGCCGCGGTGGCCAGGTCGGGAAGGAACGACGCGCGGCGGCAGCCCGGGCGGGTCAGCAGCATCTGCACGTCGCCGATCGAGCGCTCGCGGAAGCCGCCTTCGCAGTAGGCGAGGTAGAACTCCCACATGCGCACGAAGCGCTCGTCGTAGCCGGCCTTGAGCACATCGTCGCGACGGTCGAGGAAGCGCTCGCGCCACGCCTTCAGGGTGAGCGCGTAGCTCGGGCCGATATCCTCCAGGTGATACAGCCGCAGGTCGCTGGACTCGCGCGCCGCGCCCAGCATCGCGCTCACCGAGGGGATGAAGCTGCCCGGGAAGATGTAGCGCTTGATGTAGTCCACCGACTTCAGCGCCTGCGCATAGCGGTGGTCCTCGATGGTGATCGCCTGGATCAGCGCCATCCCCTCGTCCTTCAGCAGCCTCGCGATCGCGCCGAAGTAGGTGGGCATGAACTCGGCGCCGATCGCCTCGATCATCTCGATCGACACCAGCTTGTCGTAGCGGCCGTCGAGGTCGCGGTAATCCTCGAGCAGCAGCTCGATGCGATCGGACAGCCCGGCTTCGGCCACGCGCCGGGAGGCCAGCTCGTACTGCTCGCGGGAGATGGTGGTGGTGGTCACGCGGCAGCCGTAGTGGCGCGCGGCGTGGATGGCAAAGCCGCCCCAGCCGGTGCCTATCTCCAGCACGTGATCGTTCGGCGAGAGTTCGAGCTTGCGGCAGATGCGATCGAGCTTGCGGGTGGAAGCGACCTCCAGCGATTCGTCGTCGCTGGCGTAGATCGCCGAGGAATACATCAGGTCGCTGGACAGGAACAGGCCGAACAGCTCGTTGCCCAGATCGTAGTGGGCGGCGATGTTGCGGCGGCTGCCGGCGCGGGTGTTGCGGTTGAGCGCGTGCCAGGCCTTCATCGCCAGGCCGCCGAGGCGGGCCAGGCCGGTCTCCATGCCGTCGAGCAGGTCGCGGTTGCGAACCATCACGCGGATCAGTGCAACCAGGTCGTCGCAGTGCCACAGGTCCTCGATGTAGGCCTCGCCCGCGCCGACACTGCCGTTGGCCGCCACCAGCCGGTAGAAGCGCGGGTCGCGCACCGTCAGATGCACCCTCAGCGGCTCCTCGCCCGGCAGCGGCATGCCCAGCTCCACCGCGCCCAGCGCGTCGTCCAGCCGCAGGCGGCAGCCCTTGAGCTGGCCCATCTGCGCCAGCAGGCGCTGGCGCAGCAGGCGCTCCAGCCGGCCGGGCAGGGCCGCAGGGGCTGCGGTGTCGAGGGGCGAGGCGAGTTCGATGTCCATGGATCAGTTTCCGGTGGTCTTGCCTGGGTGGTCGTGGACGGGGTTGCGCTTGAGCCACAGCTTCAGCGCCTGCCAGTGGATAGCCAGCACCACCTGCAGCGTCATCAGCGGGAAGCGCCACAGCACGCGGGCCAGACCGGCGCCGTCGAGCGGGCGGCGTTCGAGCACCAGCGTGGCGTCGAAGTCGCGACGCTCGCCGTCCATCACGTTCATGTGTACGCGCAGGAACGCGTCGGGGATGCAGAAGCGCCAGTCGTAGCCGCGTTCCATCGGCATGAACGGCGACACGTGGAAGACCTTGTCGAAGCGCCAGGCGGTGGTGTGGCGGTGGCTGCGGCCTTCGGCCACCGGCAGCACGTAGGCGTGGCGTTCCTTCCACGGCGTGTTGGTGATCTCCGCGACGATCGTCTCCAGCGTGCGGCCGTCGGCGGCGAAGCAGTAGTAGAAGCTCACCGGGTTGAACACGTGGCCGCCGTAGCGCAGGTGGGTGAGCAGGCGGATCGGCCCGGCCGGGCGACGCCCGGTATGCTCGGCCACGCGGCGGCGCACGGCCTCGTCCAGCGGCAGCCCGGCCGGGCCCAGATAATCGCTGCGGCGGAACTCGGCCACGTTGCGGCGGTTCACCGACCACAGCCAGCGACGTTCGAACAGGCCGGGCAGCTCGTCCAGGTCCAGGTACAGCATCGCGATCGGGTAACGGAACGCGTGCGGGTGCGGCGCGTGGCGGCGATGGCGAACCCAGCCCTCGTAGATGGCGCTGGCCAGCGGCCGCCGGGCCACGTGGTCCCGGTCGGGCCGGGTGTCGGTCACGGCCGGCGCGGCGTCGAGCGGCTCGCGCAGCGCCGGGTTCACCAGTCCACCCCCAGCGCGCGGGCGACCTCGACCGCGCTGCGCATGCCGTCCTCGTGGAAGCCCCAACCCCAGTACGCACCGGCGAACCAGGTGCCGGACCGGCCCTGGATCTCGCCCTTGCGCTGCTGCGCGGCGACCGAGGCGTGGGTGTATTCCGGATGCGCGTAGCGCATGCGCCGGATCACCTTGGCCGGGTCGATGCGGTCGGCACAGTTCAGCGACACGCAGAAGGTGTCCGGCGCGTCCAGCGTCTGCAGCAGGTTCATGCAGTAGGTGACCGTGCACGCCTCGGTGGGCGAGGCGGGGATCAGCACGTTCCACGCCGACCACGCCTTGCGCCGCTTCGGCAGCAGGCGGGTATCGGTGTGCAGGACGGTGTCGTTTTCCTGGTAGCGGATCGCGCCGAGCACCTCGCGCTCCGCCGCCGAGGCGTCGGCCAGCATCGCCAGCGCCTCGTTGCTGTGGCAGGCCAGTACCACCTGGTCGTAGCGCTCGGTCTGGCCGAGGCTGGTGATCTCCACGCCGCCGTCGACGCGGCGTATCGCGGTCACCGGGCTGGCGATACGCTCGCGCACGTCCCAGCGTGCGCGCAGCGCGTCGACGTAACGGGTCGATCCGCCGCGCACCACGCGCCACTCGGGTCGTCCGTCGAGCTGCAGCATGTGGTGGTTGGCCATGAACTGCACGAGGTAGCGGGCGGGAAAGTCCAGCACCCTGCGCGACGGCGAGGACCACAGCGCCGAGGCCATCGGCACGATGTGCTCGTCGCGGAACATCGCCCCGTAGCCGTGGCGCTCCAGATAGTCGCCGAGGGTCGGGCCGGCGTCCGCCGTCTGCAGCAGTGCCGGCGACTCGCGGTAGAAGCGCACGATGTCGCGCACCATGCCGTAGAACCTCGGCGAGAGCAGGTTGCGGCGCTGGCAGAACAGCGCGTCGAGGCTGGTGGCACCGTATTCCAGCCCGCTCGCCTCGTTGTGCACGGCGAAGCTCATCGTGGTGGGCTGCGACTCGACACCCAGCTCGCCGAACAGCCGGGAAAGCAGCGGGTAGTTGTCCGGGTTGAACACGATGAAGCCGGAATCCACCGCGTAGTCGCGGCCGCCCGACTCCACGTCGTGGGTGTGGGTGTGGCCGCCGATGTAGGCGTTCGCTTCGTACAGGTCCACCGCGTGCTGCCGCGAGAGCAGCCACGCCGAGGCCATGCCGGAAATGCCGCCGCCGATGACCGCGATGCGCATGCCCACCTCAGCGCTGGCCGCGTTTGAGGCCGGCGGGCACGGCCTTCAGGCCGCGCACCACGCCGAACAGCGAGAGCGTGCGCAGGATGTAGAAGGTCAGGTCCACCTCCCACCAGCGGAAGCCCTGCCGGGCCGAGCCCGGGAAGTAGTGGTGGTTGTTGTGCCAGCCCTCGCCGAAGGTGAGCAGCGCCAGCAGCCAGTTGTTGCGGCTGTTGTCGCGCGTCTCGAAACGGCGGCTGCCGAAGCGGTGGGCGAAGGAGTTGATGGTCACCGTGACGTGGAACAGCACGATGGTGGAGACGAAGAAGCCCCATACCAGCAGCTGCGGTCCGCTGGTGCCCAGCTCCGGATGCGCGTGACCGAGCCAGCGGCCCCAGAAGAACAGCCCCACCGCCAGTGCCACCGGCACCAGCAGGTCGAAACGGTCGAGCAGGCGCAGCTCCGGGTACTTCATCAGGTCGGGAATCTTGGCCCAGTCGGTGCGGAAGCCGCTGCGGGTCATGAACCAGCCCATGTGGCTGCGCAGGAAGCCGTGCTGCACCGGCGAATGCACGTCGGCCGGGGTGTCGGCATGGCGATGATGGTTGCGGTGGTGCGCGGCCCACCACAGCGGCCCGCGCTGCACGGCGGCCGCACCGATCACCGCGAACACGAACTGCACCGGCCGCGAGGCCTTGAACGCGCGGTGCGAGAAGTAGCGGTGGTAGAACGCGGTGATCGCGAACATGCGCAGCGCGTACAGCCCCAGCGCGACCCAGAACGCGAACCAGGAAAAGCCGACCCAGATCACCCCGAGGCAGGCCAGGTGCATGGCGATGAAAGGAACCACCCGCACCCAGTCGACCCGGTCGTCGTCCCCGTCCACGTCCTGCGCGCTGGTATCGAACCAGCGGGCGAGGCCGACGGCCATCCGCCTGAACATGCCGGGAGACGCACTTGCTTCATTCATGGGTTCGATCCGGATCGGTGAAAGCTGCAGACGTGAGGAAATACGAGGCCCGCGCGGGCGCGGATGCAGCGGTTCGCGCAGACGCGGGCGTATGGTGCGCACGCGGTTGCCGCGCGCTCGGCCCGCTCGCTAGGCTGCCGCGATGGCAACGCGACGCTTCCAGGATTCCCCTTCCCCGGCCCGGCCACGCTACGGCCTTGCCCGCGTGCTTAGCAAGCTCGGCGTGTGCTCGCGCAGTCAGGCCGAGCTCGCCGTGCGCGCGGGGCGGGTGACGGTGGACGGCCGCTGCATCCGCGATCCGGAGCGGCCGACCGACGGCGAGCGCGAGCGCATCGCGCTGGACGGCCAGCCGGTGGCGGCCGCCGGCCGGGTCTACCTGGCCCTCAACAAGCCGCGCGGCGTGGTGGTGAGCGCGGCCGACGAGCGCGGCCGCGACACCGTTTATGGCCTGCTGGATGGCGCCGGTCTGCCCTGGCTCGGTCCGGTCGGCCGGCTCGACCGGGCCAGCGAAGGCCTGCTGCTGCTGAGCAACGACACCGCGTGGGCCGCCGGATTGACCGAGCCGAGGCACCACGTGGACAAGACCTATCACGTGCAGGTCGATTGCCGCCCGGACGAGGCCCTGCTGGCGAAGCTGCGTGCCGGCGTGGTCGATGCCGGCGAGCGGCTCG
This sequence comes from Lysobacteraceae bacterium, assembly GCA_018970895.1. Classification (GTDB taxonomy): domain Bacteria; phylum Pseudomonadota; class Gammaproteobacteria; order Xanthomonadales; family Rhodanobacteraceae; genus Dyella_A. The sequence goes on along the minus strand of JAGWVM010000087.1, from coordinate 1,087 downwards.
GTGCGGTGACGGTAAACGTGCTGCGCGAGGGCGAGAAAAACGCCTGGCTGGACGTCGTGCTGGACGAGGGTCGCAACCGGCATATCCGCCGGCTGCTCGCCGCGCACGACATCGGCGTGCTGCGGCTGATCCGGGTAGCGATCGGTCCGCTGGCCCTGGGCGAGCTGCCCAAGGGCCAGTGGCGGCACCTCACGGCGGACGAGGTGCAGGCGCTGCGCCGCGGCTGAGCGGCGGCGCGGGGAAGGGTGCTCAGCCGATCACGCCGAGCTGCCTGCCGATGCGGGTGAAGGCGTCGATCGCGCGGTCCAGGTGCTCGCGGGTGTGCGCCGCGCTCATCTGGGTGCGGATGCGCGCCTGGCCCTGCGGCACCACCGGGTAGAAGAAGCCGGTGACGTAGATGCCTTCCTCCAGCAGCGCGCTGGCCATCGCCTGTGCCTTCGGTGCGTCGTAGATCATCACCGGCACGATCGGGTGCACGCCCGGCTTGATGTCGAAGCCGGCGGCGGTCATCCGCTCGCGGAAATACGCCGTGTTCTCCTGCACGCGGGTACGCAGTTCGCCGGCACTTTCGAGCATGTCGAACACCTTGATCGCCGCGGCCACCACGTGCGGCGGCAGCGAGTTGGAGAACAGGTAGGGACGCGAGCGCTGGCGCAGCATCTCGATCACCTCGGCCGGGCCGGTGGTGAAGCCGCCCAGCGCGCCGCCCAGCGCCTTGCCCAGCGTGCCGGTGAAGGTATCGACCTTGTCCATCACCCCGTGCACTTCCGCCGAGCCGCGGCCGGTGGCCCCGAGGAAGCCGGTGCAGTGGCACTCGTCGATGTGCACCAGTGCGCCGTACTTCTCGGCCAGCGCGGTGATCCGGTCCAGCGGCGCGATGAAGCCGTCCATCGAGAACGCGCCGTCGGTGGTGATCAGCTTGGTGCGCGCGCCGGCCGCATCGGCGGCCTGCAGCTGCTTCTCCAGGTCGGCCATGTCGCAGTTGGCGTAGCGGAAGCGCCTGGCTTTGCACAGGCGGATGCCGTCGATGATCGAGGCGTGGTTGAGCGCGTCGGAGATGATCGCGTCCTCCTCGCCCAGCAGCGGC
>JAGWVM010000004.1 GCA_018970895.1 Lysobacteraceae bacterium | reverse complement strand
CCACCTGCGCCTCGGTGGGCAGATCCAGTTCGGCCACGGCGGTGGCGATGAGCGCGTCCGCGCGCTCGGGCAGCGCGCGCACCGCGGCGCGGAAGCCGCGCCAGCCGGCGCGCTCCGGGCGAGCGTCGAGCAGCGCCTGTGCGCGCCATGCCGCGTAGGGATCGAGCCCGCGCCACGGCGAGGCCCACATGGCCTGGCCCTGGTCATAGTGTGCGGCCGCCCACTGCGCGAGCTGGGCGTCGGCCAGCGCTTCGTCGTCGTGGCCGTGCAGGGTGGCGGTGAGCGTGAGCACGCTGGGCAGCGCCTGCGCGGTGGGGTCGTGCGGCTGGGCCAGCTCGCGCTTCAGCTCGGTCACGCTGGCCGGGCGCTGCGGGCCGGCTGCGGCCTGGCGCAGTGCGTCGGCGAGGTCGGCGTCGGTGATCTCGCCGCGGGCAAGGGCGTTGGCGTGGAACGCGCGCGACGGGGTGATCCGCGCGCCGTCGGTCGCCGCCAGCCGGCCGGCGGCCTCGGCGAACGACAGGCCGGTGAGGCCGAGGAAGGGGTTTACCGCCACGAAGTGGGCCAGCGGCCAGAGCGGTGCCACCTGGCGGCAGGCCTGTTCGACCGCGGCGCGGATCGTGGCGTCGTCGCTCGCAGGAACGGCGGCCGGAAGTTCGGGCGTGCGCAGCATGGCGTTCATCGCCGGGTCTCCGCGCACGGCGCGATCCGGGGCGTGGGGGGATGGTCGAACGGGTGCCAGAGCAGCGCGTCCACGTACAGGCCCTGGCTCAGGTGCACGTAGGCGGCGCGCCAGCCGGGCCGCGCCTGCAGGCGCTCGGGCAGCAGCTGCATCAGGGCGATGCCGGCGAAGGCGGCCAGCGTCGCCAGCAGGATCGTCCAGTTCACCCAGTTCGCCGCCGGCGCGGCCGGCACGCTGCGACCAAGCGCGGCACCGGTGACCGCGTGCAGCGCGGCGTAGGCCAGCATGGCCACCGCGGCCAGCAGCAGGCCGCGCGCGAGGTTGGCGGTCGGGCGCTGCGCCGGCGTGGCGCGTGCCAGCATCATGCCCGCGCCGATCGCCACCAGCAGGCCCAGCGCGCGGGTTGTCGCGGGCTCGTCGGCGATCCGGTCCATCAGCGGACGCAGCACCAGGTACAGGCCGATTGCCAGCGCCGGCCCGAGCGCGCGGGCGCGTCCTGCCGTGGCCGGCGCAGCGGCGCGGCGGCGCGCCACCGCATCCACCGCGGTGCCCGAGGCGAGGAAGCCGTGCGCCTTGTAGAACGAGTGGGCGATCAGGTGCAGCAGCGCCAGCGGAAAGGCGCCCAGCCCGCACTCGAGCAGCATCAGGCCCATCTGCGCGATGGTCGACCACGCCAGCGAAGCCTTGATGCTGGTCTGGGTCAGCATCACCAGCGAGCCGTACACCGCGGTGATCGCGCCGATCGCCGCCAGCAGATGCATGGCGGCAGGTACCGCCACCAGCACCTCGGCGAAGCGGATCGCCAGGAAGCCGCCGCCGTTGACGATGCCGGCGTGCAGCAGCGCCGACACCGGCGTGGGCGTGTCGATGATGTCCGGCAGCCAGCCGTGGGCGGGGAACTGCGCCGACTTCAGCGCGGCGGCCAGCACCAGCAGCACCGCGGCGATCGACAGCGCCGGCCCGGCGTGCTCCACGCTGCGCACGTGGGCGATCACCGTGGCCAGATCGGCGCTGCCGCTGCGCCAGGCCAGCAGGGCGAAGGCGCCGAGCAGGCAGGCGTCACCGGTGCGGGCGACGATGAACTTGCGCCGCGCCGCCCGCCGCGCCGCGTCGCGCTCGGGATAGAACAGCAGCAGGCGGTGCAGCGCCAGGCTGGTGGCGATCCAGGCGGCGGCGAGCAGGGCGAGGTTGCCGGCCAGCATCAGGGTCAGCACGGCGGCCAGGGTCAGGCACAGTTCGCCGAGGAACAGGCCGCGGCGCGGGTCGCCGTCCAGGTAGGTGCGGCTGTAGCGCAGCACGATCACCCCGATGAACGCGACCAGCAGGAACAGGCTGGTGCCGAGCACGTCCAGCCGCACCGAGATGCCGGCGCCGTGCCAGCCGGGCAGCGCGGCCGATAACGGCCCGCGGGCCAGCGCCACGGCGAACGCCGCCAGCGCCAGCACCAGTGAGAGCGCGCCGGCCACTTGCACCGCGGCCCACGGCGTGCGTCGCCGACCGGCCGCATCGCCCATCGCCAGCAGCGCGGCGAGGACGTACGAGACGGGGGCGAGCAGCACGAACAGAGCGGTCATCGGCGATTCCGTGGCGGAGAGAGCAACCGACACCTTAGCCGAGTGCATTCATTCCATAAAATTCATAATATGAAGCGCAAGGTTCCATAAAAGTGAACGATCATGGCCGCGCTCAACTACAACCACCTGCGCTATTTCTGGGCCGTGGCGCATGAGGGGAACCTCACCCGCACCGCGGAAAAGCTGCACGTCTCGCAGTCGGCGCTGTCGATCCAGATCCGCAAGCTGGAGGAGCAGCTCGGCCACGCGCTGTTCGACCGCAACGGCAAGCAGCTGCTGCTGACCGAAGCCGGCCGCATCGCCCTGGAGCATGCCGATGCCATCTTCAGCGCCGGCGGCGAGTTGCTGAGCATCCTCGGCAATCGGCCCGGCGCGCGCCGGCAGATCCTGCGCGTGGGTGCGCTGGCCACGCTGTCGCGCAACTTCCAGATGGCCTTCCTGCGGCCGCTGCTGGGACGCGAGGACGTGGAACTGGTGCTGCGCTCGGGCACCACGGCCGAACTGCTGCGGGCGCTGGAGTCGCACCGGCTCGACGTGGTGCTGATCAACCTGCCGCCGGTGCACGACGCGGCCGCGCCGTGGATCTCCCACCCCATCGCCGAACAGCCGGTGAGCCTGATCGGCACCCCGGCGCATGCCGGCCACGGCCTGGTACTGAAAGACCTGCTGGCGCGCGAGCCGCTGGTGCTGCCGACACTGGAGAGCAGCATCCGGCTCGGCTTCGACGCGCTGGTGGACCGGCTTGGCGTGCGCGTGCGCATCGCCGCGGAGGTGGAGGACATGGCGATGATGCGACTGCTCGCGCGCGAGGGCATCGGGCTGGCGGTGGTACCACCGATCGTGGTGCGCGACGAGCTGGCCAACGGCAGCCTGGTGGAACTGGCGCAGCTGCCGGAGCTGAGCGAGACCTTCGTCGCCGTGACGCTGTCGCGCCGTTTCCCCAATCCGCTGGCGCGCGAGCTGATCGCCTCGTTCGCGCCGGCGCCCCACGATCCGGCCGGATAAAGTCACGTACCGCGGCGCGGTTGCCGCGCATCCGATCGCGGCGGGCCGGCGTAAATACAACGCCGATGCAGCCTGGGCCGGGATCCCGCGTCCCCCCTCCCTCCCGCCCTTCCGGCCCGGGCTGCGCCGGTCCCCTCCCGAGCCCACCGTTCGTCGCTGCCTGCGCGCGCGTTGCGAGGTCTTCGCCATGCTGACCGTCCCCTCCCCGACCCTTTCCGGCAAGCGCATGGCTTCATCGCGCGGGGCGCCGGTTGTCGACCCTGCGCGTACCCGCCGTTCGGTGCTTTCGCTGGCCGGGCAGATCGAGCCCGATGCCCGCGCCGTGCTGCGCTGGTACGACACGGTGGGCATCGGCGAACTGTGGGGTCGCACCGCCCGCGAGCTGGTGGATGCCGGCCAGGGCCAACGGGTGCTGGGCTTCCTGGCCGACGTGGCCAGCGGTCGTCGCGCCTGACCCGCCGCCCACGAAAACGGGCGGCGCCCGTCGACGCCGCCCGATGCCGGTTTCACCCGCGATCGATGTGCTACAGGCGCGGGCCGCGCCGCGCGCCGCCGAAGATCAGCGACAGCACGAACAGCACCAGGAACACCACGAACAGGATTTTCGCGATGCTGGCTGCTCCGGCGGCAATGCCGGTGAAGCCGAACAGGGCGGCGATCAGCGCGATCACCAGGAACACGATGGCGTAATGAAGCATTCGAGGTCTCCGGCGGTAGGGGGAAAGGGCGGCGCGATCGCCGCCTGCGCTCAGTGGCGCAGCTGCTTTTCGAAGGCGCGCACCTTCGCCTCGGCTTCGTCGCGGGCGATCCCGTAGCGCTGCTGCAGCTTGCCGGCCAGGTATTCGGAGTCGCCACGTGCGACCGAGAGGTCATCGTCGGTGAGCTTGCCCCACTGCTGCCGCAGCGCACCGGTGAGCTGCTTCCACTGGCCTTCGATGGTGTCGTGGTTCATGGCGGTCTCCTTCGATTCGGTAGACGGGCGGAACGGTCGATGCCGCGCCCGACGACCATTCGAACGGCGCGCCCGTGAACGACTCGTGCCCCTGCCGCGACGATCGCCGCGGGCGTTCATCGGCGTGCACGTCCCGTCACGTGGCGTTCGCGCCGGCTGCATCGGTGCCCGCCGCAGTGCGGACAGCGAAGAGGCGCCACGCGGGCGCCTCATGCTTGACTTCGTGGGTCCGCTGCTGCGGTTCAGCCCGACGACGTCACCTCGAACGAACGGGTGGACACCGGCTTGCCATCGAGGGCGATCTCCACCTGGTATTTCCCGGCCGGCCACAGGTGCGGATTCTGGATCTTGAAGGTGGTCACCGCCGGACCGTCGGTGGCGATCGACTGGCTGATCGCGGTCACCAGCTGGCCCTTGCCCTCCAGGTAGCTCCAGCGCGCACTCAGGGTGACGCCGTCGGTCTTGCCGCGGGTCTCCACGCTGGCATAGATCGTCCGGTGGTCGGCGGCGATGCTTTCCGTCGGCGTGGTCACCGCATGACCGGCATCGACGGCATCGCCGATCACCACCTTGCTGACCGCGAAGGATGCATCGTCGCCGGATGCGGCGGCGGTCGCGCTGCTGCCCGCGGTGGCCGGTGCGGCCACCGAAGCGGGCGCCATCGGGGCGCCCGCGGAGCTGCCGTGGGCGGGTGCCGGCATCGCGGCGGCGTGGGTAGCCGTGGAGGCTGCCGCAGCCGCGGCAGAGCCTGCGCGGGCCGGTGCGGGCACCTGCACGGCCGCGGGCGCCGGCGTGCTGCCATCGTGCCTGCCACAGGCGCCGAGCAGGAGCGCGCCGCCGGTGGCGAGGCTGCAGAGCAGGACGTGGCGGGCGGACGTTTTCATGGCGTGTGTTCCGTCTTCAGCGTGGTGGGGAATGCCGTCCGTGGCCGACCGGCGCACGGTGGCGCCGCAAGGTCGGGGAGGCTAGTGGCGCCGGACTGAAGCGCCGATTACCGCGGCAGACGGCCGTTCATGCCCCGGTGGGGCAGCGCGGGGGCCCTACTGGCGGGCGCCGCGCAGGTTCACCGGCACGTGCGCCGTGCTGCTGCGGAACGGGTTGATGTCCAGCCCGCCACGGCGCGTGTAGCGCGCATACACGCTGAGCGCTTCCGGCGCGCAGCGCGCCATCACGTCGGCGTAGATGCGCTCCACGCACTGCTCGTGGAATTCGTTGTGGGTGCGGAACGAGACCAGGTAGCGAAGCAGCCCTTCGCGGTCGATCGGCCGCCCGCGATAGCGGATCTGCACGCTGCCCCAGTCCGGCTGCCCGGTGACCGGGCAGTTCGAGCGCAGCAGGTCCGAGACCAGTGATTCCTCCACCACCGCATCGCCGGCCACGTGCAGGTAATCGGCCTTGGGCGGGCCGTAGTCGTCGATGGCCAGCGGCTGGTCGTCGATCGATTCGCCCTCCAGGTCGCGGATGGCGTGCACGATCGCCGAGGGCAGGCTCAGCTCCACCTCCACCGGCGCGCCGGCGGCGGCCGACAGGTCGCGCTCGAGCACGCCGATCAGATGCGGCGTGTCGGCCATGCGCTCCTGCGAGAAGCCGTTGAGGTAGAGCTTGAACGACTTGGACTCGATGATGTTCGGCGAGCTGGCCGGCACGCGGATCTCCGCGATCGCCACCATCGGCTTGCCGCGCGCGTCCAGCCAGGAGAACTCGTAGGCGTTCCAGATATCCACACCGCGGAACGGCAGCGGCTCGGTCACGCCGATTTCCGCGCGCTTGGCGGCGCGGACGATCGGAAAGAGCAGGCCGGGATCGTAGCGGTCGGCATAGACGGTGGTCTTGCCGAGCTGGGAATCTTCAGGCGTATTCATCGCACCAGTGTAGCGGCGCGGTGCGACCCGGCCGAGTCACCGGCGGCGACAGCGACACGCCGCCGCAGCCGGTGTCGCCCGCCGGCGGTCAGGCGTTGACCGCGCCCATCATCGCTTCCGGATAGCGGGTGCCGGCGGCCGCGTCGGGCGGGAACACCGCCTCGATCTCGGCCAGCTCGGCGGCGTCCAGCGTGAGGGTGAGCGCGTCCAGGTTCTCGTCCAGCCGCGTGCGCCGCTTGGTGCCGGGAATCGGCACGATGTCCGGCCCGCGCGCCAGCACCCAGGCCAGCGCCAGCTGGGCGGCGGTGCAGCCCTTGCCGTTGGCCAGCGCCTGCACCTTGTCCACCAGCGCCAGGTTGCGGGCGAAGTTGTCGCCCTGGAAGCGCGGGCTGTGCCGGCGATAGTCGTCCTCGGCGAAGTCGTCGGGCTTGGTGATCGCACCGGTGAGGAAGCCGCGACCCAGCGGCGAGTAGGCCACCAGCGCCACGCCGAGCCGCCGGCATGCGTCGAGCATGCCGTTGGTTTCCGGGTCGCGCGTCCACAGCGAGTACTCGCTCTGCAGCGCGGCGATCGGATGCACCTTGCAGGCGCGCTCCAGCGTGGCGCCGGAGGCCTCGGACAGGCCGAGATAGCGCACCTTGCCGGCGCTCACCAGCTCGGCCATCGCGCCCACCGTCTCCTCGATCGGCACGCTCTTGTCCACGCGGTGCTGGTAGTACAGGTCGATGGTCTCCACACCGAGCCGCTTCAGGCTGGCGTCGCAGGCCGCACGCACGTACTCCGGGCGGCCGTTGATGCCGCGCACGGTGGGGTCGTTCGGGTCGCGCACGATGCCGAACTTGGTGGCCAGGAATACCTGCTCGCGGCGGCCCTTGATCGCCCGGCCCACCAGCTGCTCGTTGGTGTGCGGGCCGTACATGTCGGCCGTGTCCAGCAGGGTCACGCCGCGGTCCAGCGCGCGATGGATGGTGGCGATCGACTCGGCGTCGTCACGCCCGCTGTAGAAGTCGCTCATGCCCATGCAACCCAGGCCGAGGGCGGAAACCTGCGGACCGTTCGGTCCGAGCGTGCGCATCTGCATCGTGATCACTCCTTGCAAGGGGGGAGGGGTTGCAATCTGCCCAGTGTGCCGCTGTCCCGGGCGTGGATAAATGATCAATAATGGCAAACACCATTCCATGGAATTAAACAATCATGGATCGTATCGAGGCGATGCGGCTGTTCACCCGCATCGTCGAGCTGGGCAGCTTCACCGCGGCGGCCGACGACCTCAGTCTGCCGCGCGCGACGGTCACCCATGCAATCAAGCGGCTGGAGGCGCGGCTGGGCGCGCAGCTGCTCCAGCGCACCACCCGCCGTGTGCGCACCACCCGCGACGGCGAGGTGTACTACGGGCACTGCCGCCGGCTGCTGGCCGACCTCGACGAGGTGGAGACCGATTTCCGCGAGGCCGCGACGCAGCCGCGCGGCCGCCTGCGGGTGGACCTGCCCGGCGCGTTCGCGCGCAGCCGCATCCTTCCACACCTGCCCGCGTTCTGCGCGCGCTACCCCGGCATCGAACTGGACATCGGCACCGGCGACCGCTTCGTCGATCTGCTGCGCGAGGGCGTGGACTGCGTGCTGCGCGCCGGTGAGCTTCCCGACTCGGGCATGGTCGGGCGCCGGCTGGGGGTGCTCGAGCAGGTCACCGTGGCCAGCGCCGGCTACGTGCGCGAGCGCGGCCAGCCGGCGTCGCTGGCCGCACTGGCCGACGGTCACGTGGCGGTGAACTGGGCCTCCCCGACCACGCGCCGGGTCGAGCCGCTGGAGTTCATGGTGGGCCGGCGACGCCGCGAGCTGCTGCTGCCCTCGCGGGTGGTGGTGAGCGGGGTGGACGCCTATCTGGGGTGCTGCGAGGCAGGGCTGGGCGTGGCGCAGTTTCCCCGTTACCACGTGAGCGCGGCGCTGGCCGCCGGCGCGCTGGTCGAGCTGCTGCCCGAGACGCCGCCGCCGGGCCTGCCGATGAGCGTGCTGTACCCGCCGCAGCAGCAGATGCCTGCGCGGCTTCGGGTGTTCGTGGACTGGCTGGCCGGGCTGTTCCCGCTGGGCGATTGACTCAGCGGAAGCCGCGGCGGGCAGGTGCGCCGCCGACGGTCTCCGCTGTAAGCGCCACACCCAGGCCAGCCAGCACTTCGCGCTGCTGCTCCAGCGGCACGCGCACGATGCGGTCCTCGATGCCGGCCAGCCTGCGCATCGCCGGCAGCGCCATCACCGCGTCCACGAGGGCCGCCATCCGCGGCCAGCGCGCGGGGTCGATCGCGTACTTCACGAACGCAGCGGTGCGGAAGAAACTGGCCAGGCTGAGGTCGGCGATCGAAAGCCCGCCGAACACGAAGCCGGTTGGCGGCAGCTGGGCCTCGAGATAGTCGAGCGCGGCGGGAACCTCCTCCTCGCGCGCCCGGCGCACCATGGTCTCGTCCGCCTCTTCGCCGAACAGGAAACGTTTGGCGCCGAGCTGGAAGAACAGCTTCCAGACCAGCACGTCGCCCAGGTGGGTATCGGCGTATTCCTCCAGCCAGCGTGCCCGCGCGCGCTGGCCCGGATCGGCCGGGTAAAGCGAGGGCGTCGGATGACGGTCCTCCAGGTACTGGCAGATCACGCTGGAGTCGTTGAGCACCAGCTCGCCGTCGATCAGCACCGGGATCCGCCGCAGCGGGCTGAGCCGGGTGAACACCTCGTTGCCGACGAACGGGGCGATCGGGTCGATCCGGTAGGCGATCCCCTTCAGCTCCAGGCACGCGAGCACCTTGCGCACGTAGGGCGAGATGTAGCTGCCGATCACGCTGACGGCTTCGGCCATGGCCGGGCTCCGGGGGACGGGGAAGGCGGGCAGGGTGCGACGGGGCCGCGCACAGCGTCAAGGCGGCTTTGTCGACAGGACTTCTGGCAGGGGTACCCCGTGGCCCGCGGGACTAGCATCGGGGGTCGGGCAGCGACAGGGGCGCTGCGGGCTTCCGCGATGCGGGCACGCCGCGAATCAGGGATGCTGTCCGGACCATGGCCGGCGCCTTCCGGCGCACGTTCCCACGCAGCGGAGTCCCTCATGCGATCCATCCCCGCGACACCGCGCCTGCTCGGCGCGCTCGTCCTCGCCGGCGTTGCCGCCGGCGTCCATGCCCAAGGTCCCGTGCTCACCGATGCGGACTACGCCCGCGCCGAGCAGATGGTCGGCTACAAGGCGATCCCGCTGGTCGATCACGCGGTCACCCGCGTGTCCTGGCTGGACGACACCCATTTCGCCTACGACGACCACGACGCCAGCGGCGACCATTACCGGCGCATGGATACCACCACCGGTCGCAGCGAACCGCTGTTCGACCAGGCCAGGCTGGCCGAATCGCTGAGCAAGCTGGCCGGCGGCAAGCCGATCGAGGCGGACAGGCTCGGCCTGCGCGGCATCGCCGTGGCGCCGGACGGCCGCTACAAGCTGGACGTCCGCGGCAAGACCTACCTGTGCAGCGCCGATGCGGTCTGCGCCGAGCCGGCCAGGGGCGAGGCGAAGGGCGACGAGCCGGGCGTGCTGTCGCCGGACAGGAAGTCCGAGGCCTTCATCCGCGACTGGAACCTGTGGATCCGCGACGTCGCCACCGGCAAGGAAACCCAGCTCACCACCGACGGTGTGAAGAACTTCGGCTACGCCACCGACAACGCCGGCTGGAAGCACACCGACCACGCCATCCTGGAGTGGTCGCCCGACTCGAAAAAGATCGCCACCTTCCAGCAGGACCAGCGCAAGACTGGTGACATGTACATGTTCACCACCAACGTCGGCCATCCGAAGCTGGAAGCGTGGAAGTACCCGCTGGCCGGCGACAAGGACATCACCATGATCGAGCGCGTCGTGATCGACGTGCCGACGAAGGAGGTGGTGCGGCTGGACATGCCGGCCGACCAGCACCGCTCGACCCTCTGCGACGACGTCAGCTGCGGCCCGGACGGCGGCTGGGACGACGTGAAGTGGGCGCCGGACAGCAAGACGATCGCCTTCGTCTCCACCTCGCGCCACCACAAGCACGAGTGGTTCCGCATTGCCGACGCGGCCACCGGCAAGGTGCGCACGGTGTTCGAGGAGTCGGCCAGGACCTACTACGAGAGCGGCATCGGCAAGGCCAACTGGGCCTACCTGCCGGCCACCCACGAGGCGGTGTGGTACTCCGAGCGCAGCAACTGGGGCCAGCTGTACCTGTATGACCTGACCACCGGCAAGCTCAAGCACGCGATCACCACCGGCGACAGCGTGGTCACCGAGATGCTGAAGGTGGACCCGAAGACCCGCACCGTGTGGTTCGAGGCGGTGGGTCGCACCAAGGGGCTGGACCCGTACTTCACCCAGTTCTACAAGGTCAGCCTCGACGGCGGCAAGCCGACCCTGCTGACGCCGGAGCCGGCCGACCACCAGATCAGCCTGTCGCCCGATGGCGACACCTTCGTCGACGCCTACTCCACCCCGACCGTGCCTCCGGTGACGGTGCTGCGCTCCAGCGGCGATGGCCACACCCTGGCCACCGTGGCCAAGGCCGACATCAGCCGCCTGCGGGCGGTGGGCTGGGTACCGCCGGTGCCGATCACGGTGAAGGCGCGCGACGGCAAGACCGAGCTGTACGGCCTGATGTTCAAGCCGTCCAACTTCGATCCGCACAAGAAGTACCCGATCGTCGACTACGTGTACCCGGGCCCGCAGATCGGTTCGGTCGGTTCGCGCGCGTTCTCGGCGGCACGGGTCGACCACCAGGCGCTGGCCGAGCTGGGCTTCATCGTGGTGGCGATCGACGGCATGGGCACGCCGTATCGATCCAAGGCCTTCCACGACACCTGGTACGGCAACATGGGCGACAACACACTGCCCGACCAGGTGGCCGGCATCAGGGAGCTGGCCAGGCGCTATCCGTGGATCGACGCGACCCGCGTGGGCATCTGGGGCCACTCCGGCGGTGGCAACGCGTCCACCGACGCGATGTTCCGCTACCCGGACTTCTTCAAGGTCGGCTGGTCCGAGAGCGGCAACCACGACAACCGGAACTACGAGGACGACTGGGCCGAGAAGTACCAGGGCAAGCTGGTCATCGACAAGGACGGCAAGAGCAACTACGACGACCAGGCCAACCAGAACCACGCGGCCAACCTCAAGGGCCACCTGATGCTGGTGCACGGCACGATGGACGACAACGTGCCGGTCACCAACACGCTGCTGGTGGCGCAGGCGCTGATCAAGGCCAACAGGGATTTCGACATGCTGCTGCTGCCGAACATGCATCACGGCTATGCGGCGGACAATCCCTACGTGATGCGCCGCCGTTGGGACTACTTCGTGCGCTACCTGATGGGTGGCACCCCGCCGAAGGAATACCGGATGCATCCGACCATGCCCTGAGCACCCGCCGCTTGCGGGTAGCAAACGCGAAGGCCGGTCCCTCGGGGCCGGCCTTCGCGCGTCGGGTGTTCCGGGCCACCTGTCACGATGACGGCGCGCCGCTTCGCCCCCACGCTCGTCTCCCCTCCCGGCTCGCTGCCGGGCGCGATGGGAACGAAAACGTGCTGGTCGCATTGCGCGGTGATGGATCGGGCTGCAGGCGCGACCGCGCCCATCCTTGCGGAGGATCCGATAGGTTCGGGCGTGGTCGCCACCGTTGTGCGGCCGGGACCGGAGCCGCCGGGTGTGGCGGCTGACGAGCCTCACGTCAAACCAGCGAAGAGGTCCATGCCCACCTTCCGGATGCAGCGTATCGCATGACCGTGACCGAGCGGCGTGAGCGGGTCACCCCGACGCGTTGCCCCGCATGTCACCCTCGGTGTCGGAAGTCGGGGCCCGCCGGTCAGAACGCCATGTCGAACGCCACCTCGCCGGACACGCCCACCTGGTAGGCCGACACCCGCCGCTCGAAGAAGTTGGTGACCTCCTGCACGTCCTGCAGCTCCATGAAGTCAAAGGGGTTGCTCGCGCCGTACTTCTTCGGCAGCTCGAGCTGGGTCAGCCGCAGGTCGGCGACATACTCCAGGTACTGGCGCATGTCCTTCACCGAGAGTCCGGCGACGCCGCCGGACAGCACATCCTCGGCGAACAGGGTCTCGCAGGCGATCGCGTCCTCCAGCATCTGCTCGACCTGTGCGCGCATCGTCTCGTCGAACAGGTCGGGTTCTTCCGAACGCACGGTCCGTACCACGTCGAAGGCAAACGCCATGTGGCAGCTCTCGTCGCGGAACACCCAGTTGGTGCCCGAAGCCAACCCGTGCAGCAGGCCGCGCGAGCGCAGGAAGTACACGTAGGCAAACGCGGCAAAGAAGAACAGCCCCTCGATGCAGGTGGCGAAGCAGATCAGGTTGAGCAGGAATTGCCGGCGCTGCTCGCGTGTTTCCAGCCGCTGCAGGTTCTGGATCGAGTCGATCCACCTGAAGCAGAACTCGCCCTTGGCGCGGATCGAGGGGATGTTCTCGATTGCCGCGAACGCCCGGTTGCGCTCGGCCGGATCGGGAATGTAGGTGTCCAGCAGGGTGAGATAGAACTGCACGTGCAGCGCTTCCTCGTAGAGCTGGCGCGACAGGTACATGCGCGCCTCCGGAGCATTGATGTGCTGATACAGGTTCAGCACCAGGTTGTTCGACACGATGGTGTCGCCGGTGGCGAAGAACGCCACCAGCCGATGGATCAGGTGGCGGTCTGCCTCGGACATCTTGACGTTGAGGTCGGTGGTGTCGAGCGAGAAGTCCACCTCCTCCACCGTCCAGGTGTTCCTGATCGCGTTCCTGTACATCTCGTAGAACGCGGGATAGCGCATCGGGCGCAGGGTGAGGGCGAAGCCGGGATCGAGGAGGTGACTGATGGCTTGTGCTGGCATCGGGAGAATTCCTTGGCTTCGATGACAAAGAAGAATGTGGAAAGGAAGAGAGTTGTCATCCCGGCGAAAGCCGGGAACCAGCGTCTTGCTTCATGGCACCATGAGTCTGCATCTCGAAAGGATTCGACTGCATGACCACCTTGCAACCTTGCGTCTATCTGCTTGCGAGCCGCCGCAATGGCGTGCTCTACGTGGGCGTCACGTCGAACCTTCCTCAGCGCATCTGGCAACACCGGACCAACGTGGTTGCAGGTTTCACGAGCCGCTACCGCGTCCATCGCCTCGTCTGGTTCGAGCAGCACGAGTCGATGGAGTTGGCCATTCTTCGCGAGAAGGCGATCAAGGAATGGCAGCGACACTGGAAGCGGGAGCTGATCGAGGCATCGAATCCCTATTGGCGCGATCTTTATCCTGAAATTTGTAGGTAAAGAACATGAGACGCTGGATCCCGGCTTTCGCCGGGATGACGGTGTAGGAGGGGGGCGCTCTTATTGGCAGGCCTCGCAATATTCGGGATTTTCGAGCGAGCAGAACACCGCCGCATTCGCCTGATCCTGGTCCGCCGGCAAGGCCGCTTTCCCCGCACTCACCGTTGCCTTGGCGATCTTCGTCGCCGGCCGCGACCGCAGGTAGTACGTCGTCTTGATGCCGGCCTTCCACGCGTACATGTACATCGAGCTGAGCTGCCCGATGTTCGGGTTCTCCATGAACAGGTTGAGCGACTGGCTCTGGTCGATGAAGGCGGCGCGGGCGGCAGCCAGATCGATCAGCGCCTTCTGCGGCAACTCCCACACGGTGCGGTAGATCTGCCGCAGCCGTTCGGGAATGGCCGCGATGCCCTGGATCGAGCCTTCGGCCAGCTTGATCTGGTCGCGCACTTCCGGGGTCCACAGCCCGAGCGATTTCAGCTCGTCGGCGAGGTAGCGGTTCACCTGCAGGAAGTCGCCGGACAGCGTCTCGCGCTTGAACAGGTTGCTCACCTGCGGCTCGATGCACTCGTAGCAGCCGGCAATCGAGGCGATGGTGGCAGTGGGGGCGATCGCGATCAGCAGCGAATTGCGCAGGCCGTGTTGCCGGATCGTGGCACGCAGCGTCTCCCAGCGTGAGGGCTCGTGCGGCGCGGCGTTCGGCCAGTAGTCGAACTGCAGTTCGCCGTTCGCCGCGCGGCTCTCGGCAAAGCCCGGATGCATCCCGAAGTCCACCGCCAGCTCGTTGGACTGGCTCAGCGCATGGAAGTAGATCTCCTCGGCGATGCGCGTGGACAGCGTCAGCGCTTCGGCCGAGTCGAACGGCAGGCGCAGCTTGAAGCACACGTCCTGCAGGCCCATCACGCCCAGCCCCACCGGACGCCACTTGCGGTTGGCCACGGCGGCGGTGTCGATGGGATAGAAATTGAGGTCGATCACGCGGTCGAGCTGGCGCACCGCGGTGCGCACGGTGTCGGCGAGCTTGTCGAAATCAAAGGCGCCGTCCGCCACGTGGCGCGCCAGGTTGATCGATCCCAGGTTGCACACCGCCGTTTCGCTGGCCGAGGTGACCTCCAGGATCTCGGTGCACAGGTTGGACAGGTGGATCACGTTCTCGGCTTTGGCCGTCTGGTTGCTGGTGGCGTTGCAGCGGTCCTTGAAGGTCATCCAGCCGTTACCGGTCTGCGCCAGCGTGCGCAGCATGCGCGCGTAGAGTTCGCGCGCCTTCACCGTCTTCACGGCGAGGCCGTCGGCCTCGGCCTGCCGGTATGCGGCGTCGAACGCCTCGCCCCAGCTGTCGACGAAGTGCGGCACCACCTTGGGATCGAACAGCGACCACTCGCTGTCGCGCTCGACCCGGCGCATGAACTCGTCGGGGATCCAGTTCGCCAGGTTGAGGTTGTGCGTGCGCCGTGCCTCGTCGCCGGTGTTGTCGCGCAGCTCGAGGAACTCCTCGATGTCCGCGTGCCAGGGCTCCAGGTACACGCAGGCCGCGCCCTTGCGCTTGCCGCCCTGGTTCACCGCGGCGACCGAGGCGTCCAGCGTCTTCAGCCAGGGCACCAGGCCGTTGGAATGACCGTTGGTGCCGCGGATCAGCGACCCGCGCGAACGCACCCGCGACCAGGCCAGGCCGATGCCGCCGGCGAACTTCGAGAGCTTCGCGACGTCGGCGTACTTGTCGTAGATCGACTCCAGCGAGTCGACCGGCGAGTCGAGCAGGAAGCAGGAGCTGAGCTGCTCGTGCGTGGTGCCGGCATTGAACAGGGTGGGCGAGCTGGGGATGTATTCCAGCGAGGAAAGCAGGCGATACAGCTCCAGCGTCTCGGCGATGTCGTTGCCGCCCAGCGCGCAGGCGATGCGCATGAAGAAGTACTGCGGCGTCTCGATCACGTAGCGCTTCGTGGGGTGGCGCAGCAGGTAGCGGTCATACACCGTGCGCAGGCCGAAGTACTCGAACCGTCGCGTCGCCAGCGGGTCGACCGCGTCGTTCAGCTTGCGCGCGTTGGCCGCCACGAAGTCGCGCAGACGCGCGTTGAGGACGCCGACCTCGGCGCCCAGCGCGATCGACTGCGAGAAGCTCTGGATCTCCTGCCCGGCCACTTCCTTGTCGATGAAGGCGCCGAGCAGCCGCGCGGCGAGCTGGCCGTATTCGGGCTCCTCCGCGGTGAGCGCGGCGGCGGTGCGGATCGAGAGCTGGTCCAGCTCGGCGGTGGTGGCGCCGTCGTACAGCCCGCCGATGGTTTTCAGCGCCACCCGCAGCGGATCGACCGCGTGCAGGCCGTCGGCACTGCGGGTGACGGCACGGACGATCTTGTTGACGTCGACGATCTCCTGGCCGCCGCTGCGCTTGGTCACGCGCATCTGGCCGGGGTTGTGCGGCGGGGTGAGGGCGAAGTCCGATGCGTTGTCGCTCGCAACGACAGACGGCGCGGGCATGACGTGCTCGCGGGTCGCGGGTTCCACGGTTTCCATGAAGGATGCTCCCAAGGTGGAAGCCGCCGCGCCGGCCCGGAGGGGTTGGGTCGACGCGACGGTTCCGAAACTCAAACGCCTGCTCCCGCGCGCAGGGCCTGAGGCTTGGCTTTCATGGAAAGACGCGTCGACATGCAGGCGCATGACGGCCTGCGATGCGACGCGCCTCCCCGCGGAAGCGGTCACCCGCGCCGGGTCGCGAGAGCATCGGCGCATCGCGTCTCACCGGACGCGACCGCCGGCCCGTGGGGCCCGACGTGCTGGCAGGTCTTCGGACTCGCGGACCCGGGCCGGTCAGGCCCACCTAGTCCCCCTCGCTTCCCAGGCGCTGCGGCCCAGTGCATGTGAGGAGTTTCGTTTCCGCTTACCGCTGCGGGGCAGTTCCGGATTCGCACCGGATTCCCTTTTAAGCCCGACCGACAGTCGCGTCTGGACGGGCACCAACAAGCTCAACATAGTGGGCTCGTTCGGGGTGGTCAACCCCAGATATTGTGGACAATCCTGTGGAAAAGTCCGGCAGGCCCAACGCCTTTGCGGGCTGCGGCGCATCGGATAAGGCCGGTGGGTCAGAACCGCCCGGCCGCCTTGAGCGCCGCGACTTCTTCGTCGGTGAACAGCCGCGAGCGGGTCAGGAAGCGCACGCCCTCGCCGTTCTCCAGCGAGAACATGCCGCCGCGACCCTCGACCACGTCGATGATCAGCTGGGTGTGCTTCCAGTACTCGTACTGCGAGGGACTCATGTAGAACGGCGCGCCGGCAATCTCGCCCAGGCGCACGTCGCGGTCGCCGACGATGAAGTCGTCCTGCGGGTAGCACATCGGCGAGGAGCCGTCGCAGCAGCCGCCGGACTGGTGGAACAGCAGCGCTCCGTGGCGTTCGCGCAGGCGCTCGATCAGCGCCTCGGCGGCGGGGGTGGCGAGCACCTTGGCGATGTCGGGGGCGGGCGTGGACATGGCGGGTTCTCCTCCGTCGGGCGGGGTCAGAAGGTCAGCCGGGCGCCGAGCATGAGGCTGCGGCCCGGTCCGGGTTCGAAGTAGCGGCCGTTGCCGTCGTTGACGATCACCGATCCGACGTAGCGGCGGTCGGCGAGGTTGCCGACACGCGCCGAGAGGTCGAGCCGGGCGCCGTCGCCGAGCGTGAAGGTGTAGCCGGCGTCGACGTCGACCAGGGCGTAACCGGCCGCGCGGTCGGTGTTGAAGTCGTTCACCACCACCGGGCCGATGCCGGTGAGCGTGACGCCCTCGCGCCAGCCCGTGCCGTTGCCGTGCTCCAGTCGCAGCGAGCCGTAGTCCTCGGGCACGCCCGGGATGCGCGAGCCGGCGGCGACCGGCGTGGTCGGCACCGTGCACGGCGAGCCGGTGCAGGCGAGGTAGCCGTCTTCGAAGCGTGCGCGCAGATGGGTGATCCCGGCGCTGAGGCGCCAGTCCGGCGCCAGCTCGCCGGAGGCGGACAGCTCCACGCCCTCGCGGCGGGTGCGACCGGCGTTGCGATAGGTGGCGCGGCCGTTAGTGTTGCTCGCCACGGCCAGTTCGTTGCTCGTGTCGGCGCGGAACAGCGCGGCGTCGAACTCGAGCGCGCGCGTTGCCTGCCACTTCGCACCCAGCTCGACGTTGTTGCTGCGCGCGGGCTTGAGGTCGAAGGCGAGCCCGGCCCCGCCGTCGGTGCGGTAGCCCAGCTCGTTGTAGCTGGGTGTCTCGAAGCCACGGCCGTAGCTGGCATACACGCGCAGGTGCTCGTCGGCGCGGTACTGCAGGCCGACCACCGGCGTGGTGGCGGTGTAGGTGACGTGGCCGCTGTCGTCCGGGTTGCTCGACGTGATGTAGAAGTCGTGCTCGGTGAAGCGCACGGTGTCGTGGCGCAGCCCCAGCAGCAGGGCCCAGTGCGGCACGAAGTGCCAGTAGAACTGCGCGTACCCGGCCACGTTGTTGACGTTGTCGTGTTCGTTGCGGCGCAGCTTGCCCTTCACGCCGAGCGTGCTGCCGATGAAGTTCTCGTAGCCGGTGCGCCGCTGGATCTGGTCGTCGCCGCTGGCGCCGAGCACCGCCTCGTACGCGCCGCCGTCGAGCCGGCCGCGGTGGGTCCAGCGCAGGTCGGCGCCACCGTAGTGGGTGACCGGCACCACCACGCCACCGGACTGCAGCGGGTTCTTCTGCACGAAGGGGGGGATCGACAGGTACTGCGTGATGCTGCGCTGTCCGTAGTACGCCATCGCACGCCACTGGTCGCTGGGGCTGAGCGTCTGGTCGTAGACCACGCCCATCTGGTTCTGCTCGGCGCTCTTGCGGGTGTCGTACAGCGCCGCCACCGCGGTGGCCTGGCGCGGGTCCTGCTCCATCTGCGCTCGGGTCAGGCCGAGCGGGTCCTGGGTATCGGGCTGGTTGATGCGGTTCAGCACCACGGTGAGCTTGCGTCGCCGCCCCAGGTCGATGCCGAACTTGGCGTTGTCGGACTCGCGCCGCACGCGGCTGTGCGCGCGATAGCCGCCGGAGAGGAATTCGGAGGCGGCGATGTTGTAGTCCACCGGACCGACAGTGCCGCGGGTATCGGCCATCAGGCGGAAGCTGTCATCGCTGCCGCCGTACGCGCCCAGCGTGGTCTGCGGGGTGGGCGTGCCGTCGGCGGTGTACAGCTGGATCACGCCGCCGGCGGCATTGCCGTAGAGCACCGAGAACGGCCCGCGCAGCACCTCGATGCGCTCGGCCGAATCGAGGTTGAACGCCGACACCTGGCCCTGGCCGTCGGGCAGCGTGGCCGGTATTCCGTCCATGTACACGCGGATGCCGCGCACACCGAAGGTGGCGCGCGCGCCGAAGCCGCGGATCGAGATCTGCTCGTCCTGCGCGTAGTTCTGCCGGTCGCGCGCGAGGATGCCGGGCACGCCGGCCAGCACTTCGGCGAAGTTCACGCCCGGCTGTCCCGAGCGGCCGGGATCCACCGCCACCACCGACAGCGCGGCCGGCACGTCGAAAGGCGGGATCTCCAGCCGGCTGGCGTTGACTTCGATGGCGGGCAGGGACGTGCCGGACACGGGCGCCTCGGTCTGCGGTGGCGTGGCCGCGGCCAGCGCCGGCACCAGCGTGAGCAAGAGTGCAGGGCAGGGCGTGCGGCGATGGCGAAACGGCACGGGCATCGCGGGACGTTCTCCTCGACGTCCACGGGTGGCGGACACCCGGCCAGCATGCGGCAAGCGCATGCCTCCGGCCAGCCGCAACGGCCCGATGCGTGGCGCGGGACGGCGTGTACCACCGCCCCGCGCCGGCCCGCCTCAGAAGAAGCCCAGCTTTTTCGGCGAGTAGCTCACCAGCATGTTCTTGGTCTGCTGGTAGTGGTCGAGCATCATCCGGTGCGTCTCGCGGCCGATGCCGGACTGCTTGTAGCCGCCGAACGCCGCGTGCGCGGGGTAGGCGTGGTAGCAGTTGGTCCACACGCGGCCGGCCTGGATCTCGCGGCCGAAGCGGTAGCAGCGGTTGGCGTCGCGGCTCCACAC
This sequence comes from Lysobacteraceae bacterium, assembly GCA_018970895.1. Taxonomy (GTDB): domain Bacteria; phylum Pseudomonadota; class Gammaproteobacteria; order Xanthomonadales; family Rhodanobacteraceae; genus Dyella_A. Next base: position 38,363 of record JAGWVM010000004.1, on the reverse strand, counting down.
GCCGGCGCCCAGGCCGTACAGCGTGTCGTTGGCGATCTCCAGCGCTTCGGCCTCGGTCTTGAACGTGGTGACCGAGACCACCGGGCCGAAGATCTCCTCCTGGAACACGCGCATCTTGTTGTGGCCGTGGAACACGGTCGGCTGCACGTAGTAGCCGTCCTTCAGCTCGCCGCCGTGCTCGGCGCGCGCACCGCCGGTGAGCACCTTGGCGCCCTCCTGCCGGCCGATGTCGATGTAGGACAGGATCTTCTCCATCTGCTCGCCGGAGGCCTGCGCGCCGATCATCGTGGACGGGTCCAGCGGGTTGCCCAGCTTGATCGCCTCGACGCGCTTGACCGCGCGCTCCATGAAGCGGTCGAAGATCGACTCCTGCACCAGCGCGCGGCTCGGGCAGGTGCACACCTCGCCCTGGTTGAGCGCGAACATGGTGAAGCCTTCCAGCGCCTTGTCGAAGAAGTCGTCGTCCTCGCGCGCCACGTCGTCGAAGAAGATGTTCGGCGACTTGCCGCCCAGCTCCAGCGTCACCGGGATCAGGTTCTGGCTGGCGTACTGCATGATCAGCCGGCCGGTGGTGGTCTCGCCGGTGAAGGCGATCTTGGCGATGCGCGGGTTGGACGCCAGCGGTTTGCCCGCTTCCAGGCCAAAGCCGTTGACGATGTTGAGCACGCCGGCCGGCAGCAGGTCGCCGACCAGTTCGGCCCACACCAGGATGCTGGCCGGGGTCTGCTCGGCCGGCTTGAGCACCACGCAGTTGCCGGCGGCCAGCGCCGGGGCGAGCTTCCACGCGGCCATCAGCAGCGGGAAGTTCCACGGGATGATCTGTCCGACCACGCCCAGCGGCTCGTGGAAGTGGTAGGCCACGGTGTCGTGATCGATCTCGCCGATGCTGCCTTCCTGCGCGCGGATGCAACCGGCGAAATAGCGGAAGTGGTCGATCGCCAGCGGCAGGTCGGCGGCCATCGTCTCGCGGATCGGCTTGCCGTTGTCCCAGGTCTCGGCGTGGGCGAGCAGGGCCAGGTTCTGCTCCATGCGGTCGGCGATGCGGTTGAGGATCAGCGCGCGCTCGGCCACCGCGGTGCGGCCCCAGGCGGTCTTGGCGGCGTGCGCGGCATCGAGCGCGGCCTCGATGTCCGACGCGTCGGAGCGGGCGATCTCGCAGAACGCCTTGCCGGTGATCGGGGTGATGTTCTCGAAGTAGCGCCCTGCCTTCGGCGCGACCCACTGGCCGCCGATGAAGTTGTCGTAGCGCTGCTTGAAGGGGACCTGCACGGCAAGGTGCTGTTGTTCGAGCTTGGTCATGGCGCGGCTCCGCGGTGGGTGGAAAGTCCCTTCCTTCAGCGAAAGCCGTGCCAGTGCCGCGGCGTCGGTGACGATGCTGCACCGTGCCATCGCAGCCATCGACGGATCCGTCGGCTTTCCGCGTAACGGTCGCTGCACCGCACCAGCGCCCATCGCGAAAGTCGCGTTGCGCGCGGCCGGCGGCTGTGTTTTGTATCGGAACATTCCCTGCCACAGGTGTCGCAGATTGCGACACAACGGAGCGGTCCATGCGACACCCCGGGATCAGCGACTCGATCGACGCCGCGCGCCGGCGCTTCTTCGACGACGGGGCCGCCCCGCGCGGCCTGGTGTCCGACACCATCCTCGCGTCGTGGCGACGCTGCATGGATCGCGGCCTGGTGGCCAGTGCCGGACCTCGCGTCGCCCCGCTGGAGCGCCACGCGCTGGGCGAGATGAAGGAGCGCCACGAGGCGCTGCGCCGGCTGTGCCGGCCGGAACTGGAGGCGCTGTACGCCAGCGCCAACCAGGCCGGCTCGATCGTGGTGCTGACCGCGCCGGACGGCTTCATCCTCGACGCGCTGGGCGATCCGGATTTTCTCGACAAGGCGGCGCGGGTGTCGCTGCGCCCGGGCGTGCCGTGGACCGAGCAGTCCACCGGCACCAACGCCATCGGCACCGCGCTGGTGGAGCGCCAGCCGGTGGAGGTGCGCGGCGCCGAGCACTACTACGCGCCGCATCGCGTACTGAGCTGCTCGGCCTCGCCGATCTTCGATCCGCAGGGCCGGGTGGTCGGCGTGCTCGACCTGTCCGGGCACGCCTCGGTGCACCACGTGCATGCGCTGGGCATGGTGCAGCTGGCGGTCGAGCAGATCGAACACCGGCTGTTCGAATGCGCCTTCGAGGGCGCCGACATCGTGCGCATCCAGCCCGATCCGGCACTGATCGGCACCGCCCGCGAGGGCATGCTGGTGTTCGAGGGGCACCGGCTGGCCGCCGCCAACCGGCACGCGCTGCGCCTGCTCGGGCTGGACTGGAGCGAACTGGGCAAGCGCCGCTACGACGAACTGTTCGCTTCCGCGCTGCCGTCGCCGGGTGGCGTGGCGAGCATGCGCTGCCAGACCGGCGACATGGTGCACGCGCGGCGCGACGCCCAGCGTTCGCGCATCCAGGTACCCGGCACCGTGCGCGCGGTGCCGGCGACCCCCGCGCCGCGGCAGGCGATCCGCCCGCTGCGTGCGCCGGCGACGGTGTTCGATGCCGCGCTGGACGCCGCCATCGAACGCCAGGTGCGCCTGCTCGACGCCGACATCACCGTGCTGCTGCAGGGCGAGACCGGCACCGGCAAGGAGGTGGTGGCGCGCGAGCTGCACCGGCGCAGCGCGCGGGCGGGCGCCCCGTTCGTGGCGGTGAACTGCGCCTCGCTGCCGGAGGCGCTGATCGAGTCGGAACTGTTCGGCCACCTGCCGGGTGCGTTCACCGGCGCCCGCCGCGACGGCGCGCCCGGCCTGCTGCGCGAGGCGCACGGCGGCGTGCTGTTCCTCGACGAGCTGGGCGACATGCCGCTGCCGCTGCAGAGCCGGCTGCTGCGGGTGCTGCAGGAGCGCGAGGTGACCCCGCTCGGGGGCGGACGCGCCCAGGCGATCGACGTGCGGGTGATCGCCGCCACGCACTGCCAACTGCAGCAGGCGGTGGAGCGCGGCCAGTTCCGCGCCGACCTGTATTTCCGCGTGGCGCAGTCGGTCCTGCACCTGCCGCCGCTGCGCGAACACGCGGACCTGGCCGATACCGTGCGCCGGCTGTGGGCCGCGCTGGGTGCCGACCAGGTGCCGATGCGGTTGTCGCCGCCGCTGGTGCGCGAGCTGGCCTCGCGGCGCTGGCCCGGCAACGTGCGCGAGCTGGTCGGCGTGCTGCGCAGCCTGATGGCGCTGGGCACGGTCGGCGCCACCCTCACCGTGGACGACCTGCCCGACCGCGGCTGGCCGTCGGCCGCGCCGTCCGCGCTGGCCGTCTCCGCGCCGGCGGCGGCGCCGGCCCAGGCCGGCAGGCTGCAGGAGCTGGAAGCGCAGGCGATCGACCGGGCGCTCGAGGCCTGTCGCGGCAACATGGCCGCGGCGGCGCGCACGCTCGGCATCAGCCGCAGCACGCTCTACCGGCGGCTGGCGGCACGCGCGGGCGGCGGGTGACTCAGGGCGTGATGCTGACGTCGATTTCGATCGGATAGGGCGCGGGCGCCTTCGGCGGAGCCGGCAGGGTCCAGCCGGTGAACCGGCCGGCCAGGCAGCTGGCGAGCACCGTGGCCGGCTGCACCTCCACCCGCTGCGGCCGGCCGTCGGGCGCGATGTCGGCCACCAGGGTGAACGGCGACTTGTCGACAGGGCGGTTGTGCGCGATGCAGCCCTTCAGCGCATCGGTCATGGAGTTGCCGATCTTCGCCCACAGCGTCTTCTGATACGGCGCCCCGGTGGCGGCGGCCTCGGCCAGCCGGCCCTGCAGCACGCGGTCGTGGAAATCGTCGGCGGGGATGGCGGCAGGAGCCATCAGCAACGCGAGGGCGAGCAGGTTTGGCATGATCGGTCCGTGGGTCGACGCGGCCGCCAGACGGTAGCATCGCCGTCGACTCCGGTGCAGCGTCACGCCCTTCGATGGAACCCCGCATGCAAGTTCTCGCCAGTCACGTCGCCGGCCCCACCGCCACGCCCCTGCTCGGGGACACCGTCGGCGGCCTGCTCGAACGCATCGCGTCACGCTGGCCGGATCGCCCGGCCCTGGTGGTGCGCAGCCAGCAGGTGCGGCTGGACTACCGCGCACTGCATGCCGAGGCCGCGCGCGTGGCCGCGGCGCTGCTGGGGCTGGGCCTGGCGCCCGGCGAGCGCATCGGCATCTGGGCGCCGAACCGGGCGGAGTGGGTGCTGCTGCAGTTCGCCGCGCCGATGGCCGGGCTGGTGCTGGTGAACATCAATCCGGCCTACCGAGCGCACGAACTGGCGTATGCACTCAACCACGTCGACTGCCGCGCACTGGTGCTGCCGCGCCGTTTCAAGACCTCGCATTACCTCGACGTGCTGCACGAACTGGCGCCCGAGCTGGGGGACGCGCCGGCCGGCCGGCTGCACGCGAAGCGGCTGCCGGGCCTGCGCGAGGTGATCGTGCTGGACGACGAGCCCGTCGCCGGCACGCGCCGCTGGAGCGACCTGGCCGCGGACGGGGCGGCGATGACCCGCTTGCATGAGGTACAGGCCACGCTGTCGGCGGACGACGCGGTGAACATCCAGTTCACCTCCGGCACCACCGGCGCGCCGAAGGGCGCCACGCTGACCCACCGCAACATCGTCAACAACGGCTGGTTCGTCGGCGAGGCGATGCGCCTGACCGAGCGGGACCGGCTGTGCATCCCGGTGCCGTTCTACCACTGCTTCGGGATGGTGCTGGGCAACCTGGCCTGCGTGACCCACGGCGCCTGCATGGTGATCCCCGGCGAGGGCTTCGATGCGCTGGCCACGCTGGAGACGGTGGCGGAGGAGCGCTGCACCGGCCTGCACGGCGTGCCAACGATGTTCATCGCCGAACTGGCGCATCCGCGCTTCGCCGAGTTCGACCTGTCGAGCCTGCGCACCGGCATCATGGCCGGCTCGCCGTGCCCGGTCGAGGTGATGCGGCAGGTGGTCGGGCGCATGCACATGGCCGAGGTGACCATCGCCTACGGCATGACCGAGACCAGCCCGGTGAGCTTCCAGACCGTGCCCGACGATCCGCTGGAGCGCCGCGTGGACAGCGTCGGCCGCGTCCATCCGCACCTGGAGGTGAAGCTGGTCGACGAGGCCGGCCACACCGTGCCGCGAGGCCAGCCCGGCGAGCTGTGCACGCGCGGCTACTCGGTGATGCTCGGCTACTGGAACGACGAGGCGCATACCCGCGAGGCGATCGACGCCGACGGCTGGATGCATACCGGCGACCTGGCCACGATCGACACGGACGGCTATTGCCGCATCGTCGGACGGCTCAAGGACATGATCATCCGCGGCGGCGAGAACCTCTATCCGCGCGAGATCGAGGAGTTCCTCTACACCCATCCGAAGGTGCAGGACGTGCAGGTGTTCGGCGTGCCCGACGCGAAGTTCGGCGAGCAGGCCTGCGCCTGGGTGAAGCTGCGCGAGGGCGTGCAGGCCACCGAGGCGGAGATCCAGGACTACTGCCGCCACCACCTGGCCTACTTCAAGGTGCCGCACTACGTGCGCTTCGTCGACGCGTTCCCGATGACGGTCACCGGCAAGGTGCAGAAATACCTGATGCGCCAGGCGATGGCCGCCGAGCTGGCCGCACGCGACGGCTGACCGGCAGGGTTCAGAGCCGCCCCAGCCGCCCCGCCTCGTAGTCGCGCACCACCCGCATCACGTCCTGGCGCGTGTTCATCACGAACGGCCCGTGCTGCACCACCGGTTCGTGGATCGCCATGCCGGCAACCACCACCAGGTGCGATCGCGTGCCGACGCCGCGGATGCGCAGCATCACGTCGCCGCCGGTCGCGGCCGCGGTGACCGCGGTGGTGGCCGGCAGGGCGCGCGCACCGGCCCCGTCCGCGGCCACCGCCAGCTCGCCGGAGACCGCGTAGCACCAGGCGTTCCAGCCCGCCGGCAAATCGACAGGAAAGGTCGCGCCGGCTTCGATGCGACCGTCCAGGATCAGCATCGGCTGCGGCAGCTCCAGCGGCGACTGCCGCTCGCCGTAGTGGCCGGCAAGCAGGCGCATGCGGCTGCCGGGCAGCACCAGTTGCGGCACGTCCGCGGCGGCCAGGTGGAAGCTGGCCGGAGGCTGCTGCTTCAGCGTGGAGGGCGAGTTGACCAGCAACTGCAGTGCATCCAGCGAGAGCGCATCCGGGCCGCTGCACGCGCGCCGGACCACGCCGCGTCCGGCCAGGCTCCAGTGCAGGTCACCGGGCCGGATGGTCTGGTGTGCGCCGGTGCTGTCCGCGACGTCGATCGCGCCCTGCGCGTGTTCGAACAGCAGCGTGGCCAGCGACAGCCCTGCGTGCGGCACCGGCGCGCTGTCCGGTCCGGCCGACTGCAGGTGTCCGATCTCCAGCACGGGCGACATGTCGCGATCGAACGCATCGTGGCGGAACTGTCGCAGGCGGCCGCCGGCCCCCGCGGGATGGACCCGCGGTCGCAGCGGTCGGGACAGTACCGGGTCGCGTTGGGGCAGGGTGCCTTGCATGGTGGGCCGTGGCAGCCGGGACGTCGCACTTTGACGCGCGGCAGGCCGCGCGGTTGTGCCGTCGGTCACGCGCAGCGAACGAGGCGTGCCGCGATGGGGTGACGGTTCAGCCGGCGCGCCGGCGAAAGCGCATCGCGTCGTGCCGTGCCAGCCAGCCCGGCAGCTCCGCGGCCGCCATCGGCCGGGCCACGTGGTAGCCCTGCACCTCGTCGCAGGCCATGTCGAGCACCGAGGCGAAGATCGCCGCGGTCTCCACGCCTTCCACCACCACCCGGAACCCCAGCCCGCGGGCCAGCGCGGCCATCGAGCGCACGATCGCGCCGTCGTGCGGGCTGGCGTCCATCGCGCGGACGAACGACTGGTCGATCTTCAGGCTGGTCGCCGGCATGTCGCGCATCGAGGCGAGGTTGCTGTAGCCGGTCCCGAAGTCGTCGATGGCGATGCCCACGCCGAGCGCGCGGATCGAGGCGAGTATCTGCCGGGTGGCATCGCAGTGTTCGAGCAGGGTGCCTTCGGTGACCTCCAGTTCCAGCGCCTCCAGCGCCACCGCGTGGCGCTGGGCCGCCTCGCGCAGGCGGTCGACCAGCTCGCCGGCCAGGTCGCTGCTGGAGACGTTGATCGACAGCTTCAGGTCGAGCCCGGCGCGCTGCCACGCACCGAGCTGCGCCAGGCCACGGTCGAGCACCCACCCGGTGAGGCTGCGCATCAGCCCGGCCTTCTCGGCCAGGCCGATGAAGCGGTCCGGCGCGATCGCGCCCTGGGTCGGGTGCTGCCAGCGGGCCAGTGCCTCCACGGCCACGCAGCGACCGGTCGCCAGGTCGACCCGCGGCTGGTAGTGCAGATCCAGTTCGGTGTGGTCGTTCAACGCGGCCGCCAGTTCGGTGACCAGGAAGAACTCCTGCCGTTGCCGTTCATCGTCGCTCGGCTCGTAGACCGCCCACCCCTGGACGCTGCGCTGCGCGGCGTGCGAGGCGCTCATCACCAGCCGCAGCGGATCCCCGCCGTCGAGCTCGTCGATGTCGAGGCTCAGCAGGCCCACGCCCGGCTGGATGCTCAGCGGAATGCCGAGGCAATCGAACGGCTGCCGCAGGCGGTGCACCAGCTCGTCCATGCGCGTGGCATCAATGGTGTCCGGCGAGCCGGGCAGGATCGCGGCGAAGCGGCTGGTGCCGACCTGGTACAGGTGGGTGTGCTCCGGCATCCACACCTGCACCCGCGCGGCCACGTCGCGCATCAGCTCGTCGGCGTAGGCGTGGCCCATGGCGCGGATGAAGGCGCCGAAGCGGCTCACCGGCGCGACGTCGACCGCGATCAGCCAGGCCCGGTGCTCGCCACCGCGCCGGCGCGCGCGCAGGTCCTCGAAAAACGCGTTGCGGTGCGGCAGCAGCGTCACCGGATCGGTGCGACCCACGTAGCTGCCGAGCAGCAGGCCGGTGCCGGCCAGCCGCGCGGCATCGCGCAGGTCCGCGCGCTCGTCCTCGTTGAGGCCGTCGCGTGGCGAGTAGTCCATCACGCACAGGGCGCCCACGTGCTGGCCGGCCAGCGTGTAGACCGGTTCGCTGGCAAAGAAGCGCATGCGTGCCGGCCCCGGGCCGGTCAGCAGCGGCGCGCCACCGAAGCGCGGGTCGGCCTCGATGTCTGCCACTACCTGTGTCTGTCCCTGACGCGTTGCCTCGATGTAGCGCGGGTGCAGCGCGTGGGGCGCGTCGGGCCTGTGCGCATCGGCGCTGAACCACAACGCGCTGCCCGATGCGAGCACCAGGCAGACCAGCGGAACATGCAGCGAGTGGGCGGCCAGCCGCGCGACCGCGTCGAACCCGGGCACCGCGAAGCCGTCGCCCAGCACGTCGCCCAGCCGCGACAGCGTGTCGTCGACCCCGCTTCCCGATGCCCCGGGAAGATCCATCGATCCCGATTCGTGCCCGATCACGCGCAAGACTCCGATGGCCGCTGTTTGCCCTCGTGGCAAGAATTTACCGCACGTTCAGTCCTATCGCCCGGTTGCCCCGTAACTGGAGGGCCGGATCCATGGAGGTCCGGAGAACACGTCCCCCTGTCACGGAGATTCCCCATGAAAGTCGCATCCCTCGCAACCCTCGCCGGTGCCCTGGTTCTCGCCGCGGCCGGTACGGCCCAGGCACAGCAGGCGTCGGGCCCGGGCTTCTACGGCGCGATCGGCTATCACTACGTCAATCCGAAGAGCGGCAACGGCACCCTTGCCGGGGCGTTCCGCAGCGACATCAACAGCGATTCCGAGCCCACCCTCACGCTGGGATACAACTTCGACGCCAACTGGAGCGCGGAGGCGTGGCTGCCGCTGACCAAGTTCAAGCATGACGTCAGCCTCAACGGGGCCAGGTCGGCCAGCATCAAGCACATGCCGTACCTGTTCACGGCGCAGTACCACTTCCTGCCGGACAGCCCGGTGCGTCCGTTCGTCGGCGCCGGCTACGGCTTCGTCAACGTCAGCGGGGAGCGCACGACCGGCCCGATCGCCGGCACCTCGCTCAACGTGAAGGGTGCCGACGGTTTCGTCGGCCAGGTCGGCGTGGACTACTACGCGACCGACAACGTGTTCGTGCGGGCCGATGCGCGCTACTTCGACTGGAAGAGCAAGGTCGACCTCAACGGCGCCGGCATCGGCGAGGTGAAGGTGAACCCGTGGATCTACGGCATCAGCGTGGGTTACCGGTTCTGAGTCCCCGCGTCGCGTGATGCCCTGACGGCCGTCCTGCGGGGCGGCCGTCGTGCTACTCGGGGCGGTGTGGCGTGGCGAGGTATTCCTCGCTCTGCATCTCGATCAGGCGCGACTCGGTGCGGCCGAATTCCGCGCGCAGGCGTTCGCCGTCGTACAGCTCGGTGATCGGCGCGGCGGCAGACAGCACCAGCTTCACGCGACGGTCGTAGAACTCGTCCACCAGCTGCACGAAGCGCTTGGCCGCGTCCTCGCTGTAGATCGTGAACTGCGGCACGTTGGAGACCAGGATCGTGGCCGAGGACTTCGCCAGCGCGATGTAGTCGGCCACCGCCCGCGGCCCGTCGCACAGCGCGTCGAACGCGAACCACAGCACGCCCTCGGCGCGGCGGCGCACCGGTATCTCGCGGCCGTTGAGCACGATCGGGGTGTCCTCCTCGGAGTCCGCCTGCGCCTGACTGGCGAAGATCCTTGCCAGCGCCCGTTCGGCCTCGGGCCCGGGCGGGGTCAGGTACACCGCCGCCTGGGTCAGGGCGCGCAGGCGCCAGTCGCGCGGCGACACCATCTCGACCACGTGGCAGTGCCTCTCCAGCAGGGCGATCGCCGGCAGGAAGCGCGCGCGCTGCAGGCCGTCGCGATACAGCTGGGCCGGCACGGTATTGGAGGTGGTGACCAGCGCGACGCCGCGGGCGAACAGGGCGTCGAGCAGGTTGGCCAGGATCATCGCATCGCCAATGTCGCTGACCAGGAATTCGTCCAGGCACAGCACCCGGCAGCGCTTGCCGATGCGCGCGGCGACCTCGATCAGCGGATCGGCCCGCTCGCCCAGCGTGCGCAGCTCGGCGTGCACCTCGCCCATGAAGCGGTGGAAGTGCCGGCGCAGGGCGGTGCCGGCCGGCAGGCTGGCGACGAACAGGTCCATCAGGAAGGTCTTGCCGCGCCCCACGCTGCCCCACAGGTACAGGCCCGGCACCGGGGCGGCCGGCTCGTTGCCGAGCAGGGTCTTCAGCCGGCCGAGCAGGCCGGGGCTCGGCGGCGTGGCGTCGAGCTCCGCATGCATGCGGTCGAATTCGGGCAGCACGGCGCGCTGTGCCGGGTCGCTTTCCCAGCGGTGCGCGATCACGCCCTCGTGATAGCGCGCGCTGGGCGCGCCGGCGGCGGTGTCACTCATCGGCGGCGACTCAGTGGCGTTCGGGTGGCAGCCAGCGGCGCGCGGCGGCCTTCACCGCGCCGCGCAGGTCCATCAGGCGACGGTGGAAGAAGTGGCCGGTCTCGGGCATGCGCACCAGGTCCGGTTTCACCTCCAGGCTGTCGATCCAGTCGAACACCGCCTGCGGCTCGACCACCTCGTCCTCCTCGCCCATCACCACCAGCCAGGGGCAGCGCGGGATCTCGAAGCCCTCGAACGGCCAGCGGCCGGCCGGCGGGGCGATGCTGATCAGCGCTTCGGCGCCCAGCCGCACCGCGTTGCGGATAGTCACGTAGCTGCCGAACGAGAAGCCGGCCAGCCACAGCGCCTCGCCCGGACGTACGCGGCGCACCCAGTCGACCACCGCGGCCAGGTCGTCCCCCTCGCCGTTGCCCTCGTCGTAGCTGCCCTCGGAGGCGCCGGTGCCGCGGAAGTTGAAGCGCACCGTATCCAGGCCCGATTCGCGCAGCGCGCGCTCGACCATGGTGACCACCTTGTTGTGCATGGTGCCGCCCTGCACCGGGTTGGGGTGGCAGATGACGGCGACGCCGCGGCGGGCTCCCGGCCGTTCGGCCAGGTCGGTGATGGTCTCCAGCGCGCCGGCGGGGCCGGTGAGCATGAAACCGGCGGCTTCCGCGGGGAACCCGGCCGGACCGTGGGGCAAGGCAACGATGTTCATCCGCAGCATGATAACCGGGCGGCTTGTCCCCCGTCCCCGCCGGCCGCATCTGGACCGGGTCATGAACCATCTTGCCCACGCCCTGCTGGCCGGTGACGACGCGGCACTCCGCCTGGGCGGCATGCTGGGCGACTTCGTGCGTGGCGCGCCGGAGCCGGACTGGCCCGCCGGGATCGCCGCCGGCATCCGTCTGCACCGGGCGATCGACGTCTACACCGATGCCCATCCGCAGGTGCTGGCGGCGCGTTCGCGGCTGGCTCCGCCGTTCCGCCGCTACGCCGGGATCCTGCTGGACGTGTGGTTCGACCACTGCCTGGCGCGCGACTTTGCGCGCTGGTCGCCGGCGCCGCTGGATACGTTTTCCGATGGACTGCGCCAGTTGCTGGTCGATCACCACGCGGCGCTGCCGCCGGGACTGGCCCGGTTCCTAGCCTACATGCAGGCGAACGACCTGCCGGCAACCTACGCCCAGCCGGAGGTGGTGGGCCGCGCGCTCACCGGCATCGGCCAGCGCCTGCGTCGCGACAACCCGCTGGGCGAGGCGCTGCCCGTGCTGCAGGCGATCGATGCTTCGCTGGCCGGTCATTTCGAGGCGTTCTTTCCCGACCTGCGCGCGTTCGCCCGTGACTGGATCGAGCGGCCGCAGGCGGCGTTCCGCTGAGGCGCCAGCTCCGCCCGGACGTGTCCGCGCCGCCGCCACGCCGTGGCAGACGCCAACAAAAACGCCGCCTCGCGGCGGCGTCTTCGTTCCGCAATGTGGCGCTACGGCTTACCTGGCCTGGTCGGTGATCCAGGTGACCGCGGCCTTCACCTGGGCGTCGGTCAGCGCCGGGTTGCCACCCTTCGGCGGCATGTAGTTGCCGTCCGGGCCGTGGTAACCCTCGGTGGCGTGCTTGATCAGGGTGGCCATGCCCTGCGCCAGGCGCGGCGCCCAGGCGGCCTTGTCGCCCAGCTTCGGCGCACCGGCCACGCCGGCGGTGTGGCAGCTGTGGCAGAGATTCCCGTAGATGGTCTTGCCATCGGTGGTGCCACCGTAGGCCACCTGCGCCGCGGCTGCCTTGGCCGCCGCTTCCGCGGCGGCAGCGATTGCCGCGCGGCCGGTGTTGCCCGCGTAGACCGCGCCGACCGGCGCGATGCGCTCGGCGACCTGGCGGGCTGCGTTCGGGTTGGTTTCCTTCGGCTCGTGGTTGTAGATCGTCCAGCCGAGGGCGATCAGCACCACGGTCAGCACGGCCAGGCCCGAGATCAGCAAGGAAAACTGGCGCATGAAGCTCTGATCGGATTTGCTCAGGGAACCGCTCACGAACGTACTCCAGTCGATGGGAGGGCCGCGGGACCACCATGAATTCCCCCGGCGCGACACCGCGGGCGCCCTCGGGGCGCCGGACAGTGGCAACCGCGGGATTATAGACGAAGCACCGCCGAAGTTTCAGCGCATCCGTGCGGCGCAACAAAGCGTAAGTCGCGCGGTATCCTTCCGCATCGGGATCGCGCCGTGGCCTCGGCGCGAACTGTTCCCCCTGCCATCGGTCATACCCCGACCATGTCAACCGGCAGTGTCCGGTCTCGTTGCACTGCACCTATCCTTTTCTACGCCAATTTCAGGGGCGGGGGCGCCGCGCGCGGCCCCACCCGAGCCGTTCGAACCCGGGAGTTTCACACATGTCGCGTTTTTGGAAGATCGCGCTGATCGTCGTCGCCGTGCTCGTCGTGGGTGCGGTCGGCCTTCGCCTGATGCACAAGCCCGGCGCCGAGGGACGCAGCCAGGCAGGGGCGCCGGCCGGCAAGCCGGGCGGCCCGGGTGAAGGCAAGAACGAGCCGGTGCCTGTGACGGTCGAGCCGGTCACCGTGCAGAACGTGCCGGTCTATCTGACCGCGCTGGGCACCGTGCAGGCGCTCAACACCGTGACCGTGAGTCCGCAGGTCGGCGGCCTGCTGATGAAGCTCAACTTCACCGAGGGCCAGGAGGTCCACAAGGGCGAAGTGCTGGCCGAGATCGATCCGCGCTCGCTGAAGGCGACCTACGACCAGGCGGTCGCCCGCAAGGGCCAGGACGCCGCGCTGCTGGCCACCGCACGCAGCAACCTCGCCCGCAGCCAGGATCTGGCCCGGCAGGGCTACATCTCCAAGCAGGACATGGACACGCTGCGCAACACCGTCCTCCAGTACGAGGCGGCTGTGGCCGCCGACGAGGCGAGCATCAACGATGCGAAGGTGCAGCTGGGCTACACCAAGGTCATTGCGCCGATCACCGGCCTGGCCGGCATCCGCGGCGTCGATCCGGGCAACATCGTCACCGCCAGTTCAAGCATCGTCACGCTGACCGAGGTGCACCCGATCAACGTGATCTTCCCGCTGCCGGAGCAGAACGTGGAGCTGGTCCGCAGCGCGCAGGCCCGCGGCGAGCCGCTGGAGGTGGCGGCGCTGGACAGCGCCGGCAGCAAGGTCATTGCCGGCCAGGGCGTGCTGAAGGTGATCAACAACCAGATCGACACCAGTACCGGCACCTTCAACCTGAAGGCCCAGTTCCCCAACGACGAGAACGCCCTGTTCCCGGGCCAGTTCGTCAATGTGCGGCTGAAGGTGAACACGGTGCAGGGTGGTCTGGTGATCCCGTCGCAGGCGGTGCAGCGCGGCCCGGACGGCGACTACGTGTACCTGCTGCAGCCGGACAGCACGGTGAAGATGCAGCCGGTGACCACCGGGCAGGAGGTGGGCGATACCCACGTGATGGTCACCCAAGGCCTGAAGGCCGGCGAACAGGTGGTCACCGAGGGCCAGTTCCGCCTCAAGCCGGGCAGCAAGGTCAAGGCGCTCAAGCCGGGCGAGGTGCCCGCCGCGCCGACCGAGGAAGAGCTGAAGAAGGCCGCACAGGGCGCGAAGGGTGGTCGCGGCGGTCGCCGCGGCTGACGACGATCGACCAGCGCGGCCGGCGGAGCCGGCCGTGACGCGCGGACCGGATGCGTCCGCGCCTCCACCGAGGGCGGGGCCGGGGCCCCGCCACTGACGGCAGACCAGGACACCATGGGATTCTCATCGCTCTTCATCCGACGCCCGATCGCCACCTCGCTGCTGATGGTGGCGGTGCTGCTGCTGGGCGTGCTCGGCTACCGCCAGCTGCCGGTGTCGGCGCTGCCTGAAATCGACGCGCCCAGCCTGGTCGTCACCACCCAGTATCCCGGCGCCAGCGCCGCCACCATGGCGGCCCTGGTCACCACCCCGCTGGAGCGCCAGTTCGGCCAGATCTCCGGCCTGTCGATGATGAGCTCGGATTCGTCCGCCGGCCTGTCGACGATCGTGCTGCAGTTCAACATGGACCGCGACATCGACATCGCCGCGCAGGACGTGCAGGCGGCGATCAGCACCTCCAAGGGCACGCTGCCGAACAACCTGCCCTATCCGCCGGTTTACAACCGGGTGAACCCGGCCGACGCGCCGATCCTCACCCTGATGCTCACCTCCGACAGCCGCCAGCTGCGCGAGGTGAACGACCTGGCCGACTCGATCATCGCCCAGAAGCTGTCGCAGGTGCAGGGCGTGGGCCTGGTGTCGATCGCCGGCAACGTGCGCCCGGCGGTGCGCGTGCAGGTGAACCCGGCGCAGCTGTCCAACCTCGGCCTCACGCTGGAGGACGTGCGCAGCGCGCTCAGCCAGGCCAACGTGAACGCGCCCAAGGGCACGCTCAACGGCAAGACCCAGAGCTACTCGATCGGCACCAACGACCAGCTGGTCGACGCGCAGCAGTACAAGAACACCATCATCAGCTACCGCAACGGCGCGCCGGTGCGCCTGTCCGACGTGGCCAAGGTGGTCGACGGCGTGGAGAACGACCAGCTCGCCGCCTGGGCCAACGGCAAGCCGGCGGTGCTGCTGGACATCCGTCGCCAGCCCGGCGCCAACATCGTCAAGACGGTGGAGCAGATCCGCGCGACGTTGCCTTCGCTGAAGGCGGTGCTGCCGGCCGACGTGCACCTGGACGTGTTCGCCGACCGCACCATCACCATCCGCGCCTCGGTGCACGACGTGCAGTTCACCCTGATCCTCACCATCTTCCTGGTGGTGGCGGTGATCTTCGTGTTCCTGCGGCGGCTGTGGGCGACCATCATCCCGTCGGTGGCGGTGCCGCTGTCTTTGATGGGCACCTTCGGCGTGATGGCGTTCGCCGGCATGTCGCTGGACAACCTCTCGCTGATGGCGCTGACCGTGGCCACCGGCTTCGTGGTGGACGATGCGATCGTGATGATCGAGAACATCGTGCGCTACATCGAGCAGGGCAAGAACGGCAAGGAGGCGGCGGAGCTCGGCGCGAAGGAGATCGGCTTCACCGTGCTGTCGCTGACCGTGTCGCTGGTGGCGGTGTTCCTGCCGCTGCTGCTGATGCCCGGCGTCACCGGCCGCCTGTTCCACGAGTTCGCCTGGGTGCTGACCATCGCGGTGGCCATCTCGATGCTGGTGTCGCTGACGCTGACGCCGATGATGTGTGCCTACCTGCTCAAGCCCGACCAGCTGCCGATGGGCGACGAGCACCACGCCGCACACGCCAGCAGCGGCAAGCGCGACCTGTGGTCGCGCACGGTGCGGCTGTACGAGCGCACGCTGGACCGCGTACTCGACCACCAGCGCCTGACCATGCTGGTGGCCACCGTCACCATCGTGGTTACCGTGCTGCTGTACATCGCCATTCCCAAGGGCCTGCTGCCCGAACAGGACACCGGCCTGGTGACCGGCGTGGTGCAGGCCGACGAAAACGTCGCCTTTCCGCAGATGGAGGCGCGCACCAAGGCGGTCGCCGATGCGCTGCGCAAGGATCCGTCGGTGAGCGGCGTGGCGGCGTTCATCGGCGCCGGTTCGATCAACCCCACGCTCAACCAGGGCCAGGTGTCGATCGTGCTGAAGGACCGCAGCAAGCGTCCCGGCCTGGACAAGGTGCTGCCCAGCCTGCAGGCCGACGTGGCCAACATCCCCGGCGTGGCGCTGTACCTCAAGCCGGTGCAGGACGTGACGCTGGACAGCCGCGTGTCGGCCACCGAGTACCAGTACTCGCTGTCCGACGTGAACTCCAAGGAGCTGTCCGGCTACGCCGACCGCCTGACCCAGGCGCTGCGCAAGCTGCCCCAGCTGGCCGACGTGGACAACAACCTGGCCGACTCGGGCAACGCGCTCAAGCTCACCATCGACCGCGACAAGGCCAGTCGCCTGGGCGTGCCGGTGCAGACCATCGACGACACGCTCTACGACGCGTTCGGCCAGCGGCAGATCTCCACCATCTTCACCCAGCTCAACCAGTACCGCGTGGTGCTGGAGGTGGCGCCACAGTTCCGCAACACCGACGACCTGCTCAACAAGCTCACCGTGCGCGGCAACGGCAACGGCGCGCTGACCGGTTCCAATGCCACCAGCTTCGGCCAGCTCACCTCCAGCAACTCGGCCACGCCGTCGGGCATCGGCAACACCGGCAACGTCGGCTTCCAGGTCGGCGGCGGCGGCACCATCCCGATCTCTTCGCTGGCGACCGCCGAGTACACCAGCGCGCCGCTGGTGGTCAGTCACCAGCAGCAGCTGCCGGCGGTGACCATCTCGTTCAACCTGGCACCGGGCTATTCGCTGTCGCAGGCGGTCGATGCGATCAACCAGACGGTCAAGCAGCAGAACCTGCCGCCGCAGGTGCGCGGCGAGTTCGTCGGCAAGGCGGCGGAGTTCTCCTCCTCGCTGGGTGACGAGGTGCTGCTGCTGCTCGCCTCGGTGATCGTGATCTACATCGTGCTGGGCGTGCTGTACGAGAGCTACATCCACCCGATCACGATCATCTCCACGCTGCCCCCGGCCGGCGTGGGTGCGCTGCTGGCGCTGATCCTGTGCGGCTTCAGCCTGTCGGTGGACGGCATCGTCGGCATCGTCCTGCTGATCGGCATCGTGAAGAAGAACGCGATCATGATGATCGACTTCGCGATCGAGGCGCAGCGCCAGGGCATGTCCCCGCGCGAGGCGATCCGCCGCGCCTGCCTGCTGCGCTTCCGTCCGATCATGATGACCACCGCGGCGGCGATGCTCGGCGCGCTGCCGCTGGCGCTGGGCACCGGCATCGGCTCGGAACTGCGCCAGCCGCTGGGCGTGTCGATCGTCGGCGGCCTGCTGCTCTCGCAGCTGGTCACGCTGTACACCACGCCGGTGATCTACCTGTACATGGAACGCTTCTCCGACTGGCTCAAGCGCCGCCGCGAGCAGCGCGAGCTGGCGCGTGCACGCCACGGCACCGCCTGAGGTGCCCTGCATCCCGCCCCGCGGCGCGTCCGGTGATGGACGCGCCGCCTGCGTTTCCGGGTTCCCGCACGCCGCGCGGCCTCCATCCGGCGGTGCTGTCCGTATCAACCGCTTGCGTCCCCGTGCGTTAGGGGTGCGATGATCCGTCCACGCATTGCGTGCCTTGCAAACCCACGCGCAACGGCTCCGATTCCTGCATGAACATCTCCGCCTTTTTCGTGCGCCGCCCCATCGGCACCTCGCTCCTGGCGATCGGCCTGTTCCTGGTCGGCACGGTCTGCTACAGCCTGCTCGGTGTCTCGGCGCTGCCGACGCTGCAGTTCCCGGCGATCTTCGTGCAGGCGGCGCAGCCCGGCGCCGACGCCGGCACCATGGCGGCGACCGTCGCCGCGCCGCTGGAGCGCCATCTCGGCCAGGTGCCGGGCATCGACACCATGCGTTCGAGCAGCTCGGAAGGGCGCACCTTCGTCTTCATGATCTTCAACGGCAGCCGCAACCTCGATGCGGCCGCCCGCGACGTGCAGCAGGCGATCAACGCCGCCGCGCCGGATCTGCCCAGCGGCCTGACCAACGCGCCGTCGCTGCAGAAGGCCAACCCCAACGACGACGCGGTGATCATCCTCGCGCTCACCTCGCAGACCCAGTCGGCTGCCGACCTGTACAACACCGCCGATACCTTCCTCATGCCGCGGCTGACCCAGCTCAAGGGGGTGTCCTCGGTCGACATCGCCGGCGCGGCGACCCCGGCGATCCGCGTCGACGTGGACCTGCGCAAGCTCAACGCGATGGGCCTGTCGCCCGACCAGCTGCGCAACGCGCTCAATGCGGCCAACGTCAGCTCGCCGCTGGGCACCCTGAGCAACGGCCACACCAACCTGCTGGTGACCGCCAACGACGAGCTGCATACCGCCGACGACTTCGCCAACCTGGTGGTGGCGGTGCGCAACGGCACCACCATCCGCCTGCGCGACGTGGCGCACGTCTATGCCGGCCAGCAGGACGCCTACCAGGCCGCCACCTTCGCCCACAAGCGGGCGATCCTGCTCTACGTCTACAAGAAGCCGGACGCCAACGTGATCGCCACGGTGGACCGCGTGCGCGCCACGCTGCCGGAGCTGCGCACCTTCCTGCAGGGGGCCACCACGCTCACCCCGTACTTCGACGGCACGCCGACCATCCGCGCCTCGCTGCGCGAGGTGCAGGTCACGCTGCTGATCAGCCTGGCGATGGTCGTGCTGACCATGGCGCTGTTCCTGCGCCGGCTGGCTCCCACGCTGATCGCCGCGGCAGCGGTGCCGCTGTCGCTGGCCGGCGCGTCCATCGTGATGTACGTGCTCGGCTACACGCTCAACAACCTCACGCTGCTGGCCCTGGTGATCGCCATCGGCTTCGTGGTGGACGACGCGATCGTGGTGATCGAGAACATCATCCGCCACATCGACGAGGGTGTGCCGCGGCTGGAGGCCGCCCTGCGCGGCGGACGCGAGATCGGCTTCACCATCGTCTCGATCACCGCCTCGCTGATCGCCGTGTTCATCCCGCTGCTGTTCGCCAGCGGCATCGTCGGCATGTTCTTCCGCGAGTTCACCATGACGCTGATCTCGGCGATCGCGGTGTCGGCGGTGGTGTCGCTCACGCTGACGCCCGCGCTGTGCGGACGCTTCCTGCAGGGCCATGCCACGTCCGGCCTCGCCGACCGGCCCCGTCGCTTCGAACGGCTCGGTCAGTGGCTGGATCGCGGCCAGGACCGCATGCTGGCCTTCTACGTGCGCGCGCTGAACTTCTCGCTGCGCCACGCGCTGGCGTTCTCGCTCACGCCGCTGGCGCTGATCGTGCTCACCGTGGTGCTGTTCGGCAAGGTCAAGGCCGGCCTGTTCCCGCCGCAGGACACCGGGCTGATCCACGGCTTCGCCACCTCCGGCGCCACCGTGTCGTTCCAGGACATGGTCAAGCGGCAGCAGCGGCTGGTGGACATGCTGCTGGCCGACAAGGACGTGGCGGTGGTCGGCTCGCGCCTGGGCACCAGCCGGCGCGGCGCGGCCAGTTCGTTCGACATCCAGCTCAAGACCCACGCCCAGGGTCGCAAGGACGACACCTTCGCCGTGCTCGACCGGCTCAGTGCCAAGGCCGCCAAGTACCCGGACCTCAACCTGCGCCTGCGGCCGATCCAGGACCTGCCCAGCGGCGGCGGCAACAGCAACCAGGGCGCGCAGTACGAGATCTCGCTGCAGGGCGACAAGCTCGATGAGCTGCAGGTGTGGCTGCCGCGGCTGGTGAAGGAGCTGGCGAAAAACAAGCTGTTCCGCGACGTCGGCTCCGACGTGGAGGAGGGCGGCCTGCGCCAGAACATCGTGGTCGACCGCGACGCCGCCTCGCGGCTGGGCATCTCCATGGCTGCCATCGACGGCGCGCTCTACGACGCCTTCGGCCAGCGCCAGGTCTCCACCATCTACTCGGACATCAACCAGTACAAGGTGGTGGTCAACGCGCTGCCGGCCCAGACCGCGTCCCCCGAGGCACTGAACCAGATCTACGTGCGCGCCAACACCGGCAAGATGGTGCCGATCACCGCGGTCGCCCACCAGGAGCCGGGGCTGGCGCCGTCGCAGATCAGCCACGTCAACCAGATGACCACCATGGACCTGAGCTTCAACCTCGCGCCCGGCGCGTCGATGGGCCAGGCGCTGCAGATCATCAACCAGGTGGTGAAGGACATGCGCATGCCCGGCGACATCCGGGTGGGCCTGGGCGACGACTTCCGCCGCTTCCAGCAGTCGCAGGGCGACATGCTGTGGCTGATGCTGGCGGCCATCGTCACCGTCTACATCGTGCTGGGCATGCTCTACGAGAGCCTGATCCACCCGATCACCATCCTCTCCACGCTGCCGGCCGCCGGCGTCGGTGCGCTGGCCGCGCTGGTGGTGACCAACACCGAGCTGTCGATCGTGGCGATGATCGCGCTGGTGCTGCTGATCGGCATCGTCAAGAAAAACGCGATCATGATGATCGACTTCGCACTGGTGGCGCAGCGCGAGCACGGCAAGAGTCCGGTGGAGGCCGCCCGCGAAGCCTGCATCGTGCGCTTCCGCCCGATCATGATGACCTCGATGGTGGCCATCCTCGCCGCCCTGCCCATCGCCATCGGCCTGGGCGAAGGCTCCGAACTGCGCCGCCCGCTGGGCATCGCGATGATCGGCGGCCTGCTGATCTCGCAGACCCTCACCCTGCTCAGCACCCCGGCGCTGTACGTGATCTTCTCCTGCCTGGCCGAGCGGGCGCGGGTGCGAAGGGAGAAGCGCCGCGAGCGGCGTGCGGCGCGGCGGCAGCGGAAGCTGGCCAACGCCTGAGTCCGGCGTCCCGGCCGGCCTGCTGCCGGACACCGAAGGATCAGGCCATCAGCATAGCCGTGGCCGTTGGGTCTTCGCCGGGACGCGGGGACGTCATGATCTGTTCGGTGGCCGGTTCGGCGACGGCACACGTCTGCGCCGTGCCTTACCGGGCTTTCAGGCTGCTCTGTTCGATGGTCGCGCGCACTGCCTCAGCGCTCGAGAAATCGGTCATTCGCTTGACGGGAAGCAACGATCGACGCAAATACTAGGCACGCGGGCGCAAACAGTCCCAAAAGCGTCATGGCTGCGAACTTTCCTCGGGCCATTTTCATGAAATCCCGGACCTTGCGTACTTCCGCTCCTTATCGATCTCGCGCCTCGGGCTTTTCACTTGGCCAACAGGGACAAAAGCGTGCGGGCAGACTCGGGCGTACTGGGCGGCTGAAACGGGGTTGAAGCAATAGTAGTTCCAGACGCCGAATGTGCCGGTCGCCGGGTTGATGGGGAACCAGCAATCGGTGGGAACCCCGAACGTGCAGAACACGAAGGGATCATTGCCGTAGTAGGGGATGAGTTCGTAGTAGCCCTGAGCCACCGCGCCACCACTGCTCGCCAACGTGAGGACGAAACCTAGGACTTTCCCGCCGAGGCGCTTCTGCATCTGGATCCCTCCTTGGATGATTTGGGCTCACTGCCCGGGACTGCAATCCGAATAGACGACCCGGCAATGTTGATTGCCGTTCTTCCTGCAGACCGTGATTCCGGTCTGCCGTGCGTGTGGAACCGTGAGGTCGGCGAAACCCTGCCAACCCTTCTCTCCGGCCACCAAGACTCCGCAGCCATTGCCAAACGCAATTGCCACTTTGCAGTGCGTGCCTCCTGCCCGGCTGCATCGCAGCATGGCCTTTTGCGCTGCGATCCGTCTGTTCGGTAGATCATGCGCAGCGCCGAAACGACCACTCATCTCATCGGCAGCGATTGCTCCCCAGTGTGTCGCAGACGGCGGAGGGCTGAGCAGCACCCCTTCGAGATTCCGCGGGACTGGCACGCACCGGCCGGGACCTGGGGTGCCCGGAGGTAGCGCCTGATATTGCCCTTTGGGGCAATAATCCTGAGCGTGAAGTGCTAGCGACAAGGCAAGCGATATGCCGATTAAACGCAAGAAGCCGAAGTACAAAGACCGCATCATCTAATCCGCACAGGGAGGCTACAGGCGGTGTAGAAGACCAGACAATGCTTATCTGACTTGTTGCATGTTTTCAAGCCAAGAGCTATCGCTTCGCCGCGTGTTGGGGCGCTGGTCGAATTGTGTTCCTCGTCACCCAAAATCATCGCTACGCAGGCGTTGACATAGGTGTGTTCAACCTGACATCCCAATCCCCCCTTTTGCTTGCAGTCGGCCAGAGCAATTGCTTCCGCCGTGGCCTTGGTCCAGGCGTTGGTCGATACGCCAAGATGACCACCTAATCCGTCGGTTGCTATTGCGCCCCAGTGATCCTGCCATTCTGGAGGGGGCGGCAAGGATGGCTGCGATGATTGGTTCGAGTAGTTCGGTATTGGCGCACAGCCTTGGGGGCCAGCTTGACCCTGGGGGGCGCCCGTCGGGTAGTAGCCAGGAGGGCAGTTCCCCTCGGCGTGTGCGCTACTTAATGTCAGAGAGAAAATGAGTATCAACAGCAGGGTTGGGCATGTCCGCATAGCGTTTATCGCCTCGTTGTAGCTTTAATGACGTCTGTCCGGCATAGCCCTTACGGTGTCAGCATTCGATCTCGCAAGCGGAGCTGACCGCATAGGCGAGTGAAGGAAAGCTTCGGCGCCGCCTTTTGACATGCTGGTTTGTTGCACGGGAGCTGTGGGGCCATGTTGACTCCGCCCGAAGTAGCCGAATGATCCGGGTGGTTGGCCCTGAGGACCCAGGCGATTGGCACCTCCGATTCCGGCGCCAAAGGCGGAGTAGGTCAGGAAGTTCCCAACCGTACCCTGAAAGAACGTGGCCGCGAGCGGAGGAACGGAGATAATCAGGACCGTTAGCAGGAGGCCAATGCCACCCTGCTGCAAGGCCTGGCTCGAGAATCCCTCGGCACCGAGGCCAGTGACACTATTTATGATGTTCGCTCCCCAAAGTGCGGCGGCTACATTGACGGTGAGCTTGAGCACGATGCTGGTGACGACACATAGCACGGCGATAGAAAACAGCGTGCCGATTCCGTAGAGCAGCCATCGACGGAACAGTTCCTTGGTTTGATCGAAGATCAGACAGAGGATGAAAAATGGCCCCAGCCCGACGAAGATGGCCATAGTGAATTGATACAGTAAAAGCATGGCTCCCGCGGCCATGGCCGGGCTGGCCGCGCCGAAACCGGCGAGCAGCATCGCATGGGCCTTTTGTTCGGCTATTGCGGTATCTCCTGGGGGGACCTGTACCACATCAATGGCCGCAAGCGTCAATTGCGTGGCGGCCATGTTCTTGTCGATAGCTGACACCGGGGAACCTTCGCCTGATACCGCTTTGCTGATCTCCGTGCCGAGAGTTCCATTGGCCGACAGTACGCCTTGAAGCGAGCCACCAAAGATGCTCATCGTGGTGGCAGCAGTGACGATGATGACAATGCGGGTCATGTTGACCACCATCGCCATCATCGAATCGCGCGACTGGCCCGTAATCAGGCGAAAGCCCTGGATCATGATCCAGAGCGTCACCAGCACCAGTGCGATGCCGCTTGCCCATGTCATCATGTTTTCCAGCACGTTGTGCTGGAAATCGGCAATCTGCTTCTGCAGGTAGTCGTAGACCAGCGCGAAATAGACATAATCACTCAAGTTGCTCATCGCACGTCCCATGTGTCGCCCTGTGGAGGCCCGGCATCGGATCCAGCGGCTAGTTGTTGATGGTGAATGCGACCTTCAGCGCAGTCGCCTGCACGACGTTGCCGAGCACGGTGCTACTCCCGGTGAGCGCGACCCTGGCAAGAATGCCCTGTTGACGATTCAGGGTCTGGATGACGGCTTCGTCTGCCTGGATCTGCTTCTGCCAGGTCTCGGCAGCGGTCTGGAGTTGGGAGAGGTACTGCTCCGTCTGGGAGGTTGCGCTCGCTGCCTTGCCCATGGAACTGATCGAGTTCACCACTTTGCTCAACTTTTGAACGGTACTCGCCTGCACCGCGAGTTGCCCCATGGCATCAACCGTTACGTTGTATTCATCCGCCTGCAACATCACGATCTGCTGGCAGATCACCTGCTGGCTTTCCGTGATGGGCTTGTTGAGCGATGCCTCGTACTCGAGAGTCGAGGTGACTGCCCCGATGACGCCCGTGCCGAGCGCTGGTCCGGGGCAGGCCTGTTCGACGAGCTTCTGGATCTGCGCGTCACTCATGCGTTGCATGGTTTTCGGAAAGAGCGAAATACCCGTGCCGAGACTCTCGATGGAGGTCAGCATGTTCTGGTACTGCTGCAGCTGAGTCGCATACTGCTGGGCTTGCATCGCATACTGTTCGATGGTTTTAGCGAGCTGCGACGCGAAGCCGCTCTCGTTGATCACGGCATTGCCTGGATCGTGGACAATCCACTGGGCGTTCACAGAACCCGCGAACATGCCGATGCCGGCCACTACCAAGGCGCACGGGATCGCGCGATAGCTCGTAAGGTTCCTGTTCGGTTTCCTATTCATAGAAACGCTCCATCCTGATTGCAATCGCCTTCAGCCAGACATGGCTTTGGAGAGTGGGTTGCGGGTCGTTGAAGACGTCTTTTCCCTGCCGCTTCCCTTTCGGTTCTCATAGAACGCCTCAAGCCACTGCTCCGGCTTCAGCTCGTCCGGTGAGCAATCGTGGGTCCCGGCGTGGGCATCGAGCACCTCGTGCATGATCTCGATGTTGTCGGTGGAGGCGGAGATGACCGCAAGTTGGTCGTCGAGGCCACGCAGGTTGAGCTGGCAGACGGCGCTGGCGTGACCCTGCTTGACGAGGAAGCATCGCGAGCGTTCGTCCAGGCTGACCACCACCTGGTACTCCGCTTCAGTGAGCTTGAGGCCGTCGACGTAGTCCTCGCGGCTGGCGTTGGGGTTGGGGAGCAGGATCATCGTGGCCGTCTGCTCGATCAGCGCGGCGGCGATGTCGCTGGCCAGTGCGTCCTCCGGGCTCTGCGTGGCGAAGATGCCCAGGCCGTTCTGCTTGCGGATGGTCTTCTGCTTGTTCTTGGCGAATTCCTTCAGGCCGCCCTTGCCGTCGAGGATCTTCCAGAACTCGTCCATCACGTAGATCAGCGGCCGGCCGTCGATCAGCGCTTCCAGCCGGTGCAGCAGGTAATTGATCACCGGCACGCGGACTTCCGAGTTGTCGATGATGTCGGTGTAGTCGAAGCCGATGATGCTGGCCTTTTCCAGGTCGATGGTGTCGACCGGATTGTCGAAGACCCAGCCCAGCGAGTTGCCGGTGGTCCATTTGCGCATGCGAATGTACAGGCCGTCGTCGCCCATGTTGGGCAAGCTCTTCTGGAAGTTGGTCATCGTGCGCAGGTGCATCGGCGTGTCGAGAATGTTCTCGACAGCGCGGAAGATGTCCTCCTCCTCGCGCGAGCTGTACACGGACTTTCCGACCAGTACCTTCACCAGTTCGGCCAGGAACTGCACGTTGGCCTCGGTGCGCTCGCAGTGGAACGGGTTGAATCCGGTCGGACGTCCGTTCTCCAGTGCGAGGTAATTGCCGCCGCAGGCGCGCACGAAGATCTCTGCGCCGCGGTCCTTGTCGAAGAAGAAGATCGTTGGCGTGGGGTCGAGCTTCTGCACCTGGCTGAGCAGGAAGTTGATCAGTGCCGTCTTGCCGGTACCGGACTTGCCGATGACCATGGTGTTGGCGATCGCCTTCTCGCCAAGCGAGTTTTCCGCCGGGTGGGTGGCGTGGAAGTTGAAGTAATACGGCTGGCCGTTGGTGGTCTGCAGCGTGGTGACGCACGCGCCCCAAGGATTGTTGTCCTTCTTGCCGGTCGCGAAGTTGTGCAGCGGACACAGGCCGAGAAAGTTCAGCGAGCTGACGTTGGCCAGCCGGGTGCGGTACTTCCAGTTGCCCGGGAACTGCGCGTAGAACGCGGCGGTGACGGCGAGATCCTCCTTCACCGAGACGAAGCCGGCGTTGGACAGCTCGGCGCGGGTGGTGGCGATCTGCTGTGAGAGCGCCTCCTGGCTGGCGGCGTAGATGGCCATGCTGAAGTGGTACTCGCCCAGCACGAAGTTGCCGGAGGCCAGCTGGTCCATCGCCTGGTCCAGCTCGGCGATCTGGCTGAAGGCCTTGTCGCCGGAGGAGATCATCATGCCCTTGGTGCGGTCCAGCGCCTTCAGCGCGTCGTGCCGGCCCATCGGACTGAAGGAGTGGGTGACGACGTACTCGAAATCCAGGTACTTCAGGCCGTTGAGGATGCCCGGATAGGTGCCCTCGGTGTACTCCTTGATGTTGAGAATCGCGCCGAACTGGTTGGCGCCGTCGGGTGTGGTGAGTACGAAGTCGCCGGTCTTGGCCGAGAAGCGCTGCTTGCTGAGCGGCAGGTACTCCGGCACCGGGGCCGGCAGCACGGGAACCGGCTCGTCGATGCGGTTCAGCAGGTAGCCATAGAACTCCAGCGCCTCGGAGAACACCACGCCGTTGGCCGCCTCGTACATGCCCAGCCGGTAAGGCGAATAGTCCTTCAGCACAGCCTCGACGTTGCCGGCCAGCTCCAGAATGGTGTTGACCGCATCGGCCTGCTCGGTCTCCAGCCGGGTGAGGTCGGCGGATTTCTCCGCAAAGCGCTTGCCGCTCACCACGGGGCGATAGAGCAGGGTCAGGTACAGCTCGTTCTGCATCAGCTTCTGCGATGACAGCGCCTCGAAATAGGCATCGGACAGCGACTGGTTGAAGGCTTGGCCGAACCGGCTGTGGTCACGCAGGCGGCGGCGACGCCGGATGTCGTGGACCCAGAACGCCACGTTGACGAAGTCCGGTGCGCGCAGGGTCTGCAGCAGGCGGTTGAACACATTGTGCTTGTGCTCGATCTCCCACTCCTCTCGGCCCACGAACGGCAGCCCTCCCAGCCGCCACACCAGCAGGAAGTCGCCTCCAGTGGTCTTGAGCACCGTAGGCGACACGTGCGTGGACAGCGGGACGAACTCGCTGATCGGCGTATCGGGAATGAAGGCGGCTTTGGGCATGACGAAGATCCAGAGGGCACCCCGCGGCTGCGGGGTGCCGGGAGAGGCTCACGGTTTGGTTTTGGCCGAGTCGCGATAGAGGTTGGGCGTCAACACCCACATGCCGTCGTTTTCCCGGATGTTGCGCATGCGTGTGCGGAACTGCAGGCGAAGGCCGAGCAGGCGGAAGATCATTTCGTCGCGACGCGCCATCTGTCGCATCGCGAAAATCACCACCGGCATCAGCAGCAGATAGAACAGGTTGGTGTACATCGCCAGCAGCATGCATCCGCCCGCGCCGAGGAAGAACGGCACGTACGGCACGCCGAGGAACATCGGCGGGCGGGTGCAGCCACGGAACAGCGCGTTTTTATGCATAGTGGTTCAGCAGATGCGTGAGCACCTGCGCCGTGCAGGCGGTCGCACCGGAGGCCGTGGTGCTGCCTGCCAGGAACATCTTGGCGATCTGGCCCGCCGCGCCGATCAGGATCGCGCCGATCAGCACCGGCGAAACATCGGAGATGCGCTTGTGCGCGAAGGCGATCTGGTAGCCCGAGAAGATCACCGCAATGGTCACCACCACGATCGATACGGCGTTGAGGATCTTGTTGATGTTGCTGGCGAAGCCACAGGTGGTGGCGATCGTCTCACTGGCATCCTGGGCGAACGCGGTGCCCGGAAGCACGAACACCACGAGGGCGGCGAGGCATATGAAGGCGCACAGGCGGGTGCGCTGGGAATGAAGCACGGAGTCCTTGCGGGTCAGGTTCGGAGCCATCTCGAATTTCCTTGTCGACGTTGAACAGGTGGCCAGGTGCATGGCCGGAAGTTGGGCGGCCGTCAGGGGCGACCGCCCGGTGGATACCCGGGAGCGAGCGGATTCGCGTCCGGGCGTTGGCCAGTTGGCCGGATCGGTGGCGTGCGCGTCGCCGCGGCTACGCGTCGCGCGCGGACCGTTTCAGAATACGAAGGCGGCATCGGCATGCTCCTGGCTCAGGTCGGCGCCATCGACCGCCCGCGGCCGGACGCTGGCGGTGGTGGTGGCATCGCCGGGGCCGCGAACGATGGGGTGGAAGACATCGTCGGTCGGCCCCCCGCCAGGTCGTGCGACGACCGGCGGGGTCGGAGTGGGCGTAACGGCCGCTACAGGCGCGCTGCTGCCTCCGCGGACATCGGCCGCAGGTGTCATTGACTGCCGGGCGACCTTCGATACGACGGCCGTGGCGGCCATATCCATCGCCACGCTGCGGAAGGCGACGAGGCGGCTGGGCGCAGGACCCGGCCGCCCATCCGTGCGTCGACGGGCGGGCTCGCCCGGTGCGAGCGGGATGGCGGTCCCACCATCGCGACGGTCGCCGGGCGCGGCCATCGAGGCGTATACCCGCTGCACGTAGCCGTCGCGGTAGCCGGTGACGAAATTTCCCGAGTAGTAACAGCTGAACGCCTTGCCCCAGTCGCCCCGGGCGCGGGCGTAGCAGTCGGCGAGGATGCTGGCGCCCGCCTGCAGGTTGCTGCAGCGATCGAAGGCCTTGGCGTAGGTGTCCAGTCCGTAATGCCCCAGGTTGGCGCGGTTCACCTGGGCGATCCCCAGCGAATAGTTGTATCCCCGCCTCTCCAGCATGCGCGCGGTGGCCGTGGCTTCGGCCAGGTTGCGTGGCTGGCGCTTCAGCCGTCCACCCACTACACCGATGGCGAAGGGATTGTTGCCCGATTCCACCTGGGCGACGTGCTGCATCACCTCGGCCGGGACGGCAAGGTTGGGGCACATCGCAAGGTCGATTCCGGCGAACATGAAGAGGTCCCTGGTTCTCAGTGGCCCGCGGCCACGCGGCCGGGATCGAAGTCGATGCCGGTGATGCAGCGGCGCCCCGCGTGGGCCTTGATATGCACGACGATGTCGATCGTCATGCGCAGCAGGCGCTTGATCGTGTCGAACTCCAGCCCGGCGCCCTCGGTGGAGGCCTTCACCATCAGCGCGAGCTGGTCCCAGGTCTGCTCGGTGCTGCCGGCGTGGCAGCTGGTGATCGAGCCGGGGTGGCCCGAGGCGCAATTGCGGATGAAGTAGAAGGACTCGTCGCCGCGCAGCTCGGCCAGGATGATGCGGTCCGGTTTCATGCGCAGGCAGGCTTCCATACAGCTCTTGGCGGTGATGTTGCTGGTGCTCTGGCCGCCTTTGGAATAGAGCAGGTGGACCACGTTCGGCTGCGCGATGAACAGCTCGCGCGCATCCTCGATCGTCACCAGGCGCTCGTTTCCTGGAATGTGGTGCACCAGCGACTTCATGAAGGTGGTCTTGCCGCTGCCGGTGGCGCCGGACACCACGATGTTCTTCTTGTTGAGCACGGCCTGCTGGAAGAACTCCGCGTAGCGGCGAGCAGCGCGCAGCTCGAGCAGCGCGCTGTCCTGCTCGCCGATGCCCTGCTGCACTTCGACGATCTCGTCGAAGAAGCCGTCGGATTGGTACTGCTCCAGCGTGCGCAGTTGCCTGGACGGCAGGCGGATGGTGATCGAGACCCGGCCGGCCTCGCAGGCCGGCGGGATCACGAATTGCGCGCGCTGGCCGGTGGGGAAGGTGAGCGACACCACCGGATCGACGTCGGTGATGCGCTGACCGGTGTTGCTCTCGTTGATCACCGCAGTGCAGAACTGGCGCGCGCGCTCGAAGGTAAGCGAGGGCACGTCGACCCGGTGCCACCCGCCGCGACGTTCCAGGTAGATCTCGCCCGGCTGGTTGATGCATATCTCGGTGACGTCCGGCGAGGCCATGAACTCGCGCAGCCCCAGCACCTCGTACTGGTAGTCGAGGAAGTCGCTGGAAATGGCTGCCATCCGGTCGTCCATGACCTGCTCCTCAGAACCGCGCGACCACGCCGCTGAAGTCCACGTCCTTGGCGACGTAGACGTAGATGACGGTGCCCTGGTTGATGGTTACGGTCGGCGGGCGGTTCGCTGCCTCGCGCACGGCCTGGTCGGCCAGGTTCTGCACGGTGCGGGCGGTATTGCTCTCGAAAGGTTCCTGGGTGACATAGCCGTTGCTGATGGTGGTGGTGGTCGGCCCGTGCTTGGCCGCTTCGTACTTGAACGCGTCGCTGAGCATGCTGATCAGCAGTGCGGCGCCGATGCGGCTGCCCCAGTGCGCGTCGTACTGGCCCGGCAGGCCGGCGCCGCCCAGGTTGTCGATGCCCGGGCTCTTCATGTTCACGTCGATGCCGGTGGGGGTGATGATCCGGTCCCACACCACCTCGACCCGACGCTGGTTCTGGTTCTTCTGGTACGAGCCGAGGATCTTCGACCCCTTCGGCAGCAGCAGCGTGTGTCCGTTGAACGAGTAGACCGGCTCGGTGACCAGGCAGGTGCTGTAGCCGGAAATGTCGGAGATGATCCTCGTCTCGAGCACGCAGCGGATGTAGGTTCCACGCTGCATGAGCGTGTCCGGCTTGGTCAGCGGCTGGGCGCTGGTGATCTCCGACTCGCCGCTGCCGGGCAGCCCATTGCCCGCAGAAGGAAGCGCCGCCGGAATCGTTGGCGGCGCGGCCTCGCCAGCCTCGGCGGCGGCAATGCGGCGCTGGACCAGGCTGGGTTCCTGCGGCGCCTGTGCGGCGGGCGTACGCGGCAACGCAGGTGCGCGCGGGGGCGGCATCAGCGGAATCGGCTGGGCTGCCGCCACGGGCGCGGGCGCCGGCCGGGGCAGCTGCGGCAGCGCCACCGCCGCGGGAGCTTCGGCGACGGTGACTTTTTCCTCGCGCGCCTTGGGCCGCTCGCGCGGGGTCATCGCGCTCTGGATCATCCAGTAGGCGACCATCAGCAACAGCAGCACGACGGCGGCCAGCAGGAGCAGCGCGCGGCGGTTCATCCGCCTCAGCTCCGCGTTGCGCAGTTGAGGTGCACCGGCGTCCAGATCCGGCTCCTCGGTGCGCTGCCGGTACTGGCTCGCGTAGGGATTGCCCGCGGCCGGATCGTGCCGCGGATCGGTCGGGATGTCTTGCCCGTGCCCTTCGCCGGGCTCATGGGGTGTTTGGGCGCTCACTTCTTCACGTTCCTTCGCAGGCCCACGACGTAATCGCCGTGCCGGATCACCAGGTAGGCGTAGGTGCCGTGGACGATGATCGTGTTGCCTTCCACGGTGGTGTTCACGAGCGAGTCCTCGCCGTGCTCCGTTTCGCGCATGAACACGGCAGGGAAGTCGCCGGTGGGAAACGCCTTCATGTCGCTCATGCGGATGTAGGTGAAGCGGCCGTCGTCGTAGACGTTGGCCGGGATAAGCCAGGGCGCCTTCTTCGCGTTGCGCGTGGCGTAGTCGTAGTTGAAGTTGTAGCTCCGACCGGGCACCAGCGTGGCGCTTTGCGCCGACGCCTTTTCCTGCTGCTTCTTGGCGGCGGAGAAGCTGGTGTCGTCCGGGTACTTGAAGGTGATCTTGTACTGCACGCCGGCGCGCCGGGCCTGGTCGAGGGTCTTCCAGTCGGTGGCCACCACCTTCAGCTCGAAGATGTACGAGTGCGTCGCCGTGCGGACCATCATGTTGGTGTCCACGTCGACGTTCTTCGGCTTGAGGTAGAACACGTTGTCGCGTCGGGTCAGCTCCCAGCCGTTGCTGAAGCCAGTGCTGTAGTCAAGGATCTTTTCGCTCGGGCTCAGCTCGATCTGGGTGGTGATCCCCAGCCCGGTGCGCACCGGGTAGATGCGGTCGGGCTGGTAGTCGTACGTCTGCAGGGCCTGGGCCATGGTTGCCGGACCCGCCAACGAGAGAACGAGCGCGAGGATCCCGCGCACGAGACGGGTGCGGATCATGGCTGCGCCCCTTCGGCCGGAGTACCCGACGTCGTGGCCGATGTCGCGGGGGGCGTCGATTGCGACGCGACGGGCGCGGCCTGCGGCTCGACCACCGTGGGCACCGGGCCGGCGGCGACCTCCGGCGGCGGCGCCGAGGCGTAGTCGTTGTCGACGCGGTAGCTGGTGACCCAGAAGCCCAGTGGGTTCTCGATGCGGCTCTGGTCGTCCATCTCCAGGTTCGGCTTGTACGTGAACTCGAGCGTGGCGATCTTGTTTTCCATCGGGTGGGTCGCGCCGGTGGCCTTGTCGTACAGGCTGCGCTGGAAGCGCACCGTGGCGCCCCGCGGCGGACGGCCCGCGCCACCGCCAAGCAGCACGATGCTGAGCAGGCGGATGCGGATCGCGCGCTCCTTGCCGTACTGCTTGAAGAGGCTGTCCGGGTTCTGCGAGGAGTACTCGGCCATGTAGGCGGCCTTCACGCCGGGCGAAGCCATCGTCTGCACGGTCTTCCAGTCGCCGAGGTTGAGCATGGCCAGGTCGTACGACTCGCGCGCGAGGACGAAGTGGGCGACGTTGCTGCGATTGATGGCCTCGTTTGCGGTGATGCCGTGCGGGCCGAAATTGCCGTTCAGGTGCGCCACCGTGGCGGTGCCGGTGTATGCGTCGGCCATCACCAGGTAGGGCACCTTCTGCTTGAGCGGCAGCATGTAGAAGTAGCCGCCGGCGAGAATCAGCGCGAGGCCGATGGCGCAGAACGCCACCATCCAGGCACGCCGCTCGCTACGACGGGCGAGTTCGGCGATGGTGAGCTCGAAGTTGACCGAACGGGCCACGGCCCGGTCGATGGCCGGGGCGGGCGATTTCTTCACGTTCATCGCGCGATGTCCCCGCAGGGTCGATGCTGGCAAGCCTTGGTCATGGGCGGACTCCGCGAGTACCAGTGCCTGCAGCGGGCACGTGGGTCGCCTCGACGAGGATCCGTCGCGGCTGGCCGATCACCTGCACGCTCTGGGCCGCGTAGATCGAGCTCAGCTGCTCAGATGCTTGTGCGAGGTCGGCGGTGTGGATATCCGCTACCGGGCGATAGAGGGTGACGTCGTAGTCCAGCCGGTAGTCCAGCGTGCGACCGGTATCCTTGGCCCAGCGCTCGAGCAGGCTGCGCAGGGTCTCGTCCATCGGCGCCGCATAGAAGGTGTACGGGCGCTCGAGCGGGATCTCGGTCGGTCGGGTCGAGAATCGATTCACCGGCTTCCACGAGCCGCGGAAGTCGTGCGGCGGTTGCGTGCCGCAGCCGGCGAGCCCGAGCGCCAGCGTGGCGAGCAGTGCCCTGCTGATCGCACGCAGGCGGCGGACATGGGTGGTTTGGATGGTTGCCCGTGGGGGCGTGGAGGTTGATCGCATCCTGCGTTCCTGCCTGGCGGGCCGGGCATCCCGGCCCTTTCACATCGATCCGTGGGTTCCGTGAGCCCGGTGCAGGCGGCCACAACGGCCGGTGCAGCGCGAGAGTGCGGCATCGCTCCGATGTCGGAAAAGGAGTGGCTGCATGCCACCAGTGATTTCTGCCTGTTCCATGGCGTTGCCTTGCACTTGCACGTGCTCGCGGGAGTTGCATCCTGCGACGCCCCTCACCATGCACCCGTATGTGGATGCGCTGCACCGCGTGGCGGTGACGTGAGAGGTGCCCCCTGCGGATGGCCAAACCATCCGGCGCGAAGTTTTGCCAAAAGCCGTGGGCGTTGCCAATAGGAAAATTCTTTGCGAAAAATTCCTATGGGCGTGCGGTGCGCGTGTGCGTCGCTTGCTCTCTCCGACGTCTCGGCGACGATGCGCGCAAACGCGGAAACAGATCGCTCATGGGGTGCGCTATACCCTGCCAGGCAAGGGCTTGAACGCACTTTGCGAAATCCGGTTCGTTCGTCCGGATCAGCCGCGGCGGCAGGATGTCTCGGTGCGATGGCGGTTGAAAAGTGCGCGTCCGGTCACGGGCCGATACGCCAGTTGGGCGTCCAAATCCTTCGTCATGGATCGGTGAATCTGCGAGCGAGTTCACATCCACTATCGCAGGCCATACGGCGCCGACGGACATCAACACTGGACATCTACCGACATCCCGTCAGTGATCTCCTACGCCAGAGCGCGTTACATCGGCAGTTCGGGGATGGTGACCTTCGGCAAAAGGCGCGACGTGAAGTGCTTGTCCTGGTAGTAGCGGATCTTGTCGCACTTCACCGGGTGCGGGATGCCCTCGTAGAAGAACACTTCCTTGCCCGTGCCCATCGCCTTGAGCTCCTGCGGCAGCATCAGTGCGCGGCGCTCCTCGGTGTGGCTGCGCGAGACGTCTGCGCGGGTGCGGCCGCGGGTGACGTTCTGCTTGCGCACTGTGGTGTAGCCGAGCATCTCCGAATAGTCGTTGGCGTCCTGCTGCTCGCGTGGCGCGTAGACGATCTGCAGGGCGTGGTTGGTGATCATCGTGCGCGAGACGTCCTTGCCGTAGGTGGCGTCCAGCTGCGCCATGCTCTGGATGATCGGCAGCAGGCGGATGTTGTATCCGGCCATGTACGACACCGCCGAGGCGATGATCTCGACCCGGCCGATCGAGGTGAACTCGTCCATCAGCAGCAGGCACTGGTGCTTCAGCGCCGGCTTGTTCTGCGGCAGCTCGCGGGTGTTTAGGTTGATCAGCTGACTGAAGAACAGGTTCACGATCAGCCGGCTCTCGGCCAGCTTGTTGGGCTGGATGCCGATGTAGATGGTCATACGCTTCTTGCGCACGTCGGTGAGCATGAAGTCGTCGGCGCTCGTGGCCGCGTCCAGCACTGGGTTGATCCAGGCATTGAGCGGCTCCTTGAAGGTGCCCAGGATCGAGGCGAAGGTCTCGGCCGCCTGCGACATCAGGTTGGCGAAGGCGGACTTCGCGTTGCTGCCCAGGAACGGCTGCTGGGCCAGCTGCTGGTAGAACCCCTTCAGCTCGGTACCGTCGCCGGAGGACAGCCGGTAGATCTCGCCGAGGGTGGGCTTGGTCCGCAGCGATACCGGCACGCCACGCCGTTCGGCGTCGTCCCAGGCCTCGAACAGGAACAGCGCGAAGGCCATGAAGGCGTTGCGTGCCTGGCTGACCCAGAATTTCTGGTCGTCGGCGCCGTCCGGGTAGAGCATCGCAGCGATGCTCATCAGGTCCGAGACGCGGAAGGCCGGATCACTGGAGACATAGCTGAGCGGATTCCAGCGGTGGGTGCGGCGGTCCTCGGTAAAGGGATTGAACAGGAACACCTCCTGCCCCTGCGCCGCGCGCCAGCCGCTGGTGAGCTCGTAGTTCTCCTGCTTGATGTCGAGCACCACTACCGACTCGCGGTACTCCAGCAGGTTGGGGATGACCACGCCCACGCCCTTGCCGGAGCGGGTGGGTGCCGCGAGGATCACAAACTGCTGGCCACTGAGCCGTACCAGCCGGCCGCGGTACTTGCCAACGAGAATGCCGTTGTCGGTGGGCTTGAACAGCCCGTGGCTGGCCAGTTCGCCACCTCGGGCGAAGCGCGCGTCACCGTGCAGCGAAGGCTGCTTCGAGCGCAGCAGGAAGTAGATCCCGATCGATCCGAGCAGCAGCGGAACCCCGAATCCGAGTCCGCCAGCCACGTGGATCCGTGAGGCGTAAGGCTGTATGGCGGGCAGGTCGAGAGCGCGGGCGTACGTATAGAACGTGTTCCAAACCCACGGTTCCCTGGCCAGTCCGAGGAAGCGGAGCGTAAGCCATCCTGCAAGTGCATTGCCCGCCAGGAGCGAGCCGATAGCCAGTCCGACGACGAACCATCCCTTTGTCTTGCCCATGCCATCCCATCCTTGGTGTGGAATGGGGATGGTATGCCAGCCGGCCCGGCAAGCGGAGTCAGGAACCCAAGCGAATGTGCGCAGGCCGGGGCTGTGTCACAACTCGCGTAGCGCCGTGCTCACGCAGCGGCGGTGCTGAGCGAGGCGAGCTTCTGCACGGCTTCACGGGCGAGCGGCTCGAGCCCCTCACCGCCGGCGTGCAGGTGCTCGATGATCTGCTTGCGCATGCTCGGGTCCCAGAACTTGCGCAGGTGGTCGGCGACGCTGGCCACCCCGGTGGCGTGATCGGGCTCGGCCGCGAAGTAGTTGGCGATGTCGTTGACCATCTGCGAAAGGTGTTCGATGTTCATGGCGGGCCGTGTCGTGATGCGGGTAGGGCGGGGCGCGTGGAACGCACCGGCGCGCCGCGTGGGGCGCGCCGGGTGGGCGACGCTCAGCTGGTGGTTTCGGCAGCCTTGAGCAGGTCCTGCTGCTGCTGGTCGAAGCTCTGGAAGCGCTTCTGCCAGGCCGAGGGCTCGCTGACCTTGGTCACCTGCACCGCGGTCACCTTGTACTCCGGGCAGTTGGTGGCCCAGTCGGAGTTGTCGGTGGTGATCACGTTGGCGCCCGAGCCGGGGAAGTGGAACGTGGTGTAGACCACGCCCGGCTGCATGCGGTCGGCCACCTTGGCGCGCAGCACGGTTTCGCCGCTGCGGCTGGCGATGCCGACCCAGTCGCCGTCCTTGATGCCGCGCTCCTCCGCGTCGTGCGGGTGGATCTCCAGGCGATCCTCCTCGTGCCACATGGAGTTGGCGGTGCGGCGGGTCTGCGCACCCACGTTGTACTGGCTGAGGATGCGGCCGGTGGTGAGGATCAGCGGGTGCTCGGCGTTGACCTTTTCGCGGGTCGGCACGTACTCGGTGAGCATGAAGCGGCCCTTGCCGCGCACGAACTCATCCACGTGCATCACCGGGGTGCCTTCCGGATGCTCCTCGTTGCAGGGCCACTGGATGGAGCCGAGCTGGTCGATCTTGTCGAAGCTGACGCCGTGGAAGGTGGGCGTGAGCGCGGCGATCTCGTCCATGATCTCGGACGGGTGCGCGTAGTTCATCGGGTAGCCCATGGCCTGGGCCAGCTTCTGGGTGATCTCCCAGTCGGCGT
The DNA here is from genome assembly GCA_018970895.1 of Lysobacteraceae bacterium. Taxonomy (GTDB): domain Bacteria; phylum Pseudomonadota; class Gammaproteobacteria; order Xanthomonadales; family Rhodanobacteraceae; genus Dyella_A. The sequence continues at coordinate 1,826 of JAGWVM010000004.1, read as the reverse complement.
AGCCGGACTGCGGCTTCATCACCTTGCGCACGCGCGAGATGCGGCGCTCGGCGTTGGTGAAGGTGCCGTCCTTCTCCAGGAACGAGCTGCCCGGGAGGAACACGTGGGCGTACTTGGCCGTCTCGTTGAGGAACAGGTCCTGCACCACCACGCACTCCATCGCGCTGAGCGCGGCGGTGACGTGCTGGGTGTCCGGGTCGGACTGGGCGATGTCCTCGCCCTCCACGTACAGGCCGAGGAAGGTGCCATCCAGCGCGGACTCGAACATGTTCGGGATGCGCAGGCCCGGCTCGTCCAGCAGCGGCACGCCCCAGGCCTGCTCGAACAGCTGGCGGGTGGCGGTGTCACTGACGTGGCGGTAGCCCGGGAACTCGTGCGGGAACGAACCCATGTCGCACGAACCCTGCACGTTGTTCTGGCCGCGCAGCGGATTCACGCCCACGCCCTCGCGGCCGATGTTGCCGGTGGCCATGGCGAGATTGGCGATGCCCATCACCGCGGTGGAGCCCTGCGCGTGTTCGGTGACGCCCAGGCCGTAGTAGATCGCGCCGTTGCCGCCGGTGGCGTACATACGCGCCGCGCCGCGCACCAGCGCCGCCGGCACGCCGGTGGTCGCTTCCATCGCCTCGGGGCTGTACTTGTCCTGCGAGACGAAATCCTTCCAGCGCTGGAACGCCTCGGGCTCGCAGCGGGCGGCCACGAAGTCGTCCTTCACCAGCCCCTCGGTCACGATGACGTGGGCCAGCGTGTTCAGCACGGCCACGTTGGTGCCCGGCTTGAGCTTGAGGTGGAAGTCCGCCTTGATGTGCGGCGAGCGCACCAGGTCGATGCGGCGCGGGTCGACCACGATCAGCTTGGCGCCCTCGCGCAGGCGCTGCTTCATCTGCGAGCCGAACACCGGATGCGCATCGGTGGGGTTGGCGCCGATCACCAGCACCACGTCGGTCGAGCGGATCGAGTCGAAATCCTGCGTGCCGGCCGATTCGCCCAGCGTGGACTTCAGGCCGTAGCCGGTGGGCGAGTGGCAGACGCGGGCGCAGGTGTCCACGTTGTTGTTGCCGAAGCCGGCACGCACCAGCTTCTGCACCAGGTAGGTCTCCTCGTTGGTGCAACGCGAAGACGTGATGCCGCCGACGGCGTGCTTGCCGTGCTTTTCCTGGATGCGCTTGAACTCGCTGGCGGTGTAGGCGAACGCCTCTTCCCAGCTCACCACCTGCCACGGATCGGAGATCTTCTTGCGGATCATCGGCGTGGTGATGCGGTCCGGGTGGCTGGCGTAGCCGATCGCGAAGCGGCCCTTGACGCAGGAGTGGCCGTGGTTCGCCTGGCCCTCCATGTTGGGCACCATGCGCACGATTTCCTCGCCCTTCATTTCGGCGCGGAAGCTGCAGCCCACGCCGCAGTAGGCGCAGGTGGTGGTGACACTGTGCTCGGCCTGGCCGCGCTCGATCAGCGTGGTCTCGCTCAGGGTGGCGGTGGGGCAGGCCTGCACGCAGGCACCGCAAGACACGCACTCGGAGTCGAGGAAGGCCTCGTTCTGGCTGGGCGACACCTTGGAGTCGAAGCCGCGGCCCTGGATGGTCAGCGCGAAGGTGCCCTGCACCTCGTCGCAGGCGCGCACGCAGCGCGAGCAGACGATGCACTTGGACGGGTCGAAGGTGAAATACGGGGTGGAGGTGTCCTTGGCCACGAACAGCGGGTTGGCGCTGCCGTCGGACTGCTTGGCATAGACGTGGTTGGCGCCGTCGTAGCCGTAGCGCACCTCGCGCAGGCCGACCACGCCGGCCATGTCCTGCAGCTCGCAGTGGCCGTTGGCCGGGCAGGTC
>JAGWVM010000086.1 GCA_018970895.1 Lysobacteraceae bacterium | reverse complement strand
GGCCTGATGGAAACCGTGCGCGACGTGCTCGCCGGCCTCACCCCGCGCGAGGCCAAGGTGCTGCGCATGCGCTTCGGCATCGACATGAACACCGACCACACGCTGGAAGAGGTCGGCAAGCAGTTCGACGTCACCCGCGAGCGCATCCGCCAGATCGAGGCCAAGGCGCTGCGCAAGCTGCGGCACCCCAGCCGCTCGGAGCAGCTGCGCTCGTTCCTCGACCTCGACTGACCGGCCGCGCGACACCGTACCGGAGACGCCCGCTTGCCGCGGGCGTTTCTTTTTCCGACTTCCGGACGCCCCCGATACCGTGAACACCCCCTCCCACGATCATTCGTCCCTGCGCAGCGGCCTGCTGTTCGGTATCGCCTGCTACGGCATCTGGGGCGTGCTGCCGCTGTACCTGATCGCGCTGGAGTTCGCTTCCGCGCTGGAGGTGGTGGCGCACCGGGCGCTGTGGACGGCGGTGATCTGCGTCGGCATCCTCGCCGCCCGGCGCTCGCTCGGCGAACTGCGCGAAACCCTGCGCCACGGCCGGCAGATGGCCTTCCTCGGTGCCGCCGCGGCGCTGATCGCGGTGAACTGGCTGGTCTACGTGTACGCGGCGAACCAGCGCGAGGTACTGCAGGCCTCGCTGGGCTACTTCATCAACCCGCTGCTGACCGTGCTGCTGGGCGTATTCGTCCTCCGCGAGCGACTGCGGCCCGCGCAATGGCTGGCGATGACGATTGCCGGAACCGCCGTCACCATCATCGCAGTGGGCTACGGCCACCTGCCTTGGCTGGCGCTCGCGCTGGCGGGCAGCTTCGGACTGTACGGCCTGATGAAGAGCTTCGCCGGGCGCCGCACGGGTGCGGTGACCAGCCTCGCCATCGAAACCCTGCTGCTGGCGCCGTTCGCCCTGCTCGCCCTGCACTGGCTGCACGCGCATGGCGACTCCCACTTCCTTGCCGACGGCTGGCGCAGCGCGCTGCTGCTGGCCTCCACCGGCATCGTCACCGCCACGCCGCTGACCTTCTTCGCCGCCGCGGCACGGCGACTGCCGCTGAGCCTGCTCGGCATGCTGCAATACCTCGCGCCGTCGCTGCAGTTCGCCATCGCGGTCGGGGTCAACCACGAGGCGATGTCGCCCTCGCGCTGGGCGGGCTTCCTCCTGATCTGGACCGCGCTGGTGGTGCTCAGCACCGACGCCCTGCGCCATCAGCGACGCCAGCGCCGGCTCGCCGCGGCGGGCACCGGGGCCGCCTGAACCGGTACACTGCGCAGCCCCGCGGGCCTATAGCTCAATGGTTAGAGCAGGGGACTCATAATCCCTTGGTTCCAGGTTCGAGTCCTGGTGGGCCCACCATCCCGCTCCCGGCGCGCGGCCGCCTCGGTGCCCCGCGCTGGCTATCGCATCCGAAACCGGGCAATGTCCGTAAACCGGAAGGACTAGCCAACCTGCCGTTCGATCATGACGCCCAACACCACCCGCTGGAGCCTGTCGCCCTTCGAAACGGCGAGAGCCATGTCGACCAACGACCCGCAACCGAAGAGCGCCGAGGACTGGGCTGCCGAGATGGCCGCGGTGTCGCGTCGTGGCGACCGCGACAGCTTCATGCGGATCTACGACCACTTCTTTCCCCGCGTGCGGCTGTATCTGCGCGGACTCGGTTCGCCGGAGGCAGTGGCCGAGGAAATCGCGCAGGAGTCGCTGCTGCGCCTGTGGCAGCGCGCAAGCATGTACGAGGCCAGCCGGGGCAGCCTGGCCACCTGGCTGTTCCGCATCGCCCGCAACCTGCATATCGACCGTCTGCGCCAGGAACGCTACTGGGTGGCGCTGCCGGAAGGCGCCGAGCCCGCGGAAGAGGCGCCCGACGAGCCATATTCGCGGGCTGAGAGCTACGCCGACCACGTCGACCTGGCGCGGCGCATCGAGAAACTGCCGGCCACCCAGGCCCGATTGATCCGCATGTCCTACTTCGAAGCCAAATCGCACAGCGAGATCGCCGCCGAGCTCGGCATGCCGCTGGGCACCGTCAAGTCCGGCCTGCGCAGGGCCTTCCTCAAGCTGCAGGTGGAAGTCTGCGGGAGCGCGTCATGAACCCGCGCCACCACCTGGACGAGGCCACCCTGGTCAGCTATGCCGCCGGCGCCCTGTCCGACGGGATGCGCGCCGTGGCCGCCACCCATCTGGAAGCCTGCGGGCACTGCCGGGAGCAACTGGCCGGCGCCGAGCGCATCGGCGGCGTGCTGCTCAGCCAGCGCCAGCCGGGTCCGGAAGCCGGCGGGCTGGCGCGGCTGCGTGCCGAGATGCTGGCCCGGCTCGGTACGACGGCCCAGCAGCGCGCACCGCTGGGCGGCGAGGCGTCCGGGCAGGAGGAGGCGGCGGGTGCGCCCGACACCGACCTGCTGCCGCGCCCGCTGCGACCGTACTTCGGCAAGTCCTGGCGTGCCCTGCGCTGGCGCTGGACGGCGCCGGGCGTGCACATGATCCGCGCCGGCCGCCCGTCGGGCGATACCCTGATCATGCTGAAGATCGCGCCGGGCAAGAGCATGCCCGTGCACAGCCACGGTGGCGCGGAGCTGACCCAGGTGCTCAAGGGCGCCTACGACGACGCGCTGGGCCACTTCGGTCCCGGCGACATGGCCGACCTGGATTGCGACATCGAGCACCAGCCGGTGACGTCGCCGGGCGTGCCCTGCATCTGCGTGGCGGCGCTGGACGAGCCGCTGCGCTTCCCGGGCTGGATCGCGCGCAAGCTGCAGCCGCTGGTCCGCCTGTAGGCGATCAACCCAGGCTCCTCCCGCCGCCGGGCCTGGCTCCCGGCGGTTTTTTTTCGCCGCAGGCGAACGGATCACCCACCCATGCCTGCGGCCCTGCGGCGGATGCCGTTCGCCCCCCCCGGAACGCGACTTCTTGCGCCGGCGAAGGCTGTCCGGCGGCGATGAAAAGGAGCGCGGCGGTGACCTAAACCACGCGAACCGCTTCCGGAATGATCCTGATCAAGAAGCGGGACGTCCCGACCCGGCACAGTGCGCCGCATGGAAGCTACCCGTGCCGCCGCCGTGATCCAGCCCCCCACTTTCGATGCGGACCTGATCGCCCGCTACGACGTCAACGGTCCCCGCTACACCAGCTACCCGACCGCGCCGCACTTCCGCAGCGACTTCGGTGCCGCCGAGCTGCGCGAGGCGATCCGCGAATCCAACGAGGAACCGATTCCCCGGCCGCTCTCGGTTTACGTGCACGTGCCGTTCTGCATGAGCCCGTGCTTCTACTGCGGCTGCAACCGGGTGATCACCCGCGACGCCGGCAAGGCGGACCGCTACCTGGAGCGGCTGTACCGCGAGATCGGCCTGGTCGCACCGCTGTTCGATCGCGACCGGCCGGTACGCCAATTGCACTTTGGTGGCGGCACGCCGAACTTTCTCGACATCCCGCGCATGCGCGAGCTGATGGAGTCGCTGGGCCGGCAGTTCAGCATGGAGCGCAGCCGCGAACGCGAGTACGGCATCGAGCTTGACCCGCGCTTCGCCGACGCCGATTACGTGCGCGCGCTGGGCGAGATGGGTTTCAACCGGGTATCGGTCGGCATCCAGGACTTCGATCCGGCCGTGCAGCAGGCGGTGAACCGCATCCAGTCGGTGGCACAGACCGCCGAAGTGCTCAACGCCGCGCGCGAGTCGGGCTTCGTCTCGACCAGCGTGGACCTGATCTACGGCCTGCCGCTGCAGACCGTGGCCGGTTTCGACCGCACCCTCACCGAGGTCATTGCACTGTCGCCGGACCGCGTGGCCGTGTACGGCTACGCCCACCTGCCGGAGATGTTCAAGGCGCAGCGGCAGCTTGACGCCAGCCTGCTGCCCGACGCCGCCACCCGGCTGGCCCTGCTCGGCCGCGCGCTTGAGCGCTTGACCGGTGCCGGCTACGTCTACATCGGCATGGACCACTTCGCCCGGGTCGATGACGAGCTGGCCAGGGCGCAGCGCGCCGGCCGGCTGCAGCGGAATTTCCAGGGCTATTCGACCCACGGCGACTGCGACATTGTCGGCCTCGGGGTCAGCGCGATCGGCCGTATCGGCGACTGCTACAGCCAGAACGTGCGCGACCTCACCGGCTACTACGCGGCGCTCGATGCAGGCCACCTGCCGGTGGCCCGCGGGCTGCGGCTGAGCGAGGACGACCTGATCCGCCGCGCCGCGATCGGCGAGCTGATGTGCCATGGTTCGCTGGACCGGGTCGCTTTCGGCGCCCGCCACCGGATCGATTTCGACGTCTATTTCGCCGATGCGATGCGGCGGCTGGAGGGGCTCGCCGACGACGGCCTGCTGACCTTCGAGGGCACGAACATCGTCGCCACCTCGCGCGGGCGCCTGCTGCTGCGTATCATCGCGATGTGCTTTGATGCCTACCTGGACACCGGCGCGTCGACCACCCGCTATTCACGCGCCATCTGATTCCCTGGATGTTCGAGAGGCTGTTTCGACGATGCGTTCCGACACGCGGGCTGGTCGCCTGCCCGATCCGCCCAGCCCCATCGCCGACGATGGCGATGCCGTCCGCTTCTGCCGCACCTGCGCGTTCGCCGGTGCGTGTCTGGCGGTGGGCTACGGCAAGCCCGAGCTGGAGGCGCTGCACTGCCTGGTCGAGCACGTCGGTCCGTACCGGCCCGGCGACCACGTGTTCCGCACCGGCGATCCGTTCCGCGCGATCTTCGCGGTGCGTGCCGGCACGGTGAAGACCAGCCTGGTGGACCGCGACGGCCGCGAGCAGGTGCTCGGGTTCTATCTGCCGGGCGAGGTGATCGGGCTCAATGCGATCTATCCCGAACAGTTCCCGTGCGATGCGATCGCCCTGGAAAACGCGCAGTTCTGCCGGTTCTCGTTCCCGGCGATGAGCGCGCTGGCGACCCGCATGCCGGCGGTGCAGCAGCACCTGTTCCGCCTGCTCAGCAAGGAGCTGGGCACGGCCAGCCTGCTGGCTGGCGACCACAGCGCCGACGAGCGCGTGGCGGCTTTCCTGTGCGATCTCGGCGAGCGCTACGCGGCGCGCGGCTTTTCCGGCACCCGCTTCGCGCTGAGCATGTCGCGCGGCGACATCGCCAACTATCTGCGGCTGGCCTCGGAGACGGTCAGCCGCGTGCTTACCCGCTTCCGCAGCCAGGGCCTGATCGCGCTGGAGGGACGCCAGGTGGAGCTGTGTGATCCGCAGGGTCTGCGCCGCATCGGCGAAAGCCTGCTGTCCGGCTGACCCGGCGCCGCTGACCTGGATCAGGGTGCCGGCAACGTCCGGCCCCGAGCATGGGGCTTTCGACACGCAGGCCCATGCCATGTCCGAGCTTCCCTTCCCCGCGGCGCGCGCGAGCCTTGGCTTGCCGTCCGTGCTGACCCAGGCGCCGCATCGGCTGCTGTTCCTCGCCGGCACCTGCACGGTGCTGACCAGCATGGCCTGGTGGTCGCTGCAGCTGGCCGCGCTGCGCTACGGCTGGACCACCTGGCCGCAGCCGCCCGTGCCACCGGCCTGGGGCCACGCCCTGCTCACCGCCTACGGCATGCTGCCGCTGTTCATGTTCGGCTTCCTGCTCACCGTGTTCCCGCGCTGGCTGGACCGGCCGGCGCTGCCACGCACGCGCTACGTGCCGGTGGCCGGGGCGGTGTTCGGCGGTTACCTGCTGGCGCACGCCGGTCTGCTGGGCAGCCTGCCGCTGCTGCGTTCCGGCGTCGTACTGATGCTGGCCGGCTACGTGCTGGCGCTGGTGCCGCTGGCGGGAGTCCTGAGGGCGGCGACGGTACGCAACGGCCACGCCTGGTCGTGCCTGGCCGCGCTGGGCGTCGGCACGCTGGGTCTGGCCACCGGACTGGCCGTGCTGGGCGGCGCGCCGGCCGGGCTGATGCCGCTGGCGATCCGCCTCGGCGTGTTCGGCTTCCTGCTGCCGGTGTACTTCAGCGTGTGCCACCGGATGATCCCGTTCTTCAGCGCCAACGTGGTCCCGGGCTATCGCATGGTGCGCCCGCGCTGGAGCCTGCCCGCGGTCTGGGCGCTGCTCCTCGCACACATCGCGCTGGAAACGGCCGGCGCCGGCAGCTGGCGCTGGCTGGCCGACCTGCCGCTGGCGCTCGTGTTCGGCGGGCACGCGCTGGCGTGGCAGCCGTGGAAGGCGCGGCGCCCGGGCCTGCTGTTCGCGCTGCACCTGGCGTTTGCCTGGCTGCCGGTGGCGCTGGCGCTGTTCGCACTGCAGAGCCTGTGGCTGGCGCTGCGCGGTGAGGCGGTGCTCGGCCTGGTGCCGCTGCACGTGCTGACCATCGGCTACTTCGGCTCGATGCTGGTGGCGATGGTCACCCGGGTCACCCAGGGCCACTCCGGCCGCCTGCTGCAGATGGGTGCGGTGCCGTGGATGTGCTTCGTTGCCCTGCAGGGCGTGCTGGTGCTGCGGGTACGCGCCGAGCTGGGCGCGGACGGCTACCGCTGGCTGGTGCTCGCGGCGGCGGGCTGGCTGCTGGCCTTCGCGCCGTGGGTGCTGCGCTCGGCGTGGATCTACCTGACCCCGCGCGCGGATGGCCGACCGGGCTGATCCCGCCAACGTGTGGCGTTATGTCGCAGCCTGGTCGTATGCTCTTGCGACTGATCTGTATCAGGGGCGCCGCCACGAGCCTCCCTAACCTCGTCGTCACGGATAACGAAAGGGGAAAAGATCATGTCCACGCTGTTGCGTACGTTGCTGGCCACGGCCAGCGTCCTGGTGGTCGCCGCCTGTTCGGGCAAGCCCGACGCCACCACGCCCACCACCGGCGCCGCGCCGCCGCAGGTGGCCGCCACGCAGAGCGGCATTCCCGGCGACTTCGGCCCGCCGCAGGGCGAGCCGATCCACGCGGTGCTGACCAGCCCGCCGAACGTGCCGCCGCCGATCCATCGCAACACCCCGGCCAGGGTCATCGTCGACCTGGAAGTGATCGAGAAGGAGATGCCCATCTCCGAAGGCGTCAGCTACACCTACTGGACCTTCGGCGGCACCGTGCCGGGCAGCTTCATCCGCGTGCGCCAGGGCGACACGGTGGAGTTTCACCTGAAGAACTCGCCCGACTCCAAGATGCCGCACAACATCGACCTGCACGGCGTCACCGGCCCGGGCGGCGGCGCGGCCTCCAGCTTCACCGCGCCGGGGCACGAGTCGCAGTTCACCTTCAAGGCGCTCAACCAGGGCATCTTCGTCTACCACTGCGCCACCGCGCCGGTCGGCATGCACATCGCCAACGGCATGTACGGGCTGATCCTGGTCGAACCGCCGGAAGGCATGCCCAAGGTCGACCACGAGTACTACGTGATGCAGGGCGACTTCTACACGGTCGGCAAGTACCGCGAGAAGGGCCACCAGGGCTTCGACATGGACAAGGCGATCGACGAGAAGCCGACCTACGTGCTGTTCAACGGCCACGAAGGCGCGCTCACCGGCGACAAGGCGCTCACCGCCAAGGTCGGCGAGACGGTGCGGCTGTTCGTCGGCAACGGCGGTCCGAACCTGGTGTCCAGCTTCCACGTGATCGGCGAGATCTTCGACACCGTGCGGCAGGAAGGCGGCACCGTCGAACAGCACAACGTGCAGACCACGCTGATCCCCTCCGGCGGTGCCGCGATGGTCGAGTTCAAGACCCAGGTGCCGGGCAGCTACGTGCTGGTCGACCACTCGATATTCCGCGCCTTCAACAAGGGCGCGCTGGGCATCCTCAAGGTGGACGGCCCGGAGAACAAGGCGATCTACTCGGGCAAGGAGGTCGACTCGGTCTACCTCGGCGACCGCGCCGAGCCGAACCTGCACGCGGTGGCCACGGCCGCGAAGGCCAACGCCGCCGGCACGCTGAGCAAGGAAGACCAGATCGCCGCCGGCAAGCAGCTGTTCACCGGTACCTGCTCGGTCTGTCACCAGGCCAGCGGCGCCGGCCTGCCCAGCGTGTTCCCGCCGCTGGCCAAGTCGGACTACGTCGCGAGGCTGGCCGGCAAGGACAAGGACGCGCTGATCGCGATCCCGCTGCACGGCCTCAACGGCAAGGTCACCGTCAACGGCGTCGAGTACGACTCGGTGATGCCGCCGATGACCCAGCTCACCGACGACGAGGTGGCCAACATCCTCACCTATGTGCTCAACAGCTGGGACAACCCCGGCGGCCGGGTGACCAAGGACGAGGTGGCAAGGGTGCGTGCCAAGCCGGCCGCCGCGGCGGCCGCGGGGCACTGACCATGACCCCGCGCGCTCAGGCGCTGGCGGGACTGCTGCTGGCCGTGGCCTGCGCCACGGCCTTCGCCAGCCAGTACGTGCCGCTGCCCGGCGGGCGCTTCGCCAGCGTGCTGCCGGCCGACGGCAAGACCGCCCCGGCGCAGGTGGCGCCGTTCGCCCTGCGCAGCGAACCGGTGACCAACGCCGAGTTCCTCGCCTTCGTGCGCCGCCACCCCGCGTGGCGGCGCGATCGCGTGCCGACCGTGTTCGCCGACGGCCGCTATCTCTCGCAGTGGGCCGACCCGGACACGCTCGGTGCCGACGCGCTGCCGGCTCAGCCGGTGACCCGGGTGAGCTGGTTCGCCGCCCAGGCCTACTGCGAGAGTGAACACGCCCGCCTGCCGAGCTGGTATGAGTGGGAAATGGCCGCTGCGGCCGATGCCACCCGCGCCGACGCGCGCAGCGACCCGGCCTGGCGCGAGCGCGTGCTGGACTGGTACAGCCGCCCGTCCGGCCACGCCTTGCCCGCCGTCGGCGGCCCGCCCGACCTGCACGGCGTGCGCGACCTCAACGGCCTGGTGTGGGAATGGGTCGACGACTTCAACGCGCTGCTGGTGGGCAGCGACAGCCGCGACCAGGACGGCGCCGACAAGCTGAAGTTCTGCGGCGCCGGCGCGATCAGCATGGAGCAGAAGGAGAACTACGCCACGCTGATGCGCATCGCCATGCTCTCCTCGCTGAAGGCCACCGATACCACCGCCAACCTGGGCTTCCGCTGTGCGCGGCCCCTCGGGGATACGCCATGAACCGCCTGCTGCTCCTGCTCTGCACCCTGTGCCTGGCGCTGCCGCTTCACGCCGCCGACGCGCTGCCTGGCGACTCGGTCTACCAGTTGCCGGTGACCCTCACCGATCAGGCCGGGCACGCCGCGCCACTGGCCGCGCGCCGCGGCAAGCCGCAGCTGGTCAGCATGTTCTACGCCTCGTGCACGATGGTCTGCCCGATGATCATCGAGACGATGAAGGCGACCCGCCACGCCGCCGGCGACCCGGCCGCACTCCGGCTGCTGGCGGTGAGTTTCGATCCGGCCCGCGACAGCGTCGCCCGGCTCGCCGACTACGCCGGCCGTCACCAGCTCGATCCGCGCTGGTGGACGCTGGCACGTGCGGAGCCGGCCGACGTGCGGCCGCTGGCCGCCCTGCTCGGCGTGCAGTACCGCCAGCTGCCCGACGGCGACTTCAATCACTCCAGCGTGCTGCTGCTGCTCGATGCCGACGGTCGTGTGGTGGCGCGCAGCACGATCATCGGCCGCACCGATCCCGGGTTCGTCGCCGCCGTGCGCAGGCTCGCCGGGAGCCGGCCGTGAACCGCGCCGCCCCGACCCTGCTGATGCTGCTGGCGCTGGGCCTGTCCGCGCCGGTGCCCGCGCAGCACAGCCACCACGCGCAGCCCGCTGAGCCGGCGGCGCCCGCGCCGATGCCAAGCCAGCGCTGGCCGGTCGACGCGGCGCTCGAGGACGGCATGGGCCGCATCCACGTGGCGCTGGACGAACTGCGCCACTACGAGATGGGCCACATGGACGCGACGATGGCGCTGGACCGGGTCGGCCTGATCGAGCAGGCCGCCGCCGACATCTTCGCCAGGTGCAAGCTGCCGGAAGACCGCGACGCGGTGCTGCACCACATGCTGGTGCCGCTGCTCGCCGCCGCGCAGGCGCTGAAAGCACACCCGGACGACATGGCCCAGGTGCAGGCGATGCGCGACGCGGTCGCCGACTACCCGCGCTACTTCGCCGATCCGGGCTGGGCCACGGCGGCGGCACACTGAGCGCCCTGCGACATTCCGTACGCCGTACCGCCGCGGGCGGCTGATCCGGATCAGTCCGGCGCCGCGCGCCACCGCGCAGCATGTCCATCATCGTGCGAGCGGAGCGGCGACATGACCGACACCATCGAAGCCTGGCAATGCATCGGCTGCGGCCGCGTCGAGGCGCCGCAGACCTGCATCGGCGTGTGCCGCGACCGCAAGGTGCAGCTGGTCGGGCTGGCGGATTTCGAACAGGCCCGCGCCGAGGCCGAGGCCCTGCGCGCGCAGCTCGCCGACGTCCACGCACGCCTGCAGCGCTTTGCCCTGGCCAAACCGAACGAAGGCCGCTGGGACACCGCGTGGCAGGCGCTGCAGGCGCAGCTGCGCGAGGTGCTGGGTTCGCTGACGGACGTGACGACACCGCCCTGCGGCTAGTTCGCCCCTGCGCGACCGCGCCGGGCCACCTATCATGGCGCCCGCCGATACGGCCATGCAGACGGTGCGCGATGAAGATCCTGGTCGACGAAAACATGCCGCTGGCGCGCGAATTGTTCGCCGGCTTCGGCGAGGTGGTGGCGCGACCCGGCCGCAGCCTCTCCGCCGACGACGTGCGCGATGCCGACGTGCTGCTGGTGCGCTCGGTCACCCGGGTCGACGAAGCCCTGCTCGCCGGCTCGCGCGTGCGCTTCGTCGGCACCGCCACCATCGGCACCGACCACGTCGACCTCGACTGGCTGCGCGCGCAGGGCATCGCCTTCGCCAGCGCACCGGGCTGCAACGCGATGTCGGTGGTCGACTACGTCGCCAGCGCCCTGCTGGAACTGGCCGACCGCCACGGCTTCGCGCTGGCCGGCAAGCGCGCGGGCATCGTCGGGCTGGGCAACGTCGGCTCGCGGCTGAAGCAGCGACTGCAGGCGATGGGGCTGGACGTGCTCGCCTGCGATCCGCCGCTGGCCGACGCCGGTCGCACCGGGCTGGTCGACATGGATGCGATCGCCGGCTGCGACATCGTCAGCTTCCACACCCCGCTGGTCCGCGACGGCGCGCATCCCACCTTCCATCTCGGCGATGCGGCGTTCCTCGCCCGGCTGAAGCCCGGCGCGATCCTGCTCAACACCTCGCGCGGCGCCGTGGTCGACAACGCCGCGCTGCTGGCCGCACTGGAACGGCGCGACGACCTGCACGTGGTGCTCGACGTGTGGGAAGGCGAACCCCTCGTGGACCGCCGGCTGGCCGCGCGGGTCGCGTTGGCCACGCCACACATCGCCGGCTACTCCTACGACGGCAAGCTGCGCGGCACCTGGATGCTGTACGAGGCGCTCTGCGCCTTCCTCGGCCAGCCACCGACGATGACGCTGGCGTCGCGGGTACCCGCATCCGCCCGGTGCGTGCTCGACGTGGCCCGGCTGGCGCCGCGGCGCGCGCTGGACCTGATGCGCGCGGCCTGGCGCATTACCGACGACGACGCTGCCTTCCGCGCCACCCTCGATGCCGACGACGACGCGCATGCGGCCGCGTTCGACCGGCTGCGCAAGCAGTACCCGCTGCGTCGCGAGTTCAGCACGGTGGAGCTGGTGCATGGCGAGCAGCTCGCGGCGCGACTGCCGGCCGACGAGCTGACGATGCTGCGGGCGCTGGGCTTTCCCTGCGCCGAATGATCGGGCTCGCCGGCTGACCTGCATCAGCGCCAGCCGGCGCGAAGCGCGCTGCAATGGCGCCATGCCCGACGAACTCGACCTGCGCCACCTTTGCGCCCCCGAGCCCATGCTGCGCGCGCTCGCCGCCGCCGGCGAACTGGCGCCCGGCGCCTCGCTGGCGATCATCGCGCCGCGGCTGCCGCGTCCGCTGTTGATGGAACTGGCGCAGCTCGGCTTCGACGCCAAGCCGGACGCACCCGCGGCGGATGGCAGCGTGCGGGTGCACATCCGTCGCCCCTGCGATGACCAAGCTGCGGCTTGAGCAGGCGCCGGCAGCCTCGCTGCCGCTGCGCTTCCTGCTCGCCATGCCGTGCTGGGGCATCGTCGGCGGCGCGCTGCTGCTGATCGACGGCGATGCGGCGCTGCGCGTGCGCTGGCATCCGGTCACGCTGGCACTGGTGCACGTGTGGACGCTGGGCGTGCTGGGCAACGCGATGATCGGCAGCGTGCTGCAGTTCCTGCCCGCCGCCGCGGGTGCGCCGCTGCGTGGCGCGCGCCATGCGCCGTGGCTGCACGGGACGTGGAACCTTGGCGCGCTGCTGCTGGTCATCGGGCTGCATCGTGGCGATCGCGTCGCGCTGGCCGCCGCCGGCACGCTGCTGCCGCTGGCCTTGCTGGGACTGGGGGCGATGACGCTGCCCGGCCTGCTCGCGGCCGCGGGCGAACGGCTGCTGCGCGTCGGCCTCGGCGCGGCGCTGGGTTACGGCATTGCGACCGCGCTGGCCGGCGGCCTGCTGGCGTGGCGGCTGGCCGGATATGGCCGGTGGCCGCTTGCGCTGGTCGATGTGCACGCGGCGTTCGGCGTGCTGGGCTGGATGATCGCGCTGCTGGCCGCAGTCGCGCGGGTGGTGATGCCGATGTTCCAGGGCACCGGTCGCGTGGCCGCACCGGTGCACGCCGGCTGGCTCGCCCCCGCGACCGTGGCACTGCCGCTGGCGGCGGCCTGGCACCTGCACCGGCCGGAAGGCGTTGCCTTGCCGTGGGTGGTGGCATCGGGCGGCGGCACGTTCGCGCTGGCCGCGCTGGCGCGGCAGGGGGCGGTGCCCGGCGAACGACGACACGCGCTGTATCGGCACTGGCGGCTCGGCCTGGCCGCGCTCGTGGCCGCGGCCGTCGCGCTGGCGGGCGGTGCCGGCATGCTCGCCGGCGCGCTGGGGCTGGGAATCGGCATGCCGCTGCTGGTCGCCTCGATGGCGATGGAGATCGTGCCGTTCGTGGCCTGGATCGACCTGCGTCGGCGGGTGCCGCGCGGCACGCGGATACCGGGCGTGCAGCGCTTGCTGGACGAGCGGCACAAGCAACGGGTGCTCGTCATGCAGGGCATCGCGGCCGTGCTGCTGCTCGCCGCCGTGCTGTGGCCGCAGCCCGGACTGGCGCGCCTGGCCGGCGCGGCACAGGTGGCGGCGTGGTCGCTGCTTGCACTCGCTCTGGCCACGCCGCTGCGCGCCGCCGTCGCTGCCGCACGCGCTTGATCCGGGTCAGGGCGCCCACCCCGAGGCGCCAGCCACACTCGCCGGACTTCCGCACGGGATCCCCCATGAACCATCCTTCCGCGTTTGATCGCGAACAGCTGCTGGCCTGCGCCCGCGGCGAGCTGTTCGGCCCCGGCAACGCACGCCTGCCCGCCCCGCCGATGCTGATGTTCGACCGCATCACCCACGTCGACGACCACGGCGGCGCCTACGGCAAGGGCGTGCTGCGCGCCGAGCTGGACATCCATCCGGAGCTCTGGTTCTTCGGCTGCCATTTCGCCGGCGATCCGGTGATGCCGGGCTGCCTGGGGCTGGACGCGATGTGGCAGCTGTCGGGGTTCTTCCTGCCCTGGCTGGGCGAGCCGGGACGCGGCCGCGCGCTCGGCGTGGGGCAGGTGAAGTTCAGCGGCCAGGTACTGCCGGACGCACGGCTTGTGCGCTACGAGATCGACGTGCGCCGGGTGATGCGCGGCAAACTCGCGCTGGTGGTAGCCGACGGCAAGACCTTCGTCGACGACCGCCTGATCTACGTCGCCAGCGACATGCGGGTGGGCCTGTTCCAGTCCACGGAGGGCTTCTGATGCGCCGTGTCGTCGTCACCGGATTCGGCATCACCTCGTGCCTGGGCAGCGTCGCCGACACCGTGTCGCGCGCCCTGCAGGAGCTGGCCAGCGGCATCCGCGCGATGCCCGAGTACGTCGCCCGCGGCCTGCGCAGCCAGGTGGCCGGCGTGCCGCAGATCGAGCTGGAGACGGCGATCGACCGCAAGCTGCTGCGCTTCATGGGCGGCGCGGCCGCGTACGCCTACGTGGCGATGCGCGCGGCGATCGGCGATGCCGGCCTGTCCGCGGAACAGGTACGCCATCCGCGCACCGGCGTCATCGCCGGCTCCGGCGGCGGCTCCGCACAGTGGCAGATCGAGACCGCCGACCTGCTGCGCGGCAAGGGCGTGCGCCGGGTCGGCCCGTACATGGTGCCGCGCACGATGTGCTCCACCGTGTCCGCCTCGCTGGCGACCGCGTTCGGCATCCTCGGCCTGAGCTATTCGATCGCCGCCGCCTGTGCCACCTCGGCGCACTGCATCGGCGCGGCGGCGGACCTGATCCGGCACGGCGCGCAGGACGTGGTGTTCGCCGGTGGCGGCGAGGAGGAGCACTGGGGCATGACCGCGCAGTTCGACGCGATGGGCGCGCTCGCCAGCCGCCGCAACGACACGCCCGCCAGCGCCTCGCGCCCGTATGACGCCGGGCGCGACGGCTTCGTCATCGCCGGCGGCGGCGGCATGCTGGTGCTGGAGGACTACGAACACGCCCGGGCGCGCGGCGCGCGCATCCATGCCGAACTGGTCGGCTACGGCGTGACCTCCGACGGCGCCGACATGGTCGCGCCGAGCGGCGAGGGCGCCGTGCGCTGCATGAAGATGGCGCTGGCCGGCGTCTCCCGGCCGGTCGACTACCTCAACACCCACGGCACCGCCACGCCGCTGGGCGACCTGACCGAACTGCACGCCGTGCGCGAGGTGTTCGGCGCACGCGTGCCGCCGCTGTCCTCGACCAAGGCGCTGACCGGGCACTCGCTCGGTGCCGCCAGCGTGCACGAGGCGATCTACAGCCTGCTGATGATGCGCGACGGGTTCATGGCCGG
>JAGWVM010000235.1 GCA_018970895.1 Lysobacteraceae bacterium | reverse complement strand
GCGCATGTCCCAGTCGAAGTGGAACGGCACGCCGCGCAGCAGGTTACCCATCGCCGCGCCGTAGATGATCATCGGTACCGCACCGCTGACCAGCAGCGCCCAGTCCCAGCCGTTGCGCCAGCGCGGCGACGGCAGCTTGCTGCGGTACTCGAAGCCGAGCGGGCGCACGATCATCGTCCACAGCAGCAGCAGCATCACCACGTACAGGCCGGAAAATGCCGTGGCGTAGATCAGCGGGAACGCCGCGAAGATCGCGCCGCCGCCCAGGATGAACCACACCTGGTTGCCGTCCCAGTGCGGCCCGATCGCGTTGAGGCAGACCCGGCGCTCGTTGTCGTCGCGACCGACGAAGCGCAGCAGCGTGCCCACGCCCATGTCCATGCCGACCATGATCGCCAGGCCCATCAGCAGCACGCCGAGCACCAGCCACCAGAGCACCTTGAGTGCGAAATACAGTTCCATCGCTCAGTCCTCCCTGCGCATCATCGGCACCGCCGCCGCACGCCCGCCCAGCGCCGGCCTCGGCGGCGCATGGCCACCGCTGGCATGGGGCGTGGGTCCCTTGCGGATGAACTTCACCATCAGGCCCATCTCGATCACGATGAACACCGTGTAGAGCGCAACGAAACCGACCAGCGAGAACACCATGTAGCCCACGCTGTGGCTGGACGCGGACATCCAGGTCGGCAGCAGGCCGTACACCGTCCACGGCTGCCGGCCGATCTCGGCAGTGAGCCAGCCGAACTCGTTGGCGATGAAGGGCACCGGGATCATCCACGGCGCCAGCCGCAGGAACCACTTGCGGTGCTCCACCTCGTTGCGCACCGAGAAGATCACCGCCAGCACGAAGTAGGCGAGCATCGCCAGGCCCAGCGCGACCATCACGCGGAAGCTCCAGAACATCGCGAAGACGTTCGGCACCGCGTCGTTGGCGGCCTTCTGGATATCCGCCGGCGTGGCCTTCTCCACGTCCTGGTCCGGCGCATAGCGCTTGACCAGGAAGCCGTAGCCGAGATCCTGCTGGTGACTGTTGAACTGCGCCAACGCGTCGGCATTGGCCGGATCCTTGCTGAGCACCTTCAGTGCCGCGACGGCCGGAATGCCATTGGCGATGCGCCTGGCTGCATCGGCCTCGATCCAGTCCACCCCGGGGATTTCCTGGGTCATGGTGTGGGTCAGCAGGGGCGTCAACACGTAGGGCACCTGCACCTGGAACAGGTTGCGCTTCTGCTCCTGCGAGGGCCAGGCAATCACGTTGAATGCCGCCGGCGCCGGCTCGGTCTGCCACATCGCTTCCATCGCCGCCAGCTTGGACGGCTGCGCCTGGCCGCCGACGAAGCCGAGCGCGTCGCCCAGGGTGATCACGCCGGCCGTGGCCAGCACGCCGTACAGCGCGGCCATGCGGAACGAGCGCCGCGCCATCGCCATGTGCCGGTTGCGGTACATGTAGTAGGCGCTGATGCCGGTGACGAAGATCGCCGCGGTGACGTAACCGGCGATGCTGGTATGCACGAACTTGGCCTGGGCGTCGTGGCTGAAGATCAGGTCGGAGAAGCTGGCCAGCTCCATGCGCATGGTCACCGGGTTGAACTTCGCGCCCACCGGGTCCTGCATGAAGCTGTTGGCGATCAGGATCCACAGCGCCGACAGGTTGGTGCCGAAGGCCACCAGGTAGGTGACCAGCAGGTGCTGCACCTTGGACAGCCGCTTCCAGCCGAAGATCATCAGGCCGACGAAGGTGGACTCCATGAAGAAGGCCATCAGCCCCTCGATCGCCAGCGGCGCGCCGAAGATGTCGCCGACGAAGCCGGAGTAGAACGACCAGTTGGTGCCGAACTCGAACTCCATGGTCAGGCCGGTGGCGATGCCCAGGGCCATGTTGACCACGAACAGCTTGCCCCAGAACTCGGCCATCTCGCGGTAGATGGTCTTGCCGGTGGTGACGTAGACCGTCTCCACCGCCGCGATGAAGAAGCTCAGCCCGAGGGTGAGCGGTACGAACAGATAGTGGTAGAGCGCGGTGACAGCGAACTGCCACCGCGAGAGTTCAACAACCGTGCTGTCGATCATGTCCTTGGTTCCCGGATGGACGAAATTGATCGCATCGCAGGTTTCTAGAAGCGGTAACCGATGCTCAGGCCGTAGGCCAGCGGATCGATGGTGGCCTTGCCGACCTTGCTGCCGTTGACCTTCACGTCACCGGCGATGCTCATCCAGCGTACATCCGCCGTGGCCAGCCAGCGATCGTTGATGCGGACATCGAGGCCGGCATGCGCGGCGGCGCCGAAACTGTTTGCGATGCTTACGTGCGTACCCTGCAGCGGACCGATGCCGCGGGTCTCGAAGAAACGGGTGTAGTTGAGCCCGACGCCGACGAACGGAGACACCGTGGCCTCGGGAACGAAGTGGTAGTTCACCCCCACCGTGGGCGGCAGGTGCTTGGTGGTGGCGGCCGACACGCCGTTCAGATGCACCGTGTGCTTGAACGGCAGGGCCGCCAGCACGTCCACGCCCCAGTGGGAGTCGATCATGTACTCGAGGCTGAAGGTCGGCTTGGTGTCGCTGTCGATGGTGGCCTTCATGCCGGCCAGCGTGCCGTTATTCGACTTCGGGTCGACGGTGTGCACGCCGACGCGCAGCACCCACGGCGAGGTGTCGGCGGCATGGGCGGAAGAAGCGGCGCCGAAGGCGAGCGCGAAGGCGGTCAGGGCGAGGACAGGGGCTTTCATGGGACGTTCCTTTTTGCGGTGGTGTCGAAAGACGGACGCATTGTCATCAACCCTTCGCTTCGCCCTTTGATCGTCGTCAGTTCTTTCGAAACCACCTGCCGCGCTGCGACGCCCTGCCGCAGCACCG
>JAGWVM010000085.1 GCA_018970895.1 Lysobacteraceae bacterium | reverse complement strand
CCGGGCTTCTTCATGTACGGCGAGGCGTTCGACTACAGCCCGGACAACATCGGCAAATTCACCTGGCCGCAGAACGGCGGCATCAGCGTGCTGGACTTCCCGCTGCGCGGCCGCATGGGCGACGTGTTCGAGCACCCGGACAGCGACTACGCACAGATCCTCGACCGGCTCTACCTCACCAACGGCCCGTACCAGAACCCGTACGAGCTGGTGACGTTCTACGACAATCACGACATGGCGCGCTTGAACGCCACGGACAACGGTTTCATCGATGCGAACAACTTCCTGTTCACCGCCCGTGGCATCCCGGCGATCTACTACGGCTCGGAGATCGGCTTCGAGCGCGGCAAGGCCGAGCATGAGGGCAACCGCAACTACTTCGGCCAGGCGCGCATCGACGCGGCCCCGAAGAGCCCGATCTACCAGCACCTCAAGCGCATCGCCACGCTGCGCGAAAAGATGCCTGCGCTGCAGCGCGGCCTGATGTTGCCGATCCGCTTCGCCGGCCAGCAGGCATCGTTCTACCGCGTCTACCAGCAGGGCAAGGTGCACCAGATCGCGCTGGTGCTGCTCAACAAGGGCGACCAGCCCGCCGCGTTCAAGGTCGACCAGTGGCTGCAGGGCGGCACCTGGCAGCCGGCGCTTGGCCACGGTCAGCCGGTCGCCGTAGCCGACGGCGGCACGCTCGACGCCACCGTGGGTCCGCACGACGTGCAGGTCTACCTGCTTGACGCCCGCGTCCACCGCCCCGACCTGCTGGCCGAGCTGACCCGGCTGCAGGAAGAGCGCGGGCATCCGGCGCGGTAGGCACGGCGACCGGTCACGCACTGGCCCAGGGTGCGCTGACGGCAGCGCCGAAGGCGTTGCGGGAGTATGCCCGCGTCACGGCCGCCGCCTTGTGGGCATGCGGAGCTTCCGCCCATACTCCACGACCCGGCCGGCCCCGCGCCGCGCCCCTGCCCCGTTCGACGAGCGCCGCCCGATGAGTACCCTTCCGCCTTGTCCGCAATGCCAGTCTGCGTACACCTACGAGGACCGCAGCCAGCTGGTCTGCCCCGAGTGCGGCCATGAATGGGCCGCGGGCGAACCGGCCGCGGAGGCCGACACGCGCGTGGTGCGAGACGCGAACGGCAACGTGCTCAACGACGGGGACGCCGTCACGGTGATCAAGGACCTGAAGGTGAAGGGCTCCTCGCTGGTGGTGAAGGTCGGTACCAGGGTCAAGAACATCCGTCTCGTCGAGGGCGACCACGACATCGACTGCCGGATCGACGGCATCGGTCCGATGAGCCTGAAATCCGAGTTCGTCCGCAAGGCCTGAGCGGGAGGACGGTACCGGCTTACAGCCCCAGTTCGCCGAGGCCGGGATGGTCGTCCGGGCGGCGGCCGTGGGGCCAGTGGTACCTGCGCTCGGCCTCGGCGATCGGCAGGTCGTTGATGCTGGCGATGCGCAGGCGCATCAGGCCATGCTCGTCGAATTCCCAGTTCTCGTTGCCGTAGGCGCGGTACCACTGGCCGCTGTCGTCATGGAACTCGTAGGCGAAACGCACCGCGATGCGGTTGTCGCGAAACGCCCACAGCTCCTTGATCAGCCGGTAGTCCAGTTCGCGCTGCCACTTGCGGGTGAGGAAGGCCTCGATCGCCTCGCGCCCCTGCAGGAACTCCGCCCGGTTGCGCCAGCGGCTGTCCGGCGAATAGGCCAGCGCCACCCTGGCCGGGTCACGGCCGTTCCAGGCGTCCTCGGCCATCCGAACCTTCTGGCGGGCGGTTTCCTCGGTGAACGGCGGCAGCGGCGGACGTTGCATGGCGGACTCTCCTGCGCGGTACATACGGGGTCCGCGGAGTCTGCGCGCGTCGATCGGGCGCTGCCAACTAGACCATGGACGCAGCAGGGACCGGACCACCCTTCCGTGCGCCAGCGCGCGGGACGCCGCGGTACACTCCGTCGCAGGGCGTCGCAAGCCGCCTCCGGGTCCGCGGAAAGGGTTCAACCCACTTGTCGAACGCTCGCCACCGCCCACCTTCGTGCAGCCGGAACTGCGGACCTTCGGCATCCATTGCATGGAGGTTGTCATGAACGAGCTTCCCGCCCGTCCGCACCGGGATCACCTGAAGAAGCAGGCCAGGCGCCTGCTCGACGGCATCCGCCGCCAGGAGCCCCAGGCACTCGAGCGCATCCGTCTCGCCCTGCCCGCCGCGGCCGGTCGAGACCACGCCGCCATCGCCGCGATGAACCTGCGTCTGCACGACGCACAGTCCTGCGTGGCGCGCGAATACGGCTTCGACTCGTGGACGCAACTGAAGGATCACGTCACCGTGAAGACTCTTTCGGCCGACGTCGCAGCGTGTCGACAGCAGTGGCAGCGCTGGACCTTCGGTCACGGCTACCAGCCGGCGAAGCCCCTTTTGGCCGAACGCCTGCTGCGCGAGCACCCGAACCTGCTGGACGGTGACCCGGTGCTGGCCTGCGCGATCGGCGACGTGGCCGTGGTCGGGGCCGCCATCGACGCCGATCCGGCATGGCCGGGTCATGCCCGCGCCGGCAACGGCATGACGCCGCTGCTGTGTGCGACCTTCTCCGCACTGGTGGGCCGGCCGGGCTTTGCCGACGGCATCCGCGCCTGCGTCGACCGGCTGCTGGAAGCTGGCGCCGATCCCGCGGACGCCTGGCACGACCCGGAGCTTCCGGGCGAACCCCTCAGCGCGCTCTACGCCGCCGCCGGGCGAAACCGCGACGCGAGCCTCACCGAGCGCCTGCTGCGCGCCGGCGCCGATCCCAACGACAACGAATCGCTCTACCACGCCGCCGAAGTGGCCGACACCACCCCGGTCCGCCTGTTGCTCAAGGCCGGAGCGCGCGTCAGCGGAAGCAACGCGCTGTTCCGCGCGCTCGATGGAGAGTTTCCCGAAACGGTGCGACTGATGCTCGCCCACGGCGGCGATCCGAACGAACCGGGGCCGAACGGCTGCCCGCTGCTGCACGCGATCCGTCGTCGACGATCGCCCGAGGTGGTCGGCATCCTGCTCGACGCCGGTGCCGATCCTTCGATGCGCCATGTGCACGGTGTCAGCGCGCTGCGGCTGGCGCGCCGCCTGGGCCTCGATGCCGTGGCCGACCGGCTGCTGCAGGCCGGGGCGACACCGGAAGCAACGAGCCCGGTCGACGCGCTGCTCGCCGCCTGCGCCCGGGCCGACCGGCCGGCCGTCCGGCGCCTGCTGGACGGCGCCCCCGGCCTGATCGGACGACTGCAACCGACGGAACTTCGCCTGCTGCCTGAGCTGGCCGCGGACGGCCAGGACGCGGCGGTGCGCCTGATGGTGGAAGCGGGCTGGCCGATCGCCGCCCGCGGCGGCGACATCGACGGCAGCGCGCTGAACTGGGCGGTGTTCCGCGGCAATGCCCCGCTCGCCCGCTTCCTGCTCGCACACGGCGCGCGGTACGACGAACGCCACGGCTACGATGACAACGTCTACGGCACGCTCAGCTTCGCCTCGCAGGCCGAAACCACGCCGGGCGGAGACTGGCTGGGCTGCGCGCAGGCGCTGGTCGAGGCCGGCTCGCCGCTGCCGGCGGCGCGCCATGTGTTCCCCGAGGAGATAGCCGCGTACTTCGATGCACAGCGTGCGGCGTGAGCCCGGCTGAAAGGTCGGCCACGTCGCGGCTGTCCGGCACGGCCGTGACGTGTGCCACATCCGGTCGGTCGGCCCGCGCGCCTAAGCTGCGGTCCGTCGGGAAATCATCGCCCTGCCGCAGGATGCCGCCATGCCCCACCCGCCATGCCACCCGCTGCACGATCCGCCGCTGAGCCCGCGCGTCAAGCTCGCCGGCCTGTGGGTCTCGCTGATGTTCTGCTACGTCTAAGGCGACTACTTCGGCCTGTACGTGCCGGGCAAGCTCGGCGGCATGCTGGCGGGCCGGATGGAACCGCTCGGCGCGGTCACCCAGGACGTGCTGCTGGGCACCTCGGCGATGATGGCGATCCCGGCGCTGATGGTCTGCGCGGCGCTGCTGCTGCCGGCGGCCGTGGCGCGATGGGCGAGCGTGCTGTTCGGACTGGCCTACGCCGCGATCATGCTGCTGACGATGCCCGGCGCCTGGCGGTTCTACCTGTTCCTCGGCGTGATCGAAGTGCTGCTCTCGCTGGGCATCGTGGGGGTGGCGTGGCGCTGGCCACGACGCGCAACCGCGGCGGCCTGATCGACTTGCCTGCGCCACGGAGCCCTCGCATGGTCATGGGTGAAAGCCCCCGGTCCACCCGCCGACTGGGCCGCATGGCCGGCGCGGCCTACCTGGTCAACGTGCTCGCCGGCATCTTCAGCCTGATGGTGGTGCCGTCGATCACCGGCGGTCACGGCAATCCGGTGGCGACCGTGCAGACCATCATGGCGCGCGAGACGCTCTACCGCGCTGGCATCGCCGTCGCGCTGCTTTGCTACGTCGAGTTCCTGCTGCTGCCGCTGCTGCTCTACCGGCTGCTCGGCGCGGTGAAGCGCAACGCCGCCGCGCTGATGGTGGTGCTGGCGGCGGTGAGCGTGCCGCTGTCGATCGCCTCGCTGACGCACAAGCTCGACGTGCTCGCCCTGCTCGGCCATGCGGCCTGGCTGCACGCGTTCGATGCCGGCCAGCTGCAGTCACAGGTGATGCTTCCGTTGGCGGGCTATGCCAGCGACCTGCTGCTGGCGCAGGTATTCTGGGGGCTCTGGCTGATTCCGTTCGGCTGGCTGGTGATCCGCTCCGGGCAGTTGCCCCGGCTGCTCGGCTACCTGCTGGTGCTTGGCGGCGTGTCCTACGTCGCGGACGTCGCCGGGCAGGTGCTCGTCGCCGGCCATGGCGACATGAGCTTCGCCCGCTACGTCACGCTGCCGGCCGCACTGGGGGAGATCGGCACCTGCCTCTGGCTGCTGGTGATGGGAGCAAGGCGCGGGTCGCAGCCCGCCTGACACCAAGCAATCCCCAGAAAAGTCAGCGCGGCGTCCGGCAACGACCACACCCATGGCGCACGCTGCGCCTTCGTCTGCTTCCCGGCCACGCCCGATGAAACCCTCTCGCCTCGTCCTGTCCGCCCTGCTCACGCTGTGGGGCGCCTGTGTCCACGCCGCCGTCTGGCAACCGGGACCGGGGCTGAAGCAGATACCGATCTGGCCGGGAACGCCACCCGGCGCGCAAGCGCTGCCCGGACCCGAGTCGGTGACTCCGGTGACGGACAAGCTCGTCGCCGGCAAGCCGTGGCAATCGGTCCGAAACGTGTCCCGGCCGACCTACACCGTATACCCGCCCCGGGGAACAAACACCGGTGCCGCCGTTGTCGTGTTTCCCGGAGGCGGCTTCGAGATCCTCGCCATCGACCTGGAAGGCTCCGAGGCCTGCGACTGGCTCACGGCGCGCGGCATCACCTGCGTGCTGCTGAAGTACCGCGTGCCCGGCATCCCGTACGACTGGCACTGTGACTGCCGCGCGCACGATTTCGCGATACCGACGCCGGCCCTGCAGGACGCCCAGCGGACGATCCGGCTGGTGCGCCAGCACGCAGCCGCGTGGCACATCGACCCGCACCGGATCGGCGTGCTCGGCTTTTCCGCCGGCGGCTACCTGGTGGCGCAGGCCAGCACGAACTACGACCTGCCGCTGTACAGGCCGGTCGACGCCGACGACAGGCTGAGCGCGCGCCCCGATTTCGCCGTCGCGGTCTATCCCGGCCACCTCGCCAGGAATGGAGGCCTGAACCGCAACGTGCCGGTGACCCGGAACACACCACCCACGTTCATCGTGATGGCCGGCGACGACCGGGTCGACGGGGTGCAACAGGCGCTCGCCTACTACACCGCGCTGCAGAAGGCCGGGGTGTCGGTGGAGATGCACCTGTACGCGCACGGCGGCCACGCCTTCGGGCTTCGGCCGGATACCCGGCCCATCACCCGCTGGCCGCACCTGGTGGAAGCCTGGCTGCGCCAGCGGAAGGTGATCGGCTACATCGAGAACCGCGCCGACATGCCCACGCCATAGTCCGGACTGCCGTCGGCGAAACCGCCCATCAGGTAGCCGCGAAGGCTCCAGTGCTCGCTCACCTTGTGGTTGAAGTAGAGGCTGGCCTCGCGACGGCTGTAGCCGGTATCGGCGATGCGCTCCTGGTAGAACAGGTAGAGCCCGGCGCTGTCGCCCTGCCCGTATGCGTAGTCGAAGCCGGCGTTGGCGCTCCACGCATCGTTGAGGCGGATGTAGCTGGAGCTGCCGAAACTTGTGTAGGCAACGCCGCCGAACGCGGTCCAGGCCGATCCCAGCGTCTTGTAGATGTCGATGGCGCCGGTGTAATCGTTCTGCCCCGTGCCCAGCCCCTTGTCGGCGCTCGCGGTGCCGAACTTGATGCGACCGGTCAGATCCAGCCCGAAGCCTGCGTCCTTGTTCTGAACCGCGTGGAACGTGGCCTGTGCGACCACGTCGCCTACCCCTGACGCGCTGCCGGAGAGATACGTGGACGGCGTCACGATCACCGCACCGCCGCTGCCACCGCGGCCGCGGCCCTGCGGATTGGTGTTGCTCACCACGCCGATGCCGGGAATGACGTTGCCGGGACCGGAGACATGCAGATACGGCACGGTGAGGCTCACCGTCCAGGCACTGCCCTTGTAGCCCACGGACAGCGGCACGTCCCAGATGGTCGTGCTGGAATCCAGTCCATACTTGCCGCTGCTGTAGTCGGCGCCGAAACCGACGTAGGCGGCACCATCGTCGGCGGCGCGGACGCACGGCACCGAGCCGAAGACCAGGCCGGCGAAGAGGGCCAGGTAAATTGCCTTGCTGAGTTTCATGGCGGTTGTCCTTTTGGCTGCTGGGTTCTGGCGATCGGGGCATCGCGACCGACACTCCGCATCCGGCAGAACGCCGGGCGGGGCTGTCAGTGGACCGAAGGCTAGTTGTCCGGGCGGACCCGCCCTTGATCAGGATCAAGCTGCGCGTGCCGGCGATTTCTAGACTGCCTGTCGCCGCCACCCACCGGCGGCGATACCGCCCATTCAAGGACATCACCATGCGCACGATCACCCTCTCCGTCCTGAGCGCCTCGCTCGCCCTGGCCCTGGCCTCATCGGCCGTCCTGGCGCAGAGCCGGGGCGGTGGCGCTCCGCGCACCGTGCCCCCCGCGGCCGCCGTGCCGAAAGGCGACCAGCTGCACACGCAGGATCGCCTGCACGACCAGGACAGGCTGCACGACCAGGACCGTCTGAAGGACAAGGACAAGCTGAAGGACCAGGACAGGACCAAGGACAAGGATCAACTCAAGGACCAGGACAAGGACCAGCTGAAGGACCAGGACAAGGATCAAGTGAAGGACCAGGACCAGCTGAAGGATCAGGATCCGGACAAGCTGCAGGACCGCGATCGCCTGCATGACGGTGGCGGGCAGACCGACTGAGGCCGGGGCCACCGCAATCGCCCGGGTGGCACGCCGGGTATCCCGTCCCGGCCCTGCCCGGCACGGGATACGCGGTCCCGCGTCAAGGTGCGCCACCGTCAATACCTGAGCGCCACCCGCACGCGGGCCGCGTGACCATGCTGCTGCGGCCGACATCCGATGGCGGCGCCGGTGCGTACCGACGCCATGCATCGCAAGCCGCACCTCCCCACCAAGACCTGCCCCGTGTGCCAGCGCCCGTTCGCGTGGCGCAAGAAGTGGGAGCGGGTGTGGGACGAGGTGCGCTACTGCAGCGAGCGCTGCCGGCGCCAGCGCAGCGTCCCGGCCGAGAAGGCGGGGGCGTCGCGATGACTTGCCTGCGGCTCATCCTCGGCGACCAGCTCAATGCCCGGCACAGCTGGTTTCGCGCCGTGGACGACCACGTCGTCTACGTGCTGATGGAGGTGCGCGGTGAAACCGACTACGTGCGCCACCACGCGCAGAAGGTGCTGGGCATCTTCGCGGCGATGCGCCGCTTCGCCGAGGCACTGGCCAAGGCCGGTCACCGGGTGGAGTACGTGCGCATCGGCGACTCGCGCAATCGGCAAGGCCTGGCCGACAACCTGCCGTGGCTGATCGAGCGGTTCGGCGCTACCCGGCTGGAGCGCATGGAAGCCGACGAATGGCGGGTGGAACAGGCGCTGGATGCGGCGTTTGCCGCTGGTGGCCTGCCCCATGCGGTGGTCAGCGCCGAGCACTTCCTCGTCGAGCGCGCCGATGCGGTGCAGCGGATGGCGAAGAAGGTGCCGCGGCTGGAGTTCTTCTATCGCGAACTGCGACGGCGCGACGGCATCCTGCTGGAGCCGGACGGCTCGCCGCGCGGCGGCCAGTGGAACTACGACGCCGAAAACCGCGAGAAGTGGCCGGGCGAGCCGCCGGCGCCGGCCTGGCCATGGCAGCGGCACGACCTGCGTGCACTGTGGACGGAGATCGTCGATGCCGGCGTCCAGACCCTCGGCGAGCCGTCGGCGGAGTCTTTCGGCTGGCCGCTGACCCGGCGCGAGGCTCAGGCCTGGCTGCGCGACTTCGTGGCGCACCGCCTGCCGCACTTCGGTCGCTTCCAGGACGCGATCAGCGAGGCATCGCCGACGCTGTTCCACGCCGGCCTGTCGTTCGCGCTGAACCTGAAGATGCTGCACCCGCGCGAGGTCATCGACGCGGCGCTGGAGGCCTTCGAGCGCGGTGAGGTGGCGCTGGCTGCGACCGAGGGTTTCGTGCGGCAGATCCTCGGTTGGCGCGAGTTCGTGCGGGCGATCTACTGGGCGCGCATGCCGGAATACGCCACGCTCAACGCGCTGGACGCGAAGCGCCCGCTGCCACGCTGGTACTGGGATGCCGACACCCAGATGGCCTGCCTGCGCGCGGCGATCGGCCAGTCGCTCGCGCTGGGCTACGCGCATCACATCCAGCGACTGATGGTCACCGGCAACTTCGCCCTGCTCGCCGGCTGCGATCCGGACGAGGTGGATCGCTGGTACCTGGGCATCTACGTCGACGCCTTCGAATGGGTCGAGCTGCCGAACACCCGCGGCATGAGCCAGTTCGCCGACGGTGGCGTGCTGGGCAGCAAGCCGTACAGCGGCTCGGCCGCCTACGTGAACCGGCAGTCGGACCACTGCAAGGGCTGCCACTACCGCCACACGGTGCGCCACGGCGAGCGCGCGTGCCCGCTCAACAGCCTGTACTGGCACTTCCATGCGCGCCATCGCGAGCGATTCGCGCGCAACCCCAGGCTGGCGATGGCGTATCGCAGCTGGGAGCGGATGGATGCCGACGAGCGCGCGGCCACGCTGGCGCATGCCGAAACCTGCCTGGCCGATCTCGACGCTCTGTAGGCGGGCGCGGGGCTACTTCGTGGCGCGCAGGCTGGAGCGACGCACGGTGAGCGTCACCGGCAGGATGGTGCTCTCCACCTTCTCGCCGCGGATCATCCGCAGCAGTGCGTCCACCAGCATCTCGCCGGCCTGGCGGGTGTCCTGCAGCACGGTGGTCAGCGCCGGGTTCACGAAGCGCGCCATCGGGATGTCGTCGTAGCCGGCCACCGCGACGTCCTCGGGCACCTTCAGGCCGTGCTCGTCCAGCGCACGCAGCACGCCGAAGGCGATCAGGTCGCTGGCCGCGAACACGGCATCGAACGCGACACCGCTGGCCAGCAGCTTGCGGGTGGCCTCGTAGCCGGACAGCTCGGTGGTTTCCGCGTCCACCTGCAGCGACGGCTCGACCTCGATGCCGGCCTCGTCCAGCACCTCGGCGTAACCGTGGTAGCGGTCCTGGAACTCGGGGAAGTGGTTCGATGCGTCGCCCAGGAAGGCGATGCGGCGGCAGCCCTGCGCCAGCAGGTGCGCGGCAATGGCGCGGCCACCCTGGTGGTTGTCGCAGCCGATCGACACGTCCGGCTGGTCCGGCAGCACCGCGCCCCAGCGCACCGAGCGCGTACCCTGCGCAGCCAGCTTGGCGAGCTTGTCGCGGTAGGCCAGATAGTCGCCGTAGCCGAGCAGGATCAGGCCGTCGGCCTTCTTGCTGTCGGCGTAGTCGGCGTGCCAGTCGCGGGAAAACTGCTGGAACGAGATCAGCAGGTCGTAGCCCTGCTGCGCGCAGGCCCGGGTGATCGAGCCCAGCATCGAGAGGAAAAACGGGTTGATGTGCGAATCGTCGGCGGTCGGGTCCTCGAAGATCAGCAGCGCCAGCGTGCCCGAGTGCTGGGTCCGCAGGTTGGAGGCGTTCTTGTCGACCTTGTAGTTGAGCTGCTTGACCGCCGCCTCGACCCGCCGGCGCGTTTCCTCGTTGACCAGCGGGCTGCCGCGCAGCGCACGCGAGACGGTAGCCTGGGAGACACCGGCCAGGTAGGCGATGTCGAGCGAGGTGATTTTTCCCTTCGTCGCCACGGTGGTTTCGCGTTTGCTCAGGGTGGAAGGACCGCCTGCGAAGACGGCCGCCGGCGGGGCAATCCTAGCGGGTTTGCCAGGTCCGGTCGCGCCGCAATGCGGGGTGGCCGGACGGGCCACCGCTCACCTCCCTGAACGGTCCCGGCAAAGCGTAGCGGATGGATAACGCTGCGGTCACACGGCGCTGCTTAGATTGCGCCGCCCTTCCCAAGGATTCGCTGCCGTGCTTGCGCAGTATGTGTGCCCCTCCCGGCTTGGCCTGTTCCGGATCGTGCGCCACGGCAGGCGCTGGCGGGCCATCCACGAGCGGGTGGAAATCGGCCGGTTCGAGTGCGAACGCGACGCCCTCGAGGCGCTTCGCGCGCACTGCCCGCGCGCCCGACTTCCGCGGCAACTGGAGCATTGGCGTTTCCTGCCGCAGCTGGCCCTGGTCCATGCGCGCGCCAGCAACGAGGACACGATGCACTGGCCCCTGCAGGCGTGAGGGCGATGGCTCAGTCCGCCGCGTTGATGACCGCGAGGAAATCGCGCCCGTAGCGCTTGAGCTTGGCCTCGCCCACGCCGCTGATCGCGCCCAGCTCCTCCTCGTTGCCGGGCATGGCACGCAGCATCGCCAGCAGCGTGGCATCGTGGAACACCACGTAGGGCGGCACGCCGTGCTGCCTGGCCAGCTGCGAACGGGTGGCGCGCAGGGCATCCCACAGCGGCTGCTCGTAGGCTTCGATGCCGATGCTTGCGCCAGTCACCAGCTGGCTGTCGCGGCGGCGGCGCGCGCTGCGCACCGGGCGCGCGTCCTCGCGCAGCAGCACCCGCGCGCCCCCGGTCAGCACGCCGCGGCTGGCGGCCGTGAGCCGCAGCGTGCCGTAGCCCTCCGGGTCGGTCGCCAGCAGGCCCGCGGCGAGCAGCTGTCGGAACACCGAGCGCCAGGCCTTCTCGTCCATGTCGGCGCCGACGCCGAAGGTGGGCAGCTTGTCGTGACCGAGCTGGCCGACGCGCTCGCTGTCGATGCCGCGCAGGATGTCGATGACATGGCCCGAACCGTAACGCTGGCCGCTGCGGTACACCGCCGAGAGTGCCTTCTGCGCCGGCACGGTGGCGTCCCAGGTCTTCGGCGGCGACACGCAGTTGTCGCAGTGCCCGCACGGACCTTCGTAATGCTCGCCGAATGCACCGAGCAGCAACTCCCGACGGCAGCGCGTCGCTTCGGCATAGGCCAGCAGCGATTCCAGCTTCTGCCGTTCGATGCGCTTGCGCTCGTCGGCCGATTCGGACTGGGCGATCATCTGGCTCATCGTCACCACGTCGGACAGGCCGTAGATCATCCAGGCCTCGGCCGGCAGGCCGTCGCGGCCGGCGCGGCCGGTTTCCTGGTAGTAGCCCTCCATCGAGCGCGGCAGGTCCAGGTGTGCCACGAATCGCACGTCGGGCTTGTCGATGCCCATGCCGAAGGCGACCGTGGCCACCATCACCACGCCGTCTTCGCGCAGGAAGCGCTGCTGGTTCCTCGCGCGCACCGCTGCATCCAGCCCGGCGTGGTACGGCAGTGCCTCGAAGCCGGCGTCGGCCAGCCCGGCAGCGGTCTCGTCGACCTTCTTGCGGCTCAGGCAATACACGATGCCCGACTCGCCGCGGTGGCCGTCGAGGAACTGCATCAGCTGCGTGCGCGGGTTGTGCTTGAGGGTGACCCGATAGCCGATGTTCGGCCGGTCGAAACTGGAGACGAACGGGCGCGCGTCCTGCAGCGCCAGGCGCTCGACGATCTCCTCGCGCGTGCGCGGGTCGGCGGTGGCGGTGAGCGCGATGCGCGGCACGTGGGCGAAGCGCTCGTGCAGCACCGCCAGCTCGCGGTATTCCGGACGGAAATCGTGACCCCACTGCGACACGCAGTGCGCCTCGTCGATGGCGAACAGGGCGACTTCGGTGCGCTCCAGCAGGCCGAGCAGGCGCGGGGTGAGCAGGCGCTCGGGCGCCACGTAGAGCAGGTCCAGCTCACCGGCCATGAGCTGGCGCTCGACCTCGCGCTGGGTCTCCGCGTCCTGGCTGGAGTTGAGGTAGGCCGCGGCCACGCCCGCTTCGTGCAGGGCGTCGACTTGGTCCTGCATCAGCGCGATCAGCGGCGACACGACGATCCCGGTGCCCTGTCGCACGATCGCGGGAATCTGGTAGCACAGCGACTTGCCGCCGCCGGTGGGCATGAGCACCAGGGCATCGCCGCCCTCGATCACCTGCTCGACGATGGCCTGCTGGTGGCCGCGGAAGCTGGCGTAGCCGAAGACGGACTGGAGGACGTGAAGCGGGGATTGGGGCATCCGCGCGATGGTAGCAAACGGGGGCACCCGGGCTGCCGGCTTCGGACCCGCGCGAGGATCGGGACGCGCCCCACTCAGCCGCCGGACATGCCCCACAGGGCGCGATCGATGTCGGCGTCCAGGCCGAAGCGCGACAGCGGCACGCGGCCGTTGACCACCTCCACGCCTTCGGCCTTCAGCCGTCGCGCCTGCTCGCGGAAGCCCCGGCTGCCCGGCGGCATGGCAATGTGGCCGCTGGCGCGCAGCACGCGGAACCAGGGCAGCTCGACGTCGTCCGGCACCTCGCCGAGCAGACGGCCGACCAGCCGCGCCCGCCCCGGCAGGCCCGCGCGCGCGGCGATGGCGCCGTAGCTGGCCACACGGCCGGGCGGGATGGCTGCGATCGCGCTGTAGATGCGCTGCTGGGCGTCGGTCAGGGGCTCACGCGACGTGATCATGCGGCTCGTGTCAGAGTAGAAGGAAAACCAGACTGCCACGGAATCTCCCGCCATGCGTCACTTCGAAGCCGTCCGCTCGTACCTGGGCGCCAAGCACACGCTCCGCAACAACGACCCCTATCTGATCAGCTTCGACCTCGCGGTCACGCCCGGGCGTCAGCAAGGCATCTACCTGGCCGAGCTGGAGGACGAGGCTGATCGTCGCTTCCTGCGCATCTCCACACCGATCGGTCCACTCTCGGGCATCGATCCCCAGCGGGCACTGCGCTTCAACTGGGAGCAGCGCACCGGCTTCCTCGCCGTGACCGATCTGGATGGCTCGCCCTACCTGCACCTGTGCGAGAACCGCCCTTACGAGCTGCTCGACGCCACCGAACTGGAGCGGGTCATCCTCGAACTCGGCACGCTGGGCGACCAGCTCGAGCGGGCCATCGCCGCCAGCGGCGACAGCTTCTGACCCCCGCCTGGGCGGGAAAGGCCGGCGCGCCCGGCCTCTTCTGATGCCGGGAGACGATCAACCCCAGCCCTGCACCAGCCGCACCAGGGCGTAGGCCAGCAGGCCGGTGACCGGCACGGTCAGGATCCACGACCACACCATGCGCTCGACCACCGTCCAGCGGATCGCGTTGAAGCGCTTGGCCGCACCCACGCCCATGATCGAAGCCGACACGTTGTGCGTCGTGGACACCGGGATGCCCAGCGAGGAGGCGAACAGGATCACCGCGGCCGAGCCGAATTCCGCCGCGAAGCCGTTGATCGGGTGCAGCTTGACCATCTTGTGGCCCAGCGTCCTGATGATGCGCCAGCCGCCACCCGCGGTGCCTGCCGCCATGGTCAGCGCGCACAGTGTGGTCACCCACACCGGCACCGCGAACGGGTGGCTGGCGTCCGTGGTGATGCGCAGGAATCCGAGCCAGGACGGCAGGCGGTCGAACTGCCCGGCGCGGGTGGCACCGGCCAGCGCCAGCGCGATGATGCCCATGCTCTTCTGCGCGTCGTTCATGCCGTGCGAGACACCCATCGCGGCGGCGGAGAAGATCTGCGCCTTGCCGAAAAATGCGTTGACGAACGGCGTCCGCCCGAACCGGCGCAGGAAGCCGGTGCGATGGGCCAGCCAGGCGAACAGCGCGAAGAGCAGGCCCATCAAGGCAAAACCGAGGACGAAGCCCATCAGCGGCGACACCACCATCGGCACCACCACCTTCGGGATCACGCCGGCGCCGTTCCACCAGTGACTCCCGCCGTGCGACCAGATCACCGCGTCGAACCGGCCGCTGGCCGCGGCCACCGCCGCGCCGACCAGCCCACCGACCAGCGCATGGCTGGAGCTGGACGGCAGGCCCAGCCACCAGGTCAGCAGGTTCCATGCGATCGCCGAGAGCAGCGCGCAGACCAGCAGTTGCGGCCCCACGTCGACCACGTGCGTGTCGATCAGGCCCTTGGCGATCGTGACCGCCACGGCCGTACCCCACAACGCCCCGACCAGGTTGGTGACGGCGGCCAGCAGCACCGCCTGCCCCGGTGTCAGCACCTTCGTCGCCACCACGGTGGCGATCGAATTGGCGGTGTCGTGGAATCCGTTGATGTAGGTGAAAGCCAGCGCGATCAGCAGGACCACGGCGAGAATGCCCAGCGTCATGTGCGGCTCCCGCAGGTCCCCGGAAGGAGGGTCGGCACGGCAGGCCCTCAGGAGTTCTTCAGCACAATGGAATAGACGACGTTGCCGACATCGCGGCACTTGTCGATCGCCTTCTCGATCAGCTCGAACAGATCCTTGGCGAGCACCGCGCGCATCACGTCGGCGCCCTCCACGTAGAGCGTGCGGTAGGGGTCGAGCAGCAGCTTGTCACCCTCGGATTCCAGCGCCTGCAGGCGATCCTGCAGTCTCTTCACCGGGTCGATGCGCAGACCGCGGCGCAGCTCGCCGATCATTTCCACCACCACCTCGGCCGAGCGCTCGAGCACCAGCGCGCGCTGCGCAAAATCGACGCCGGACAGCCGCTCGGCCACGATGGCATAGCGCTCGGCGAACTTCTCCACGGTCTTGGGAATCTTGTAGAGCGCCGCGTTCAGCGCCTCGATGTCCTCGCGATCCAGCGCAGTGACGAAGGTAT
>JAGWVM010000234.1 GCA_018970895.1 Lysobacteraceae bacterium | reverse complement strand
GCCTCGGGGCGCTCGCTCGCCTACGGCGAACTGGCGTCGCAGGCGCTGGATCTGCCGGTGCCCGACCCGGACAGCGTGACGCTGAAGGACCCGAGCCGCTTCCGCTGGATCGGCAAGCCGGTCAAGCGCGTGGACGCCCTGGAGAAGTCGACGGGCAGGGCGATCTACACCATCGACACCCGCGTCGACGGCATGCTGCATGCCGCCGTCCAGCACGCCCCGCGGCTGGGCATGACGGTCGGCTCGATCCGCAACGAGGCCGCATTGAAATCCATGAAGGGCGTGCACTCGGTGCACCGCCTGCCGGGCGCCGTCGCCGTGGTCGCCGAGCGCTGGTGGAACGCGCGCCGCGCGGTCGAGGCGGCCCAGGTCGACTGGCAGGAGGCGGCGGCCGACTCGACCGAGCGCGTGATGCCAGCGGATTTCTCCACCGACGCGTTCCGTGAGCGGCTCGCCCGCGAACCCGGTGCCGGCGAGGATGCCGAGACCGCCGGCCAGGTCGAGCAGGCGCTGAAGTCCGCCCACACGGTGGTGAGCGCCACCTACGCCAGCCAGTACCTGCACCATGCCCAGCTCGAGCCTCCGTCCACGCTGGCACGCTTCAACGCCGACGGCTCGCTCGAGGTGTGGCTGCCCAACCAGGCCCCGGACATGTTCGTGGCCGACATCGCCAGGACATCGGGCATCGATCCGTCACGGATCACCCTGCATTCGCCGCTGCTGGGCGGCTTCTTCGGCCGGCATTTCCTCTACGGCCCGGGCAACCCGTACCACCAGGCGATCCAGCTGGCGAAGGAGACGGGGCGACCGATCAAGCTGATCTGGAGCCGCGAGGAGGAATTCCTGCGCGACCCGATGCGCCCGATGGCCGTGGTCCGCTTCCGCGGCGGCCTCGACGCGCAGGGCATGCCGGTCGCGATCGAGGCGGTGAGCGCCACCGAGGGGCCTACCGAGGGCATCGCCAACCGTCGCGGCGACAAGCTCGACACGAACGCGGTGGAGGGCCTGACCGGCAAGTCGTATGCGATCCCCAACCGTCGCATCGCCCAGCTCTACGTGAAAACGCCGGTGACGCTCTCCTATTGGCGTTCGGTCGGCCATTCGATGAACGATTTCTTCTACGAGGCGTTCCTCGACGAGCTGGCCGACAAGGGTGGGCAGGATCCGTTCGAGCTGCGCCTCAAACTGCTCGCGGACAACCCGCGGCTCACGCATCTGCTGCACGCCGTGGCCGATCTGTCCGGCGGCTGGAAGCGCGGTCCCTACACGGCCGCCGACGGCACCCGGCGCGCGCGCGGCGTGGCGATGGCTTCGCCGTTCGGCTCGCAGGCCGCGGCGATCGCCGAAGTATCGATCGACAAGGGCCAGGTGCGGGTGCACGAGGTCTGGCAGGCGATCGATCCGGGCAGCATCGTCAATCCGGCGATCATCGAAGCCCAGGTCAACGGCGCAGTGGCCCTGGGCCTGTCCGAAGTGCTGCTGGAGGAGGCCGTGTACGAGAACGGCAGCCCCAAGGCGAGAAACTTCAACCACTATCCGATCCTGCCGCCCGACCGCATGGCGCGTGTGCATGTACGCATCGTCGAGAGTGGCGCAAAGATGGGCGGCATCGGCGAACCGCCGCTGCCGGCCACGCCGCCGGCGGTAGCCAACGCCGTGTCCCATCTCACCGGGCACCGCGTCCGGAGCATGCCGCTGTCCCGGCAAACGTTCCAGGCATGAGGGGAAGGAGCCGCAGGCGGCCCGAGGTCTTGCGCCGCCTGGCCGGTGCTTTGGTACCAAATAGTATTTTACATAATATACATTATGCGCAAATGCGAATGGCTGCGTCGGCTGGCTGGCATCGCTCGTGAATGGCCGGCCGCCCTTTCACCGAAAGGATCGCGCGCATGCCACGGCGTCGGCTGAACTGGACCTACGACAACGACAAGCAGCGATCTACGACACCGTCGGGCCGGGTGATCTCACTGCACGAGATCGCCGGCTTGATCCAGGACCGCGCCGAGTGTCGTGTCGATTTGGAGGGTGCTTGGGCCGGCTGGCGCATTCGCGGCGCTGCGCTCATTCCGCCACGCGGCAGCATCAAGGGCGTGCATCTGAAGCCGCACAACCTGGCCGCGTTTCTCCGATGGGCGGCACCGCCTACCGCAAACGATAGTTACCCGAGCATCGCTCAGGTCGCCCATTGGCGCCCAGCAGCTGGGTATACGTCGATCCCTGCACCTGGATCACCGTCCCAGCCACACAACGCTCCGATGGAGCCAAGCGGCGACGTAGCAAGTCCAAGGCGGCCTGTCGCTGCGCCTCGGCAGCACGCCGGGCGGATTCGCGGCGCAGGCCCATAGGATCCGGGTCCGAGGCAACCGACAGCACCTGGCGGATCGCCTCGGCTTGTGCCTGTGCGGCTATGCCCTGCTGAACCACTGTGGCGATGGCAACCAGCCCGCAAAAGACCAAAAGGGCGCAGAGCACGCCCCAGAACACACGACTATCCATGTTCGAACCTCCCTTCCCTGCGCACAGCGTTAGAAAAAGCGGGTTCGGCGGGAAGGCATCGTCCCGGGAAATAAGCCTAGAGGGAGTGCGGCCGGGATGGATGGCCTGCTCTGACTAAGGATTACGGCCGGCCTGGGGACGCCCCTCCGGGGCCCGGCTTCGCCAAGGGCTACTGACGAGTGAATATCCTATTCAATTAATCTTCTTTCGAAACCGTCCCCATCGAGCGCGCTAACGGGGATTTCTTTTTCGGTCGCAAGATCCGCCGTGCCATCGGCACGACTAATGCACTCAAGAGTCGCATATCGAGGAGTAAGCTCCATTGAGCCGATTGAGTGATTGTAGGCGAGGAAGCGATATACCTTTACGTTTTCCATTATTTATACTCGTTTGGATCGAT
>JAGWVM010000084.1 GCA_018970895.1 Lysobacteraceae bacterium | reverse complement strand
CAGATCGCCTTCGCCGCGGCCTACGCGGTGGCCGCGCTCAGCGTGGTGGGCATCGTGGGCGGCTACGCCGCGGCGGTGCTGCGCGCGAGGCGGGCAGGCCTGATCCTCGGCGCGGCGCTGGTACTGGTCTACGCGATCCTCTACGGCCTGATCGCAGCGGAGCAGTACGCGCTGCTGATCGGCTCGTTCGTGCTGCTGGCGGCGGTGGCGCTGACCATGTACCTGACCCGCCGGATCGACTGGTACGCCGCCGGCCCCGGTATCATGGAGCGTCCATGAACCTGCTCGCCCTCGAAACCTCCACCGAATCCTGTTCCGTCGCGCTGGTGCACGGCGACAGCCTGATCGCGCGCAGCGAGCTGGCACCGCGCCGCCACGCCGAGCTGGTGCTGCCGATGGCCGAAGCCCTGCTGGCCGAGGCCGGCCTCGGCCGGCATGCCCTGGACGCCATCGCGGTGGGGCGCGGCCCCGGTGCGTTCACCGGCGTGCGGCTGGGCATCTCGCTGGCGCAGGGCATGGCGCTGGCGCTGGACCGGCCGGTGATCACCGTCTCCTCGCTGGCGGCGCTGGCGCTGGAGGCGCCGGAAGACGACGCCGGGACGGCGATCCTCGCCGTGATCGATGCGCGCATGGGCGAGGTCTACGCCGCCTGCTACCGCCGCGATGGTCGCGGCGGCCTCGAGCCGCTGGATGAAGAGCGTGTCACCACGGCCGACGCGCTGGTCCTGCCGGATGCCGATGCGTGGCAGGTGGTCGGCAGCGGCTGGGCCACGTATCACGCGGCGATCGCCGATCGTCTCGCCGGCAGGAAGCTGGTGTCCGCGGGCGGCGCGCACTATCCCCAGGCTGCGCACGTCGCGCGACTGGCGGTGCAGGAGGCCGCGCTCGGGCACGGGCTGCCGCCCGAGCAGGCCCTGCCGGTCTACTTGCGCGACAAGGTCGCGTTGACGCTGGTGGAGCAGGGCCGGGCCTGAGTCCTTCGCGCGGTCGCCGGTCCGGCGCCCGCGGCGGCCGCGGGCATCGCGGGCGCCGGCACTCGCTCAGAGCTGGCCCATCACCAGCTGCACGGCCAGGCTGCTCACCGCCACGGCCGCCCACACGCCCAGTCCGAGCAGGATCGGACGCACGCCGGTCGAGGCCATGCGGCGCAGGTTGGCCGACAGGCCCACCGCCGTCAGCGCGACCACGATCAGGAACTCGGCCGCCTCGTGCAGCGGAGCCTGCAGCGCGGCGGGGACGAAGCCCGCCGAGCGCACGGCCGAGGCGACCAGGAACCACAGGATGAACCACGGGAAGATCCGCGACAGCTTGAAGTCGCTGCCACCGCGACGCTTCTCGCGCACCGCCACGGCGATCGCCAGCGCGATGCACACCGGGATGATCAGGGTGGCGCGGGTCAGCTTGACGATGGTGGCGAAGTCGCCCGCCGTGCGGCTGTAGCTGTAGCCGGCGGCCACCACCGACGAGGTGTCGTTGATCGCGGTCCCGGCCCACATGCCGAAGCCGAGGTCGGACAAGTGCAGCAGGTGGCCGAGCAGCGGGAACAGCAGCACCGCGACCAGGTTGAACAGGAAGATGGTGGAAATCGCGAACGCGGTGTCGTGTTCGTCCGGGCGCAGGATCGGCGTCACCGCGGCGATCGCCGAGCCGCCGCAGATGGCGGTGCCCACGCCGATCAGGATCTTCAGGTCGTCGTGAACGCGCAGCCAGCGGCCCAGTGCCCAGGCCGAGACGAAGGCCACGCTCATCGTCACCAGGGTCACCGACAGCGACTGCAGGCCGGTCCTGGCCACCTGGTCCAGACTCAAGCCGAAACCCAGCGCGATGATCGACCACTGCAGCACCTGCTTGGAGGCGAACTGGATACCCGGGCGCAGCCGTTCCGGCAGGTCGAGCACGTTGGCGACGACGATGCCCAGCACGATGCCGATCACCGGCCCGCCGACGAGGCGCAGGCGCTGGCCAAGCAGGAAGGCGACGACGGCGATCACCAGGGTGACCAGCAGGCCGGGCAGGCGGCCGA
The DNA here is from genome assembly GCA_018970895.1 of Lysobacteraceae bacterium. Classification (GTDB taxonomy): domain Bacteria; phylum Pseudomonadota; class Gammaproteobacteria; order Xanthomonadales; family Rhodanobacteraceae; genus Dyella_A. Next base: position 13,322 of record JAGWVM010000084.1, on the reverse strand, counting down.
CCAGCCCGTGCGAGGCAACGGCGGTGGTCGGATCGGGCTTGGCGGGAGAGGACATGGCAACAGCCGGCCGGAAGAGTGGGTGACATCATCCGCCGGCCGTGTCATCAGGAAAACTTGGGATAATTTACAGATGCTATAAGATCGACTGATGATCAACATCAGCCCGCGCCAGCTCGAGGTGTTCGTGCACGTCGCCACGCTGGGCAGCGTGCGGGCGGCCGCCCAGCGCCTGCACCTGACCCAGCCGGCGGCGAGCATGGCGTTGCGCGACATGGAGAACCAGCTCGGCGGCCGGCTGTTCGACCGTGAGCGGGGCCGCCTGCACCTCAATCCGCGGGGCCGCGAACTGCTGCCGCTGGCGCAGGAACTGCTCGAGCGCTACGCCGAATTCGGGCGCCAGACCGGTGGCGAGGCGGCGCCCGGCGGGGAGCTGCGCGTCGGCACCAGCAACACGGTCGGCAACTATCGCGTCGGCGAGTTGCTGGGGCGGTTCGTGCAGGCTCATCCGCACGTCACGGTCCGCCTGCGCGTGGCCAATACAGCGACGATCGCCGCAGCGATGCTCGATCACACGCTGGACGTGGGCTGCGTGGAGGGCCCGGTCACGCACCCGCAGCTGGAGGTGCGTCCATGGCGCAGCGACACGCTGGTGGTCTGCGCGCGTCCCGACCATCCGCTGGCCCGGCGCCGCCGGCTGCTGCCGGAGCATTTCGCCGACGCGCGCTGGGTGCTGCGCGAACCGGGGTCGGCCACGCGTGCGCTGAGCGAGCGTGCGCTGGCCCGCCTGCCACCCGGGCTGACGGTGCTGGAGCTGGACCAGATCGAGGCGATCAAGCAGGCGGTGGTGGCCGGACTGGGTATCGCGTGTCTGCCGCAGGTGGCCGTGATCGACGCAGTGGGGGCCGGTCGCCTGAAGGTGCTGCGCACGCCGTTCCTGGACCTGACCCGGCAACTGTCGATCCTGCTGCACCGCCAGAAGTACCGGGGCGTGGTCATGGAGGCGTTCCTGCGCACGCTCTGAGCGGGCGCGCCCCTGGTTCAGGCCGGCACGGCCGGCATCGGGACATTCTGCGAGGCGAGCAGCGCCTCGACGTCTTCGTGAGTGTGTGCCCGCAGCAGCCGGGGCGCCAGGCGCCTGAGCGCGGCACGATCGAGCTCCCCCAGGCGATCGCGGACCTGCAGCAGCTGGCCGGGATGCATGCTGAACTCGACCAGGCCCAGCGCCAGCAGCAGCGCGGTGAAGTTGATGTCGCCGGCGATCTCGCCGCACAGGCTGACCGGCTTGCCTGCCCGCCGTCCGGCGCTGATCACGTGGCAGATCAGGCGCAGCAGGGCCGGATGCAGCGGGTTGTAGACGTTTTCCAGTGCGTCGTTGCCGCGGTCGGCGGCCAGCACGTACTGCGCCAGGTCGTTGGTGCCGATGGCGAGGAAGTCGGCATGCTCGAGCAGGGCGCGCACCGTGATGGCGGCAGCCGGTACCTCGATCATCGCGCCAAGCGGCAGTTTCTCGGGCAGGTCCACGCCCTCCTGCTTGAGCTCCTGCCGTGCCAGCTTGAACAGCGTGCGCACGGCGATGATCTCGTCCGGCTGGGTGATCATCGGCACCAGCACGCGCATCGGGCCATAGCAGGCGGCGCGCAGGATGGCGCGGATCTGCGTGGTGAACACCGCCGGATGACGCAGTGACAGCCGCACGCCGCGCACGCCGAGCGCCGGGTTGTCCTCCCCGCGCAGCGCGATGCCCGCGGCATCGGCCTTGTCCGCGCCCAGGTCCAGCGTGCGGATCGTCACCGGCAGGCCGCCCATGCCCATCACCAGGTCGCGGTAGGCGAGGAACTGCTCCTCCTCGCTCGGCAGCCCCCGGTGCCGCAGGAACAGGAATTCGGTGCGGTACAAGCCCACGCCGTCGGCGCCTCGCGCGCGCGCCATCGCCACGTCGGCGGCGGATTCGGCGTTGGCCAGCAGCCTGATCTCCATGCCATCGCGACTGCGGGAGGGGGCATTGGCCAGCTTGGCCAGCCGTCGTCCCTCGTGTGCGGCCTCGCGCTGCCATGCGCGGTAACGTGCCAGGTCCTGCGCGGTGGGGTGGACGATCGCCTCGCCCTGTTCGGCATCAAGCAGGATCAGGTCGTCGTCGTGGATGCTCGACAGCGCGTCGCGGGTACCGACCAGCATCGGCAGGTCCAGGCTGCGGGCGAGGATCGCGCTGTGCGAGTAAGGGCTGCCGGAGCTGGCCACCACGCCGAGCAGGCCGTGGCCGGCCAGGTGTGCCATGTCGCCCGGCGCGATGGTGTCGGCGACCAGGATCTCGCCCACGCGGGCGGCCAGCTTGCGTTCTTCCTCGGTGGTCTGGCGCTGCAGCGCGGAAATCACCCGGCCGATCACCTGATCGACGTCCTCGCGGCGGCTGCGCAGGTAGGGGTCGTCCATCGCCTCGAACACCGCGGCGATGCGGTCGCGCTGTTTCTTCAGCGCAGCTCCTGCCCGGTAGTGGCCGATCCGGATCATGTCATCCAGGCCGCGCAACAGCTCGGGATCGTCCAGCAGCAGGGTGTGCGCGTCGATGAATTCGTTGACCTCGCGTGCCAGGGCGCCGTGCAGCCGGGTGCGGAGCTCGCGAAGCTCCTGGCGGGCGGTGTCGAGAGCCAGGTGCAGATGCTCCAGCTCCTGGTCCACTTCGGCCTCGCCCAGCGGGCGATTGTCGACCGCATAGCGGCTCGGCTGGACCAGCCGCGCGCGGCCCAGGCACATGCCCCTGGCCGCGGTCGTGCCGGGCAGGCTTTGCCTCATGGCGTCGCCCCGATGTCGGCCCACGGGCACGGCCGATCGCCGCACGCATGCGCATCGGCCACCCGATCGTCCAGACTGCAGACTCCCCGCATGTCAGCCTCCCTCGTCGAACTTGCGGTCGAACAGATCGACCACGGCCTCCACTGCCTGTTGTTCATCCGGCCCTTCGGCGCGCACGGTGAGCGACGTGCCGATGCCTGCGGCCAGCATCATCACGCCCATGATGCTCTGGGCGTTGATTTCGCGGCCCTTGCTGACCAGCCAGACGGTGGACTTGAAGCCCTGCACCAGCTGCACCAGCTTGGCCGAGGCGCGGGCATGCAGCCCGAGCCGGTTGGAAACGACGATCTCTTTCTCAAGCATGGTCGATGAATATTCCTCCGCGGCCACCGCTGGCGGCAATTTCCACCAGTTCGTCCAGCGGCTTGTCCGCATAGTTGAGCACGCGCAGCAGCATCGGCAGGTTGAGCCCGGACACGCAGCGCAGGCGGACGCCGAGCGAGGCGAGCGAGAGACCGATGTTGCAGGGCGTGGCGCCGTAAAGATCGGCAAGCACGAGCACACCGTCGCCCTCGTCGAGCGCGCGGGCGTGGCGGGCGGTGAGCGTGCGCATCACTTCCGGGTCGGCATCGGCGGGGATCTCCACCGCATCGACCTTCAGCGGCAGCCTGGGCATGACGTGCCGCGCGGCGGAGATCAGCGCATGACCGACCGCTTCGTGTGTCATCAGCAGCACCCCGACACCCATCGCCGTCACTCCAGCTCGCGGTGGAAGGTGAGCACGCCCTCGCGGGACGCGCGGAAATGGGTGGCCAGCTTCTCGACCAGGTATACCGAGCGGTGGCGCCCCCCGGTGCAGCCGACCGAGATGGTGACGTAGCTGCGGTCGTCCGCCTCGAAGCGGGGCAGCCAGGCCTCCAGCCAGCGGCGGGTGTCCTGCACGTACTCGGTGACCAGCGGGTCAGCCTCGAGGAACTCGCGTACCGCCGCGTCCTTGCCGGACAGCGGACGCAGCTTGGGCTGCCAGTGCGGGTTCGGCAGGCAGCGCGCGTCGAACACGAAGTCGGCGTCCAGCGGAAGCCCGCGCTTGAAGGCGAAGGACTGGAACATCACCGTCAGGCCCTCGGTGGCCCGGGCATAATCGGTGGCGACCAGCCGGCGCAGCTGGTGCACGTTGAGCTGGCTGGAGTCGATGACCTTCTCGGCAATGCCCATCAGCGGGCGCAGCAGGCGGCGCTCGGCGGCGATGGCGTCGGCCAGCGAGACGTTGCGCATGGCCAGCGGGTGGCGGCGGCGGGTCTCCGAATACCGCTTGATGAGCACCTCGTCGCGGCAGTCGAGGAAGATCAGGTGCACCTGCACGCCCGCTTCGGCGAGTTCGGCCAGCACGTTCGGCATGATCTCGATGTCGTGCTCGCGGTTGCGCGCGTCCACGCCGACCGCGATACGCATCATGCGGCGGCCGTCGCGGTCCTCCAGCACCGCATTGACCAGCCGCGGCAGCAGGCTGGCGGGCAGGTTGTCCACGCAGTAGAACTCGAGGTCCTCGAGCGCGCGCAGGGCCACGGTCTTGCCGCCGCCGGACATGCCGGTGAGCACGACCAGGTGCACCGCGTTGGGGCCCGCCTGCACGATCGCTTTGGTTTCTTCGGCTTCCACGGGTCACCAGGGGGGCAGGCGGCGCATCTGGTGCGCCTGGCGGTCGATGAAGGTCTGCGCCGGATCGAAGCCCTTGCTCTTGAGCGCATGGTTGCGCACGGCCGCCTCGACCAGCACGCCCAGGTTGCGGCCGGGCGCCACCGGGATGGTGATCATCGGCACCTGTACCTCGAAGATCTCGCGATGGCCGATGTCGCCGGTCAGGCGCGTGAGCGCGTCGGTGTCCTCGCCATCGCGCAAGGGCTTGAGGTGGATCACCAGCCGAAGGTACTTGGACGACTTGACCGCCGTGTGTCCGAACATCTCGCGGATGTTCAGCACGCCCAGACCGCGCACTTCCAGCAGGTCCTGCAGCAGCTCGGGGCAGGTGCCGTCGATCACGTCGGGCGCGATCAGGGTGAATTCGGTGGCGTCGTCGGCGACCAGCCGGTGGCCGCGGCTGATCAGCTCCAGTGCCAGCTCGCTCTTGCCCGAGCCGGATTCGCCGGTGATCAGCACGCCGATCGAGAACACCTCGAGGAACACGCCGTGCAGGGTGATCCGTGGCGCCAGCATGCGCGCCATGTGGTACTGCATCCAGGTCAGCAGCTCGTGGCCGCGCTTGGAGCTGATCCACAGCGGGGTGTTGGTTTCCTCCGCCACCTCGCGCAGGTCGGACGGGATCGCCTGGTCCTTGGTCACGATCAGTGCGACCGGCTGGTAGGCCGCGATCTTGTTGATCGCCTCCCAGCGCTGGCGGGAATCGAGCTCGTCGAGGTACTTCAGTTCCTCGGTACCGATGATCTGGATCTTGTTCGGATAGATCACGTTGAGGTAGCCGACCAGCGAAGGGCGGCGCGTCTGCGTGGCGCCGCGCTCCAGCACGCGGCCCTCGCCGCGCATGCCGGACACCCAGCGCAGCCCCATCCGCTCGTGCACGCCATCGTAGAGTTGTCGGGCGGTCAGCCGGTCCACGTCGTCGGATCCTCCGCTCCGGCAGATGGGCCGGGGTGGCCGGCCGGATGCGTGCCTTATTGTGCCCGATCGGCCGGCGGCGCAGGCGGCCGGTCGCCGCGCATGAAAAGGCCCGCCCCGTTGGGGCGGGCCCGGTAGAGGCCGGAGGGCCGGGTCAGCCGACCATGCGGTCGTCGCGGCGGGCCTCGGCCTTGTGCTTGTCGCAGACCTTGTCGCGGTGCTTGCGCAGCTGGGTCACCAGCTTGTCGAACATCATGTCGATCGAGACGTACATGTCCTGCTCGACGGCCTCGGCGTGGAGCAGGGCGCCGGAGGAGGTGTGCAGCGTGCCTTCGGCCTTCTGCTGAAGCTTGTCCAGCGAGAGCACCACGGAGAGACTGGTCAATCGGTCGTCGAGGCGGTTGAGGCGGTCGAGCTGGTCGGTGACATGCGCGCGCATGGCTTCGGTGATTTCGACGTGCTGGCCGCTGAGTTGGAATTGCATGTTGCGCCTCCTTTGGTGCTGCCGCTTGCGCGGCGGTGGTTCGATGCGGTGCCCGGCGGATCCGGGCCGCATCCACAGTCGTCTCGTTGTCGTCCGGATGCTCAGACGCCGCTGATCGCCGCAGGTTCCGCGCGGGGCGCGGAGCCGCTCAGCCGGCGCGCTGGCGCTCGCTGGAGCTCGGTATGCGCATGGCCTCCCGGTATTTGGCGACCGTGCGGCGCGCTACCTGGATGCCCTTGCGGTGCAGTTCCTCGGCGAGCGCCTGGTCGGAAAGGGGTTTGCGGGGATCCTCCGCGTCGACGAGCTTGCGCAGCATCGCCTGGATCGCGGTGGAGGAGGCGCTGCCGCCGTCCTCGGTGGACACGCCGCTGGAAAAGAAGTGCTTGAGCTCGAAGGTGCCGCGCGGCGTGTGGATGTACTTGCGGGTGGTGACGCGGGAGATGGTCGACTCGTGCATGCCCACCTCTTCGGCCACCTCGCGCAGCACCAGCGGGTGCATCGCTTCGGGTCCGAAGTCGAGGAAGGCGCTCTGCCGGCGCACGATCGCCTCGGTCACCTTCAACAGCGTTTCGGCGCGCGATTCCAGGCTCTTGATCAGCCAGCGCGCCTCCTGCAGCTGGCCGCGCATCCAGCTGGCGTCGTCGCCGCGCGCCTTGGCGATCAGGCTGCAGTAGTGCTGGTTCAGCCCGAGCCGGGGCTGGCAGTCGGGGTTGAGGCTCACCCGCCAGCGCGCACCTTCCTTGAAGGCATACACGTCCGGCGCGACGTACTCGACCGGGGTGGTGTCCAGGCCGGCGCCGGGGCGCGGGTCGAGGCTGCGGATCAGCGCGGCGGCGGCGGCCACGTCGTCCTCGCTGGCGCGCAACTTGCGTGCAAGGCGGCCGACGTCGTTTCGCGCCAGCAGCTCCAGCTCGGCATCGACGATCCGCATGGCCAGTTCGCGGTGGGCCGTGTCCTCGTCGAACTGCTGCAGCTGCACCGTCAGGCAGTCGCGCAGGTCGCGGCTGGCGACGCCGACGGGATCGAAGCCCTGGACCCGACGCCGAACCGCCTCCACCTCGTCGGCTGTCGCCTTCATGTCGGTCGGCAGAGCGGCCAGCAGGGCTTCCGCGGACTCGGTGAGATAGCCGTCCGGATTGAGTGCGTCGATGATCACCGTGGCGATGGCGCGATCACGCGGCGCGAATCCCGACAGGTTGAGCTGCCACAGCAGGTGTTCCTGCATGGTCTCGGCGGCGGCATTCTGCGGCTCGAAATCCTCGTCACGGTTGCCGCCGCTGCCGCTGGTGGATGCGAGGCTGGAAAAGTCCATCGGCTGGTCGCCGGCACCGTCGCCGTCGGCCCAGTCCGGCGCTTCCCCGGCATCGTGGTCTTCGCCCGATGTGCTGGTCGAACTGCTGCTGCCCAGGCCCGCGTCGGCGCGGAAGTCGCCCTCTTCGGCCACTTCGGCGGCCTCGTCGACGGATTCCTCCTCGAACTCCAGCAGCGGGTTGCCTTCGGCGATCTGCCTCAGTTCGGCTTCAAGCTCCAGCTGCGACAGCTGCAACAGCCGGATCGCCTGCTGCAATTGCGGCGTCAGGGTCAGCTGCTGGTGGAGTCGGAACTGGAGTCCGGGTTTCATACCGACCGGTGGGGTTGGAGCCGGGTTCCATCCTAACCCCACCCCGGGACGTCGAACAGACTTGAGGCGAGGGAGACTCGCCCCGACCTGCGTCAGGTCAAGAACGGCGTCGATCCGCGGTCGTTCAGAGCCGGAACTCTCGCCCGAGGTAGACGTCCCGCACTTTCTCGTCGGCGAGGATGTGGGCCGGCGTGCCGCGCGACATCACTTCGCCCTCGTTTAGGATGTATGCGCGGTCGCAGATGCCCAGCGTCTCGCGCACGTTGTGGTCGGTGATCAGCACGCCGATGCCGCGTTCCTTCAGGTGGCGCACGATGCGCTGGATCTCGCCCACCGAGATCGGGTCCACGCCGGCGAACGGCTCGTCCAGCAGCATGTAGCGCGGCTGCGCCGCCAGCGCGCGGGCGATTTCCACCCGGCGCCGCTCGCCGCCGGACAGGCTGATGCCCTTCTGGCCGGCGATGTGGGTGATCTTGAGCTCTTCCAGCAGGCTTTCCTGCTCGGCGGCTCGCTCGCGGGCACCGAGCCCCTCGCGCAGCTCCAGCACCGCCATGATGTTGTCGGCCACGCTCAGGCGGCGGAACACCGACGGTTCCTGCGGCAGGTAGCCGATGCCGAGGCGGGCACGCGAGTGCATCGGCAGGGCGGTGATGTCCTTGCCATCGAGCTTGATCGAACCGCCGTCGGCTTCGATCAGGCCGACCACCATGTAGAAGCAGGTGGTCTTGCCGGCGCCGTTGGGACCGAGCAGGCCCACCACCTCGCCCTGGCGGATGGAGAACCCGAAGTCACGCACCACCTGGCGCGCGCGGAAGCGTTTCTGGAGGCCTTCGGCGGACAGCATCGGTCAGGGCTGCTTGTTGCCGGCGGCCGGTTCGGGCGCGGCGGGCCGTTTCTTGGGCTGGAAGATCAGGTGCACCTGGCCGTGGCCGCCGCTCTCGCCGGTCATCTCGCTGTTCCTGGTGTCATAAGTCAGCTTGTCGCCGTGGGCTTCGCCGCGGCCCTTCTGCACCACGCTGGCGTTGCCGGTAAGCACGGCGATTCCCTTGACGTTGTCGTAATCCAGGGTCGAGGCCTCGCCCTGCATCAGGTTGCCGTTGTCGTCGAGCTGCTCGATGTGGGCAGGCGTACCGGTGATCTCCACCCGGCTGACCGCCTGGTCGCCGTCGACGTAGACCTTGGCCAGGTCGCCGCTGATCTTCATCGTGCCCTGCGAGATCTTCACGTGGCCGCGCAGGGTGGTGACGCTGTTGGGCTTGTTGAAGCCGTCGAACGAATCGGCATGCTCTACCTCCACCGGCTTGTCGCGATCGCTCTGCTTGGCGTGCACGGCACCGACCGCGCAGACGCCGATCAGCAGCGCGGCCAGGCTAGCGCTTGCGCGGCGGGAACGTGGCGTGGACGTCATCGAGCAGCTCCAGGTGTTTGTCGTTGAGGTTGGCACGCATGCCGACCCCGCTCATTGTAAGGGCGCCCTGCGCCATGCGCGCGGCGGCAGCGGTCTCCATCCGGTTGTCCTTCGGCCAGATGGTCAGGTCCTCGGTGTCCAGGCTGGCCGCGGCGGTGTCGTCGTAGGCTTGTCGGTGCATGTGGACCGGTCCCTGCAGCTTGATCAGGTCGCCGCCCTTGCCGACCCATCCGTACAGCGACTCGCCGCGCCAGTCGGGCACGCCGGCCTGGTTGGACGGCAGGTCGAATGCGGGTGCATTGATGTACAGCGCTTCATCGCCTTCGCGGCGTTCCAGCCGGGGCGCCGCGACGTTGAATGCGGGCCTGCCGTCGCGGCCGTAGCTGGACAGCTGGAAGTCGGTCAGCGTGTAGCCCGAGCGCGGCGGCCCCACGAAGCTGCTGCCGGGCTGCTCGGGGGTCATCCACCAGCGCAGCAGGCCGGTGGCGCCCGCCAGCAGGCCGACGACGACGATGGCCGTCGGCAGGCGACGTTCGCCAAACCATGCGGCGGGTTTCATCGCCAGCGCTCCCGCTCGGCGTCTGCCTTGCCCTGGGCCAGCAGCAGCAGGTCGCTGACCTCGCGCGCAGCCCCCTCGCCGCCGCGCCGGCCGGTCTGCCAGTGGGCGCGTTCGACCACCCACGGATGGGCATTGGCGGTGGCCACGGCCAGGCCGGCCAGGTCCATGGGCGGCAGGTCGGGCAGGTCGTCGCCGACGAACGCCGCCTGCTCCGGCGCCAGCTTCAGCGCATCGAGCAGGTCGCGCAGGCAGGCGCGCTTGTCGCCCTGGCCCTGGTAGACGTGGGTAATGCCCAGCTCTTCGGCGCGCAGGGTGACCGCATGGCTGATGCGGGCGGTGACGATCGCCACTTCGATCCCGTGGGCCTGCAGCCGCTTCAGGCCGAGGCCGTCATGCACGTGGAAGATCTTGGTCTCGCGCCCGTCCTCGGCGTAGTGCAGGCGGCCGTCGGTCAGGGTGCCGTCCACGTCGAAGGCAGCCAGCCGGATGCGGGCGGCCCGGGCAAGCAGGTCGGCAGGGAGGTGGGCGAGGTATCCGGTCACGTGCGGTCGTTCGTCTGGCGGGGCATCAGACCACGCGGGCGCGCAGCAGGTCGTGGATGTTGAGGGCGCCGACCACGCGCTGGCGCTCGTCGACCACCAGCAGGGCGTGGATCTGGTGCTTTTCCATCAGCTGGGCGGCCTCGATCGCCAGCTTGTCGGCGCCGATGGTCTTGGGCGAGCAGCTCATCAGGCTGGCCACGGTGGCGCCACGCAGGTCCACGCCGTCATCGTCCAGCGCGCGGCGCAGGTCGCCGTCGGTAAACACGCCCAGCAGCTGGTCGTCCGCATCCACCACGGCGGTCATGCCCAGATGCTTGCGGGTCATTTCCATCAGTGCCTGGGTGAGGTTGGCGTTCGGGCCGACCCGGGGGATGCCCTCGCCGGTGTGCATCACGTCGCCGATGTGCAGCAGCAGGCGACGCCCGAGGCTGCCGGCCGGATGCGAGCGGGCGAAGTCTTCGGAGGTGAAGCCGCGGGCTTCCAGCAGGGCGATCGCCAGAGCGTCGCCGATGACCAGCGCGGCGGTGGTACTGGCGGTCGGCGCCAGCCCCAGCGGGCAGGCCTCGGTGGAGACGCTGGCGTCCAGATGGACGTCGGCCTGCCCGGCCAGCGACGACTTCGGGTTCCCGGTGATCGCGATCAGCGGGATGCCCTGACGCTTGATCACCGGGAGGATGAACAGCAGTTCGTCGGTTTCGCCCGAATTGGACAGGGCCAGCACCACGTCCTGCGGGGTGATCATGCCGAGGTCGCCGTGGCTGGCCTCGCCGGGGTGCACGAAGAACGCCGGGGTGCCGGTTGACGCAAGGGTGGCGGCGATCTTGCGGCCGATGTGCCCGGACTTGCCCATGCCGCTTACCACCAGACGGCCCTGGCAACCGAGGATCAGCCGGCAGGCTTCGACGAAGTCGCCGTTCACCCGCGGCTCCAGGGCCCGGATCGCCGCTGCCTCGGTGGCGATGACCGTGCGTGCGCTGCGGGCGATGGCGTCCGGATCGATGGAGATTCCGGAGGATGGTGCAATGCGTGCGTTCATGGGTCCTTCGGCGGCGGCGCCACGGTACGGGGTCGGGCAAAGTCCACGGCGTAGCTTCGCAGTCGAAGGCTGAACAACATGCCGTCATTTCTGCGCCAGCGACTTTCCATTACCATGGCCGACTACCAGTTTACCCTCATATGACAGCGCATTGGACGCCGCCGGACCCGGCTTGCCCGTCCCGACGGCGCCCTCCCGACAGTGGAATTTCGATGGACGCAGAGCGGATCCAGGCTTTGATCGAGGGCGGCTTGCCCGGCGCCCGGGCGGACGTGCGCGGCGACGACGGCGTGCACTTCGAGGCGACCGTGGTGGCCGAGCAGTTCGCCGGCAAGTTGCCGCTGGCGCGGCACCGGCTGGTCTACGCGACGCTGGGCGACCTGATGGGTGGCGCAATCCACGCGCTGGCTCTGAAAACCCTGACTCCTCGGGAGGCCGAGGCGCGATCCTGAAGGATCGACGCACGGCGCCCGCCCCACTTTTCCGGTTTAGGAATTCCATGGCCAAGATCCTCATCAGCGGCGGGCAGCCGCTCCAGGGCGAAGTCGGCATCTCCGGCGCCAAGAACGCCGTGCTGCCGATCCTCGCCTCCTGCCTGCTCGCCGACGAGCCGGTGACCATCTCCAACGTGCCGCACCTGCACGACGTCACCACCACCATGGAGCTGCTCGGCCAGATGGGCGTGCAGCTGGTGCTGGACGACCGCATGAAGATCCACGTCGACCCGCGCCCGGCCGACCGCTACTTCGCGCCGTACGACCTGGTCAAGACCATGCGCGCGTCGATCCTGGTGCTGGGGCCGCTGGTGGCGCGATTCGGCCAGGCCGAGGTATCGCTGCCCGGCGGCTGCCAGATCGGTTCGCGTCCGGTCGACCAGCACATCCGCGGCCTGCAGGCGCTGGGTGCGGACATCGTCGTGGAGAACGGCTACATCAAGGCGCGCGCCAAGCGCCTGAAAGGGGCCCGCATCGCGATGGACATGGTCACCGTCACCGGCACCGAGAACGTGATGATGGCCGCAGCGCTGGCCAGCGGCACCACCATCATCGAGAACGCCGCGCAGGAACCGGAAGTGGTCGACCTGGCGCACTGCCTCAATGCCATGGGCGCGCAGATCGAGGGCGCCGGCACGGCGACCATGACGATCCACGGTGTCGAGCGCCTGCACGGCGCCGAGTACGAGGTGCTGCCGGACCGGATCGAGACCGGCACCTTCCTGGTGGGTGCGGCGATGACCGGCGGCAAGGTGCGCGCCCGCGGGGCCCGTGCCAACACCATGGAATCGGTGCTCTCGAAGCTGGAAGAGGCCGGTGCGCACATCAGCACCGGCGAGGACTGGATCGAGCTGGACATGAGCGGCCGCCGACCCAGGGCGGTGAACATCGTGACGGCGCCGTACCCTGCCTTCCCGACCGACATGCAGGCCCAGTTCACCGCGCTGAACTGCGTTGCCGAGGGCGTCGGCGTGATCACCGAGACGGTGTTCGAGAACCGCTTCATGCACGCGCACGAACTGCAGCGCCTGGGTGCCGACATCCGGCTGGAGGGCAATGCAGCCATCATCCAGGGCGTGCCGAAGATGAGCGGTGCGCCGATCATGGCCACCGACCTGCGCGCCTCGGCCTGCCTGGTGCTGGCTGGCCTGGTGGCCGAGGGCGATACCACCGTGGACCGCGTGTACCACATCGATCGCGGCTACGAGAACATCGAGGAGAAGCTCGGCGTGCTCGGCGCGAAGATCCGTCGCCTGCCGAACTGATCTCCGGGTTGTCGACGAAAAAGGCCGGGACGCACGTCCCGGCCTTTTTCGTGTGCGGGGGCGGCCGGTTCAGGGCCTGCGGAAGCTTTCCAGCAGCAGGGTCAGGTTGCCGCCGTCGGCCTGCGCCAGCTTCACCGGCACCGGAAACTTCGCCGGCACGTACCACGCATCGAACGGCTTGTCGGCGTCGGTGCGGGTCACCCGCTCGGCGCTGAACTCGCCCGCCGGCACGGCCAGGTGCTCGGTGGCCTGCACGGCGTACTGTTGCCGTTCCACCCGCTGCCTGACACCCACCGGGATCACCACCTGCTTCCCGCCCTCGCGGAGCGCCAGCCCCAGGGCCAGCGGCAGGGTGTTGCGATCGACCATGCCCGGGGCGCCGGCGTAGCGGATCGGTCCCTTGCCCTCGTCCACGGTGACCTGGCCGCTCGCCGGGTTCACCTCGAGGTGGCGATGCCTGCGCTTGAACGACGAATCCATCGCGTAGTCGTAGGTGATCGTTTCCGGTGC
>JAGWVM010000233.1 GCA_018970895.1 Lysobacteraceae bacterium | reverse complement strand
TCGACCAGCGCCGGATCGGCGAGGTTCTCGCCGGCGGCAAGCTGGCCGGCACGACGCACCGCCGCGCTGTCCGGATGCGGCCCGAACATCCACCAGCCCGCGCTGGCCAGCAACAGGGCGAGGACGACCAGGAATCCGCGCAGCAACCACTTCATGCGCCGTCTCCCGCAGCCGGTGCGTTACCGAGCACACCGCAGGCCAGCGGCGGCGTGACCGACCCGGCCGGCTGCGCGTGCATGTCCGCCGGCAACTGGCGGGTGGCCAGCCAGGCCGACACCGCGGTGATGTCATCGGGCGTCAGCCGGTTGGCGATCGTCGCCATGCAGTCCGGCGCAGCGGCCGCGCGGGTGCCGGTGCGCCAGGAGCCGAGCTGCGAGCTCACGTAGTCGTACGGCAGCCCCACCAGCCCCGGCGTGGAGGGTTCCACGCCGGTCAGCTGGCTGCCGTGGCAAGCCTCGCAGGGCGGGATCTTGCGTGCGGGGTCACCGTGTTCGGTCAGCGCCTGCCCGCGCGCCAGCTGCGCCGCGGAGACCCGCGGCGTGGGCGACGGCGCGTACGGCACTTCCTGCTTTGCGAAGTAGGCCGCGATCTCGTGCATGTAGGCGTCGGTGAGCGGACGCACCGTGTACTCCATCGGGCCGTACTTGCGCAGTCCACGCTGGAAATAGTGCAACTGGCGCGCGAGGTACTCGGCCGGTTTGCCGGCCAGCCGCGGAAAGAATCCGGTGCCCGGCGAACCTTCGCCATGTTCGCCGTGGCAGGCGGTGCACGAGGCGATGCGCTGGGCGAGGGTGTCCGGCACGGTGCGGGGCGTGCCGTCGGCAGCGTGTGCCGCCGCGGCAAGCAGGCCGGCCAGCAGCAGCGCCGCCCAGCGTCGGGGAAAGAGGTGCGTGGTCATGACCAAAGTATAGGTCTCCGGAGAGCGGGCGGCCGGCGGGCGAGCGGTTACTCTGGGGAGATCGCGACAACCTGTCGCAACGTCCATCGATCGGAGCCATCCGCCATGCGCCTGTCCGTGCTGTCCGCTGCCCTCGTCATCACGCTCGCCGCTACCGCCGCGCCGGCGCAAGCGGTCGATCCGACCTATGCCTCACTGGCCCAGCTGCAACAGGCGATGCGCCAAGGCACGCTGGATTCCCGCACACTGGTGAAACGGTCGCTCGACCGGATCGAGCGGATCGACCGCCACGGCCCGACGCTGCGTGCGGTGATCGAGACCAATCCCGACGCCTTGACCCTCGCCGCCCGCGCCGATGCCGATCGGGCCGGGACGGCCCGGCCGGGCCTGCTGTACGGCATCCCCGTGTTGCTGAAGGACAACGTGGACACCGGCGACCGCATGCTCACCACCGCCGGTTCGCTGGCGCTGGCCGACGCACCCGCGCCGAAGGACGCCACGCTGGTGGCGCGGCTGCGGGCTGCCGGCGCGATCATCCTGGGCAAGACCAACCTCAGCGAGTGGGCCAACTATCGCTCCACCCACGCCAGCAGCGGCTGGAGCGGTCGCGGCGGCCAGACGCGCAACCCCTACGTGCTGGACCGCAATCCGTGCGGCTCCAGCGCCGGCTCCGCTGCGGCAGTGGCGGCAGGCCTGGCGCCGGTGGCGATCGGCACCGAGACCGACGGCTCGATCATCTGCCCGTCGGCCAGCAACGGCCTGGTCGGCATCAAGCCCACGCTGGGCCTGGTCAGCCGCAGCGGCATCGTGCCGATCAGCCACAACCAGGACACCGCCGGACCGATGGCGCGTAGCGTGGCCGACGCGGCCGCCCTGCTCAGCGTGATCGCCGGCAGCGACCCGGCCGATCCGGCCACTGCCGACGCCGACCGCCACGCCACCGACTACACCCGCTTCCTCGACGCCAACGCGCTCAAGGGCAAGCGCATCGGCGTGGTGCGCGCGTTCGCCGGTGCCGAGCCGAACGCCGACCGCGCACTGGAGCATGCGATCGCGGTGATGAAGGCGCAGGGCGCGATCATCGTCGACCCGGTGACGCTGCCGCACCTGGAGGAACTGGGCGACCTGGAAGGCACCGTGCTCAGCTACGACTTCAAGCACGACATCAACGCCTACCTGGCCATGCGCACGGGCTTGAAGGTGAAGACCCTGGCCGATCTGATCGCCTTCGACACGGCACATGCCGACCGCGAGATGCCGTGGTTCGGGCAGGAGCTGTTCCAGCAGTCGCAGGCGCGCGGGCCACTGACCGACAAGGCCTACGTCGACGCGCTGGCGAAGGCCAAGCGGCTGGCCGGACCGGAAGGCATCGACGCAGCACTGGCGAAGAACCATCTGGACGCACTGCTGGCGCCCTCCTCCGGTCCGGCCTTCGTGACCGATCCGGTACTGGGCGACCACATCGTCGGCGGTGGCGCGACCGAGCCGGCCGCCGTGGCAGGCTACCCGTCGATCACCGTGCCGGCGACCTTCGCGCACGGCCTGCCGGTGGGCATCGTGCTGTTCGGGGCCAAGTGGAGCGAGCCGACGCTGATCGGCATCGCCTACAGCTTCGAGCAGCACACGCACGTGTGGCGGGCGCCGCGCTTCCTGGACACCGTGGGAGGCACGCCGCAGCTGGGCCACTGAGCACGTCGCTCCCCGGTCTTCGGCGCGCCCGGGAACCGCCGGGCCGGCGCTCGCGGCGTCCGCCTGCGTGGGCCGGACCGCCAGCCGGGGAGTCCCTCGTGCATGCCTTTCGAGCGGTTGCAGCCGCCGTCAATGTGGTGTGCGCTGCCCGCGCCGGCGCCACAGGCGCGGTTCCGCCCGGTGACGCGCCACCGTTTCCGCCGGCGGCGGGCGTGCGCGTGACCGGAGACGGCGAATCCGTGCGCCTCGGGGCGCTGGCGATCCGGCCGCACGCGACGCCTGGCCACACGCCGGGCAGCACCTGCTGGAGCGGGTCCTCCTGCCAAGGCCCGAGCTGCCGGGCAAGGGTCTGCGC
>JAGWVM010000083.1 GCA_018970895.1 Lysobacteraceae bacterium | reverse complement strand
ACCACGAAGATGCCGGTGCCGATGACCGCGCCGATGCCCAGCGCGGTGATGCCCCATGGACCGAGCGTGCGGCGCAGGCCGGGACCGTGGCTGTCGTCGGTGATGTCGCTGAAGTCGGTCTTGCGGGCGAGCAGTTGCTTGAGCATGGGGCTTCCGTAAAAGGCGACGGCACGGCTTTCACCGTGCCGTCCTGGCTTTGTTCAATGACCGGCGCGTGCGGCGGCCTCAGTCGGCCTCGGTGCCGTTGGCAAGGTGGCTCCGCTTGCGTCCGTACAGGAGGTACACCGCGATGCCGATCAGCGCCCAGCCGAAGAACAGCTCAAGCGTCCACACGCCCAGGTTGAGGAACAGCATCAGGCAGCCGGCGACCGCGAGCGGGCAGATCACCCAGACCATCGGGGTGCGGAACGGACGCGGGCGCAGCGGATCACGGACGCGCAGCACCATCACGCCAATCGACACCATGATGAACGCGAACAGCGTGCCGGAATTGGTGATGGCCGCCAGCTTGCCCACCGGGAACAATGCGGCGAACAGCGATACCGCCACGCCGGTGATCATGGTCAGCACGTGCGGGGTGTTGAAGCGCGGGTGCAGCTTCGACAGGCGTGCCGGGAGCAGCCCGTCGCGGGACATGGTGAAGAAGATGCGGGTCTGGCCGAAGATCATCACCAGGATGACCGAGGGCAGGGCGAGTACCGCCGCCAGCCCGACCAGGTTGCCGATGTTCGGAAAGCCCAGCATGCGCAGCACGTGGGCCAGCGGCTCCTTGCTGCACACCAGCGCCTTGGAGCCTTCGCAGGCCGCGGCCATGGCGAGGGTGCCCGGCTGCAGCGCATGGCCATCCGGGCCGAGCATGGGCTGCGAGCCGACCGAACCCACCGCGCCGTAGCCCACCAGCAGGTAGAACACGGTGCAGATCGCGAGCGAGCCGATCAGGCCGATAGGAATGTTGCGGTTCGGATTCTTGGTTTCCTCCGCGGCCGTGGATACGGCGTCGAAGCCGACGTAGGCGAAGAAGATGGATGCCGCCGCGCCGAGCACGCCGATGCCGCCGAGCGGCGAGCCCCAGCCGTTGGGCGTGAACGGGTGGAAGTTCGGGCTCTTGGCGGCCGGGACGGCCAGCACGATGAAAGCGGTCAGGGCGACGATCTTGATCGCCACCAGGATCGCGTTGACCTTGGCCGATTTCGACGTGCCGACCAGCAGCAGCAGCGCGATCACCAGCGAGATGGCGAAGGCCAGCAGGTTGAATGCACCGCCCTCGTAAGGGCCGACGCGGAGGAACTCCGGCATCGCCAGCGCGCCCGGTTGCACCAGGCCGAACAGGTCGGTGTGCATCAGCAGGCCGTTCATGTAGCCGGACCAGCCAACGGCAACGGTGCCCGCGGCGATCGCGTATTCCAGTACCAGTGCCCAGCCGACGATCCAGGCGATCGGTTCGCCCATCACCCCGTAGGTGTAGGTGTACGCGGAGCCGGCGACCGGAATCATCGAAGCCAGTTCCGCGTAGGCAAGGGCGGCCAGCGCGCACACCACCGCGGCGATCACGAAGGCGACCATCATGCCGGGTCCGGCCTTCTGCCCGGCTTCGGCGGTGAGCACGAAGATACCGGTGCCGATGATGGCGCCGACGCCCATCAGGGTGAGCTGGAGTGCGCCGAGCTGGCGCGTGAGGCTCTTCTTTTCGGCGGTGGCAAGGATCTGGTCGAGCGGTTTGACGCGCTGGAAAAGCATGTAGTGATTCCCCGTGAGAACAGACGCCATCCCCATGGCGCGATGTCGGGCAATGGCCCGCGGCTGTCGGAGGTGACGGGCAACCTTAGCCGACCCCGTTAGGGGCGACAAGCGCCGACGGACACATGGACGAGCCTTACAATCGGCGGCCTGCACGCCCCGGCCGGAGCCGTATTCTGGACACCACGATCGCCACTTTCCGCGCTGCATTGCAGCGATTCCCCGACTCTTCCGACGAGGCCACGTCGCCGGCCACGTTCCTCGCCTTCCTCGACTCGTCGCGGGAGGTGTTCCATCGCGATCATCCGCCCGGGCACTTCACCGGCTCGGCGTGGCTGGTCAGTGGCGACGGCCGACGCGTGCTGCTGACTCACCATCGCAAGCTCGGTCGCTGGCTTCAGCTGGGGGGGCATGCCGACGGCGACAGCGACCTGGCCCGTGTTGCACTGCGAGAGGCCGGGGAGGAGTCGGGGCTCGGCGACCTCGCGGTGGAGCCGGCGATCTTCGACCTGGACCGGCACTGGATCCCGGCGCGTGGCGAGGATCCGGGGCATTGGCACTACGACGTGCGCTACGTCGTCCGCGCCACCGGCAGCGAGGACTTCGTGGTGAGCCCGGAATCGCTGGCGCTTGCCTGGCGACCCATCGCCGACCTGCTCGACGATCCCGGCACCGATGTCTCGCTGCGGCGGATGGCCCGTCAATGGTGGCAGCGGCTGGCGTTGGTCTGAGCGGTCAGGCCGTCTCGGCGGTGGGCGCCGGATGCACCGTGCCGCAGCGTGCGCAGGTGCGCACCTCGAGCGACCGGTAGAAGCGGTCGAACACCGGCGGCAGGTCGCGCTCGATGCTCTCCAGCGGGAAATAGGCCTCGAACAGTTTGAGGTTGCAGTTCGGACAGAACCACATCAGGCCGTCGAGCTCGCCGGCGACGCGTTTGCGCTCGATCACCAGTCCGACCGAATCGGCAAATCGCTGCGGCGAGTGCGGCACGCGCGGCGGCAGGTAGAACAGTTCGCCGGCGCCGATCGGGATGTCGCGCGGACCGTCGGCGTCCTGCACCTTCAGCACCATCTCGCCCTCGAGCTGGTAGAAGAATTCCGGGCCTTCATCGTAGTGGTAGTCGGTGCGCGCATTCGGCCCGCCGACGATCATCACGATGAAGTCGCCATCGATGATGCATTTGTTGCCGACCGGCGGGCGCAGCAGATGGCGGTGCTCGTCGATCCATCGCTGCAGGTTGATCGGGGGCAACAGGGACATGCTCGGATTCCGGGCGGAAGGGGCGTCACCTTATCGCCGCCGCTCCGGCAAAGGAATGCCCCGCAGGACGGGGCATTCCGGTGTCGCCGGCCCAGGCCGCGGGGGCTTACGGCAACATCACCGTGTCGATCACGTGGATCACGCCGTTGGACTGGTTGACGTCGGCGATCGTGACGTGGCCCGTGTGGCCCTTGTCGTCGGTGATCGCCACACCCCTGGCGTCCTTGCTGAAGGTAAGCGAGTCGCCCTCGACCGTCTTCACCCGCGCCTTGCCGCCATCCTTCTTGATCAGCGCAAGCAGCTGGGCGGACGTGATCTTGCCGGGAACCACGTGGTAGGTGAGGATCTTGGTCAGCGTGGCCTTGTTCGCCGGCTTGAGCAGGTTGGCCACGGTGCCGGCCGGCAGCGCGGCGAACGCCTCGTTGGTGGGTGCGAAGACCGTGAACGGGCCGGGTCCGGACAGCGTATCGACCAGGCCGGCGGCCTTGACCGCGGCGACCAGCGTGGTGTGGTCCTTGGAGTTCACCGCGTTCTGGATGATGTTCTTGGAGGGGTACATCGGCGCGCCGCCGACCTGGACGGTTTTTTCGTGGTGCATGCCGGACATGTCGCCGGGAGCGGCGAGGGCGGGCATGGCGCAGAGGCTGGCGACGGCCAGCGCGAGCACGGTGGCGAGAGCGCGGGTGCGGGGGACGAGCGTCATGGGCGTTTCTCCGGATGGGAGTGAGGGGGCTCCGTGATGGGAGCCACCTCTCTTACGCCGCTCGCACGGGGAAGGATGCAGCCGGTCGCGACCGCTCAGACCTCGAGCGTGGCGAGATCGCCCTTCTCTTCCAGCCAGGACTTGCGATCGCCCGCGCGCTTCTTGCCCAGCAGCAGGTCCATCAGCTGGGCGGTGGCGTCGCCGTCGTCGACGGTGAGCTGCACCAGACGGCGGGTGTCCGGATGGATGGTGGACTCGCGCAACTGCGCCGGGTTCATCTCGCCCAGGCCCTTGAAGCGCGTGGTGCTGACGGCCCCCTTCATCTTCTCGCGCTCGATGCGATCGAGCATCGCCTGCTTCTCGCTCTCGTCCAGGCAATAGAACACCTGCTTGCCCACGTCGACGCGGAACAGCGGCGGCATTGCCACGAATACGTGGCCCTCTCGCACCAGCGAGGGGAAGTGCTTGAGGAACAGCGCCGAGAGCAGCGTGGCGATGTGCAGCCCGTCGGAGTCGGCATCGGCGAGGATCACCACCTTGCCGTAGCGCAGGCCGGAGAGGTCGTCCTTGCCCGGGTCGCAGCCGATCGCCACGGCCAGGTTGTGCACTTCCTCGGAGGCGAGCACCGAGGTGGACTCCACCTCCCAGGTGTTCAGGATCTTGCCGCGCAGCGGCAGGATCGCCTGGAACTCCTTGTCGCGCGCCTGCTTGGCCGAGCCGCCGGCCGAGTCGCCCTCGACCAGGAAAAGCTCGGTACGCGAGAGGTCCGTGGCGGTGCAGTCGGCGAGCTTGCCGGGCAGGGCGGGGCCCTGGGTGATCTTCTTGCGCACCACCTGCTTGGCGGCCTTCAGGCGCGCGCTGGCGCGCTCGATGGCGAGCTGGGCGATCTTCTCGCCCAGATCCACATGCTGGTTCAGCCACAGGCTGAAGGCATCGTGGATCACGTTCTCGACCAGCGCTGCGGCCTGGCGCGAGGACAGGCGCTCCTTGGTCTGGCCGGCGAACTGCGGGTCGAGCAGCTTGGCGCTGAGCACGAACGACAGCCGTTCCCACACGTCTTCCGGCGCCAGCTTCACGCCGCGCGGCAGCAGGTTGCGGATGTCGCAGAACTCGCGGATGGCGTTGGTCAGGCCGGTGCGCAGGCCGTTGACGTGGGTGCCGCCCTGCGCGGTCGGGATCAGGTTGACGTAGCTCTCCTGCACCAGCTCGCCTTCCGGTACCCAGGTGAGGGCGACGTCCAGGCCTTCGGTGTCACGCGCCACGTGGTGCACGAACAGCTCGGCCGGCAGCGCCTCGGCGCCTTCCAGCTCGCCGCGCAGGTAGTCGCGCAGGCCGTCCTCGTAATGCCACTGGGTGGTTTCGCCGCTGGCTTCGTCGATGAGCGTGACGTTGAGGCCGGCGCACAGCACGGCCTTGGCGCGCAGCAGGTGCTTGAGCTTGGAGACCGAGATCTTCGGCGAGTCGAAGTACTTCGGGTCGGCCCAGAAGTGCACGGTGGTACCGGTCTTCTTCTTCGGCACCGTGCCGATGACCTCCAGCTCGCTGACCCGGTCGCCGTGCTCGAACGCCATGCGGTATTCGTTGCCGTCGCGGCGGATGGTCACCTCCACGCGGTGCGACAGCGCGTTGACTACCGACACGCCCACGCCGTGCAGGCCGCCGGAGAAGTTGTAGTTCTTGCCGCTGAACTTGCCGCCCGCATGCAGGCGGGTGAGGATCAGTTCGACGCCCGGCACCCCCTCTTCGGGGTGGATGTCCACCGGCATGCCGCGGCCGTCGTCGGTGACCTTCACCGAGCCGTCGGCCACCAGCACCACCTCGATGTTTTTGGCGTGGCCGGCGAGGGCCTCGTCCACCGAGTTGTCGATGACTTCCTGCGCCAGGTGGTTCGGGCGCGAGGTATCGGTATACATGCCGGGGCGGCGCTTGACCGGGTCCAGGCCGGAGAGGACTTCGATATCGGCGGCGTTGTAGCGACTGCTCATGGGTCGTGTCGGGTCAGGTGAGGCGCGGGAGCATGGGCGGCATGGCCGGCACGGTCAAGCCGGCCGGCGGCGGAAGGCGAGCGTGGCGGTGCGCTGTCTCGTCCGCCGAGACGGCGTGCTCAGAGCGGCGCGCAGTGGCGTTCCAGCCAGGCGAGGTCCGCGCCGTCCAGCAGCGGCGCGAGTGCGGCGCGTACCGTGGCGTGATAGTCGTCCAGCCAGGCGCGCTCCTCCGGATTGAGCAGGTGCGGCTCCAGCGCGCGCCGGTCGAACGGGCACAGGGTGAGCGTTTCGAAGGCGAGGAAATCGCCGAACTCGGTCTGCTCGGCTTCGATCACCACGGCGAGGTTCTCGTGGCGGATGCCGTGGCGCGCCGCCTTGTAAAGGCCCGGCTCGATCGAGGTGATCATGCCGGGCTCCAGGGGTACCAGCGCGCCGCCGGCGATCGGTGGACGGATGCCGTGCGGTCCCTCGTGCACATTGAGGAAGTAGCCGACACCGTGGCCGGTACCGTGGCCGTAGTCCATGCCGGCCGCCCACAGCGGAGCGCGGGCGAGTGCGTCCAGCTGCGGGCCGCTCGCGCCCTTCGGGAAGCGGGCGCGCGACAGCGCGATCATCCCCTTGATCACCAGCGTGGCGTCGCGACGCTGCTCGGCGGTGGTCTCGCCCAGCGCAAGCACGCGGGTGATATCGGTGGTGCCGCCCAGGTACTGGCCGCCCGAGTCGACCAGCAGCAGTCCCTTGCGGGCCAGCGCGCTGTGGTGTTCGGGCGTGGCGCGGTAGTGTGGCAGCGCGCCGTTGGCCTGGTAGCCGGCGATCGTGGCGAAGCTCTCACCGATGAAGTTCGGCTGGGCGGCACGCTCCTCGCGCAGCAGGGCATCCACGTCCAGCTCGGTCTGCGTCATGCCGGCGGCAAGGCGCTCTTCCAGGCGCCGGAACGCGCGAACCAGCGCGGCACCGTCGCGGCGCATGGTGTCGCGGATGTGTTCCAGTTCCGCCTCGGTCTTTCGCGCCTTCATGGCGGTGGAGGGGTTGGCCGCCTCGATCCGCTTCACCGCCGCCGGCACCGCGTCGGCGACCGCGCAGACCACCCTGGCCGGATCCAGCAGCAGGGTGTCGGTGCCGCCGAGTTCGCCCAGCACGTCGGTGACGGTGGCGTAGTCGGCGATGCCGATGCCGTCGCGGGCCAGCGCGCCGACCAGCTCGTCGCTCAGCTTGCCGCGGTCGACGAACAGCGTCGCCTTGCCCTCGGCCTCGACCAGCAGATGGGCAAGGAACACCGGGTTGCACTCGACGTCGCTGCCGCGCAGGTTGGTCAGCCAGGCCAGGTCGTCGAGGCTGGAGACGAGGTGGTGACCGGCACCGAGCTTGCGCATCGCCGTGCGGACCCGGCCGAGCTTGTCGCTGCGCGGGGTATGCGACCAGCCGGAGGCGTGCTCGAACACCACTGAGCGTGGCAACGGAGGGCGGTCGCTCCAGATCGCCGCAGGCAGGTCCAGGTCGGTGCGCAAGGCCACGCCGACCTCGTCCAGCAGGCGCGCGATCTGCCGCTGACCGCCCAGCGACAGGCTGTCGCCGGCCACGGCCACGCAGTCGCCCCGGTGAAGGTGCTGCTGCAGCCACGCCAGGTGTTCGGGGGCGTGGGCGATCCTCTGCTTCATGAGGGCGATGCCGCTGCCAGCGAGCTGCTGCTCGGCTTGGGCGAAGTAGCGCGAGTCGGTCCAAAGACCGGCGTGGTCGAGCGTGACAAGCAGCGTTCCGGCCGAGCCGGTAAAGCCGGAGAGCCACTCGCGAGCCGCCCAGTGCCCGGGCAGGTACTCGGAAAGATGCGGATCGGCGGTAGGAACCAGGCAGGCAGCGATGCCGTTGGCACGCATGGCCTGGCGGAGTTCAGACAACTTGTCGGACGGGGTCTTGGCCATCGGGCGATGGTAGCAGCGCCCCGTCGCGCTCGGCTCCGTCAGCAAGAATTTGGTGCGACGCGGCATTGTGTCTCAGTGGCGCGGCGATGGCTGTCGAGGCCATTAATCTCCGCCGACCCGAAGTACGCAAGACACCCCCCTCCCGTGAATCTGAAATCTGTGATCCACCGCCTGCGTCTTGCAGGTGCGAGCGTGTTTTTGTTCCTTGCCGGCTGCAGCACCGAGGTGCTCGATCCGAAGGGCGACATCGGCGCACAGGAAAAGTCGCTGATTCTCATCGCGCTCGGCCTGATGGCCATCGTCGCGGTGCCGGTGATCGCCATGACCCTCTGGTTCGCCTGGCGCTACCGCGCCGGCAACAAGAAGGCACGCTACGCCCCCGACTGGTCGCATTCCACCGCGATCGAGGTGGTGGTGTGGTCGGTGCCGGCGGTCATCATCGCGATCCTGGCGACCATCACCTGGCACACCACGCATACGCTTGATCCGTACCGCCCGCTGGCGTCCAGGGCCAAGCCGGTGACCATCGAAGCGGTGGCGCTGGACTGGAAGTGGCTGTTCATCTATCCGGAACAGGGCATTGCGACGGTCAACCAGATCGCGTTCCCGACCGACGTGCCGGTGAACTTCCACATCACCTCCGATTCGGTGATGAACGCGTTCTTCATCCCGCAGCTGGGCAGCCAGATCTACGCGATGGCGGGGATGGAGACACAGCTGCACCTGATCGCGCGCGAGCCGGGCACGTACGCCGGCCTGTCGTCGAACTACAGCGGCGCCGGTTTCTCGGACATGCATTTCCAGGCGATCGCCACCAGCCAGCAGGGCTTCGATGCCTGGGTGGCCAAGGTCAAGGCGGCGCCGGCCACGCTGGACCGCGCTGCCTACGACGCGCTGGCCAGGCCCAGCGAGAAGAATCCGGTCGCCTACTACGGCCACGTCCCGGCGGGCCTGTTTGCCGGGATCGTGGAGAAGTACATGGGCGGCCCGCACGCGGGCGATCACGCCTCGATGGCGGCGCTTCCCTCGAACCACATGCACGCCAAGGCTGCGGAGTAAGCTATGTTCGGAAAACTCACTCTCTCGGCGATTCCGTTCGACCAGCCCATCATCATGGGCACGCTGCTGGTGGTGATGCTCGGCGGCGCGTCGGTGTTCGGCTACGTCACCTGGCAGCGCAAGTGGGCCTACCTCTGGTCCGAGTGGTTCACCACGGTGGACCACAAGAAGATCGGCGTGATGTACATCATCATGGCGCTGGTGATGCTGCTGCGCGGCTTCGCCGACGCGATCATGATGCGCACCCAGCAGGCGATGGCGTCGGCGGATGCGGCCGGCTACCTGCCGCCGCACCACTACGACCAGATCTTCACCGCGCACGGCGACATCATGATCTTCTTCATGGCGATGCCGTTCATCACCGGCCTGATGAACCTGGTGGTGCCGCTGCAGATCGGTGCGCGCGACGTTGCCTATCCGTTCCTGAACTCGCTGAGCTTCTGGCTCACCGCCGGCGGCGTGGTGCTGATCATGGCCTCGCTGTTCATCGGCGATTTCGCCGCGACCGGCTGGCTGGCCTATCCGCCGCTGTCGGAGCTGAAGTTCAGCCCCGGGGTCGGCGTCGACTACTACATCTGGTCGCTGCAGCTGTCGGGTCTCGGCACGACGCTGTCCGGCATCAACTTCATCGTGACCATCCTCAAGATGCGCGCGCCCGGCATGACGCTGATGAAGATGCCGGTGTTCACCTGGACCGCGCTGGTCACCAACATCCTGATCGTGGCCGCGTTCCCGGTGCTGACCGTGGCGCTGGCGCTGCTCGGTGCCGATCGCTACCTGGGCATGCACTTCTTTACGAACGACGCCGGCGGCAACGCCATGATGTACGTGAACCTGATCTGGATCTGGGGCCATCCGGAGGTCTACATCCTGATCCTGCCGTGCTTCGGCGCGTATTCGGAGATCATCGCCACGTTCTCCGGCAAGCCGCTGTTCGGCTACAAGTCGATGGTGTACGCCACCGCGGCGATCGGCGTGCTCTCGTTCCTGGTGTGGCTGCACCACTTCTTCACGATGGGCTCGGGCGCCAGCGTCAATGCCTTCTTCGGCATCATGACGATGATCATTTCGGTGCCCACCGGAGTGAAGTTGTTCAACTGGCTGTTCACGATGTTCCGCGGCCGCGTGCGCTTCACCGTGCCGGTGCTGTGGACGATCGGCTTCATGGTCACCTTCGTGATCGGCGGCGTCACCGGCGTGCTGATGGCGGTGCCGGGCGCGGACTTCGTGCTGCACAACAGCCTGTTCCTGATCGCCCACTTCCACAACACGATCATCGGCGGCGTGGTGTTCGGCTGCCTCGCGGCGATGAACTACTGGTTCCCCAAGGCGTTCGGTTTCAAGCTTGCCGAACGCTGGGGCAAGGCCTCGTTCTGGTGCTGGCTGGTGGGTTTCTACGTGGCCTTCATGCCGCTGTACATCCTCGGCCTGAAGGGCATGACCCGGCGCATGAACCACTACGCCAACCCGGACTGGCAGCCGTACCTGATCGTCGCCCTGATCGGCGCGGTGATCATCCTGTTCGGCATCTTCTTCACCGTGCTGCAGCTGTACGTGAGCGTGCGCGATCGCGTGACGCTGCGTGACCCCAGCGGCGATCCCTGGGGTGGCCGGACCCTCGAGTGGTCCACCAGCTCGCCCGCGCCTTTCTACAACTTCGCCGTGCTGCCGCAGGTGCGGGAGCTCGACCAGTTCTGGACCGACAAACAAGACGGAGTGGCCTATATGCGCCCGAATCGTTACGAAGACATCCATATGCCCCGCAATACCGGCGTCGGCGTGTTCATGGGCCTGTTCGGCGTGGTCCTCGGCTTCGCCCTGGTCTGGCACATCTGGTGGATGGCCGCACTGGGCCTGGCCGGCATGGTCGGCAGCTTCCTGGTGCGCGTCTACGACCGCGACACCGACTACTGGGTGCCGGCGGCCGAGGTCGAGCGCATCGAGCGCGCCCGGCTGATGCGGATGCAGAAGGTCGGCATGGTCGGGGTCGCGACGCCGGCCAACGACGAACAGCAGGCGGCGTAACCCATGAGCCACGCTGCCATCAGTGCCACGGCGGACGGGATCCACGTCCCGGTCGCCCACGGCCACGGCCACGGGCACGACGACGGATCCAGGACCCTGCTGGGGTTCTGGATCTACCTGATGAGCGACTGCCTGATCTTCTCCGGGCTGTTCGCCACGTTTGCCGTGCTCGCCAACGCCACCGCCGGCGGTCCGGGCGGCAAGGAGCTGTTCGAGCTGCCCTACGTCCTGGGCGAGACCATGCTGCTGCTGGTCTCCAGTTTCACCTTCGGCCTGGCCATGCTGGACATGCGTGCCGGCCATCGCCAGCGGGTGCTGGTGTGGCTGTTCGCCACCTTCCTGCTGGGTGCGGGCTTCATCGGGATGGAGGTGCACGAGTTCGCGCACCTGATCCACGAGGGCGCCGGTCCGGACCGCAGTGCCTTCCTGTCGGCGTACTTCACCCTGGTCGGCACCCACGGCCTGCACGTGACCGCGGGTCTGCTGTGGCTGGTGGTGATGATGGACCAGATTCGCCGCCGCGGCCTCAACGCCGATACCCGGCGCCGGCTGTCCTGCCTGAGCCTGTTCTGGCACTTCCTCGATATCGTGTGGATCTGCGTGTTCACCTTCGTCTATCTGCGGGGGGTGATCTGATGGCCGCTTCCAGCCATGTCTCCCACGACCACGGGCACGACGAGGGGCACGGCAGCCTGAAGTCGTACATCGTCGGCTTCGGCCTGTCGGTCCTGCTCACCCTGGCCTCGTTCGGCACGGTCATGAGCGGGGTGGTGCCGCACCACCTGATGCTGCCCGGCATCGTGGTCTTCGCCGTGGCCCAGCTGCTGGTGCAACTGGTGTTCTTCCTGCACATGGGCACCTCGCCGGGCAAACAGGGCAACCTGGCAATCATGCTGTTCACCCTGCTGATCCTGGCCATCGTGGTGGTCGGCTCGCTGTGGGTACTGCACAACATGAACGTCAACATGATGCATCCGGCGCTGCCGCAGGTGCCGACGGAGTAACCCGCCGGCCTTGCTCCGAGCCGTGCCCGGCCCTGCCGGGTACCCCCGCGAAGCCGGCTCCCGAGCCGGCTTCGTCACGTCGGAAGAAGGGGATGCGGTGTCCCGGCCGCACCCGCCGCGGGACCGGGAACTTGAACGGGCGGTCAGCTGGCGGCCCGGCGGCCCTCGCAGCCGTCACGTTCTTCCCGTAAAATGCCGATTTCCAGCACGGCTGCATCCCATGACCCCCCTGATTTTCGTCACCGGCGGTGTGGTGTCCTCGCTCGGCAAGGGCATCGCCGCGGCGTCGCTGGCTTCCATCCTGGAAGCGCGTGGCCTCTCGGTCACCATGATGAAGCTGGATCCCTACATCAATGTGGATCCAGGCACGATGAGCCCCTTCCAGCACGGCGAGGTCTACGTCACCGACGACGGTGCCGAGACCGACCTGGACCTGGGCCACTACGAGCGCTTCGTCCACACCCGCCTGACCGGCAAGAACTCGATCACCACCGGCAAGATCTACGAGTCGGTGATCCGCAAGGAGCGCCGTGGCGACTACCTCGGCGCCACGGTACAGGTGATCCCGCATATCACCGACGAGATCAAGCACTGCATCCACGAGGCCACCCGCGGCTTCGACGTGGCGCTGGTGGAGATCGGCGGTACGGTCGGCGACATCGAGTCGCTGCCGTTCCTGGAGGCGATCCGCCAGCTGCGCATCGAGCACGGCCCGGAGAAGTGCCTGTTCATGCACCTGACCCTGGTGCCGTACATCCGCGCCGCCGGCGAGATCAAGACCAAGCCGACCCAGCACTCGGTGAAGGAGCTGCGCTCGATCGGCATCCAGCCGGACATCCTGCTGTGCCGCTGCGAGGAGGCCCTGCCGGACGGCGAGCGCCGCAAGATCGCCCTGTTCACCAACGTCCCCGAGAACGCCGTGATCAGCGCGGTGGACGTGGACGTGATCTACAAGACCCCGCTGTGGCTGCACAGCCAGGGCCTGGACGACATCGTGGTGAGGAAGCTCGGCCTGGACGCAAGGCCCGCCGATCTCAGCGGCTGGCAGCGCACGGTCGATGCGGTGCTGCACCCGAAGGACGAGGTCACCGTCGCGATCTGCGGCAAGTACGTCGAGCACAAGGACGCCTACAAGTCGCTGGGCGAGGCGCTGCGTCACGGCGGCATCAAGCAGCAGACGCGCGTGAACCTGCAGTGGATCGATTCGGAGCAGATCGAGGCCGAGGGCGCCGCCAGGGTGCTTGGCCATGTCGATGCGATCCTGGTCCCGGGCGGCTTCGGCAAGCGCGGCTTCGAGGGCAAGGTGCTGGCGGCGAAGTACGCCCGCGAGCACCGCGTGCCGTACTTCGGCATCTGCTACGGCATGCACGCCGCGGTGGTCGATTTCGCCCGCCACGTCGCCGGCCTGGACGACGCCGACTCCAGCGAGAACGACCGGCACACCGCCAACCCGGTGATTGCGCTGATCACCGAATGGACCACCGCGGCCGGCGAGGTGGAGCAGCGCAGCGAGCGCTCGGACCTCGGCGGCACGATGCGCCTGGGCGCGCAGGAGTGCCGGCTGAAGTCCGGCACGCTTGCGCGCGAGCTCTACGGCCAGGACGTGGTGCGCGAGCGCCATCGCCATCGCTACGAGTTCAACAACCGCTACCGCCAGTCCTTCGAGGACCTGGGCCTGGTGATCTCCGGCAAGTCGATGGACGACCTGCTGGTGGAGATCGTCGAGCTGCCGCAGCAGAAGCATCCATGGTTTCTCGGCTGCCAGGCACACCCGGAATTCACCTCTACCCCGCGCGACGGCCACCCGCTGTTCATCGGCTTCGTACGTGCGGCGCGCGAATACAAGGCCGTGCAGGGCGCCGACCGCCTCGCCGCGGTGAAGGAGTCGGTGGCATGAAGCTCTGCGGTTTCGACGTGGGCCTCGACCAGCGACTGTTCCTGATCGCCGGGCCCTGCGTGGTCGAGTCCGAGCAGTTGCAGCTGGACGTGGCCGGCCGGCTCAAGGAGCTCACCGGCCGGCTGGGTATGCACTTCATCTTCAAGTCGAGCTTCGACAAGGCCAACCGTTCCTCCGGGCAGAGCTTCCGCGGCCCGGGCATGGAGGAGGGGCTGCGCATCCTCGGCGAAGTGAAGCGCCAGATCGGCGTGCCGGTGCTCACCGACGTGCACGAGTACACCCCGATGAACGAGGTGGCGGCCGTGGTCGACGTGCTGCAGACGCCGGCCTTCCTGTGCCGGCAGACCGACTTCATCCAGAACGTGGCCCGTGCCGGCAAGCCGGTGAACATCAAGAAGGGTCAGTTCCTCGCACCCTGGGACATGAAGAACGTGGTGGCCAAGGCCAAGGCGGTCGGCAACGACGACATCTTGGTCTGCGAGCGCGGCGTCAGCTTCGGCTACAACAATCTGGTGTCGGACATGCGCTCGCTGAGCGTGATGCGCGACACCGGCTGTCCGGTGGTGTTCGACGCCACCCACTCGGTGCAGCTGCCGGGCGGGCAGGGCACCAGCTCCGGTGGCCAGCGCGAATTCGTGCCGGTGCTGGCGCGGGCCGCGGTGGCGGTCGGCATCGACGGCCTGTTCGCCGAGACCCACCCGGATCCGGACAAGGCGCTGTCCGACGGCCCGAACGCCTGGCCGCTGGGCAGGATGGAAGCCCTGCTGGAAACCCTGCTCGAACTCGATGCCGTGACCAAGCGGCACGGTTTCCTCGAGCAGGCCTGAGCATGGCGGAACTGCAGGGGCCGGCTCCGATCCCGTCTCCGCGATTCGCGGTTCCGTCCACGTCCGCGCCGGCGGTGCGTCATTCCGGGCTGGGCATCGCCTCTTTCGTGCTCGCCCTGACCGGCTTCGTCGGCATGTCATTCACCTTGGCCGTTGCCGGGGCCGTTTATGCCCACGCCCACGTGTCTGGCCACCCGCACTCGGCCTCGATCCTGCTCGGCCTGGCGGTGATCCTCTTGGGGGTGGTGTCGCTGATCGCCGTCGGACTCAGGTTTGGCGGCCTGTTCCAGGCAGGTCGCCGCAAACTGTTTGCCTCGCTCGGGCTGGGTATCGCCGCTTTCACGGTACTGTCCACCGCCGGGCTGATTATCCTTCGCATGTCCCGTTCCTAACCCTGTACAGGTAGACCCCACCATGAGCACCGAGATCACCCGCATCCACGCCCGCGAAATCCTCGACTCCCGCGGCAATCCCACGCTGGAAGCGGAGGTGACCCTGGCCGGTGGCGGTTTCGGTCGCGCGGCGGTGCCGAGCGGTGCCTCCACCGGTACGCGCGAGGCGGTGGAACTGCGCGACGGCGACAAGGCGCGCTACCTGGGCAAGGGCGTGAAGACTGCGGTCGGTCACGTCAACGGCGCGATCGCCAGCGCGCTGAAGGGTTTCGATGCGGCCAACCAGGGCGGCCTCGACGCGAAGCTGATCAATCTCGACGGGTCGCCGAACAAGGGCACGCTGGGCGCCAACGCGCTGCTCGGCGTGTCGATGGCCGCCGCCCACGCGGTGGCGGCACAGCGCAAGCAGGCGCTGTGGCAGTACCTGGCGGGCATCAACGGCACCACGGGCGAGCCGGGCGCGCTGCCGGTACCGATGATGAACATCATCAACGGCGGTGCGCACGCCGACAACAACGTCGACGTGCAGGAATTCATGGTGCTGCCGGTGGGCGTGTCCAGCTTCGCCGAGGCGCTGCGTGCCGGCGCGGAGATCTTCCACGCGCTGAAGAGCGTGCTGAAGGGCAAGGGCCTGAACACCGCGGTGGGCGACGAGGGCGGCTT
>JAGWVM010000232.1 GCA_018970895.1 Lysobacteraceae bacterium | reverse complement strand
CGCACCAGCCGGGTGGCCAGGTGCTTGAGCTGGGCCAGCTCCACTTCCAGCTTGCCTTCGTGGGAGCGGGCGCGCTGGGCGAAGATGTCCAGGATCAGCCCGGCACGATCGACCACGCGCACGCCCAGGTGCTTTTCCAGGTTGCGCTCCTGCACCGGGCTGAGCAGGTGGTCCACGAGCACGAGGTCGGCCTCGAGCGCGCGAGCCATCTCGGCCACTTCGTCGGCCTTGCCGGTACCGATGTAGAAGCGCGGGTTGGGCACGTCCACGCGCGCCGGCACCGTGCCGAGGATCTCGGCACCGGCGGACTTGGCCAGCTCGGCGAACTCTTCGGCGCGCCGCGCGGCATCGCCCTCGCCGCGCGAATGCGGCTGGACGAGCAAGGCGCGGTCGCCTCTCTTCTGTCTATCGAACACGGGCGCTTGCGGCTCCGGCGGGTAGGACGTCCCAAGCTGGGGGCGACGCCGGCGCGATCAAGCGGGCGGCCGGATCACGGCCGCCCGCCCGGGTTCAGGCCTCGGCGTCGACCGGACTGGATGCTTCGGCGTGGCCTTCCTGGCTGTTGCCCACGCGCACGTTGCGGCTGGGCACCACGGTGGAGATGGCGTGCTTGTAGACCATCTGGCTGACCTGGTTGCGCAACAGCACCACGAACTGGTCGAAGGACTCGACCGTGCCCTGCAGCTTGATGCCATTCACCAGGTAGATGGACACCGGGATGCGCTCGCGGCGCAGTGCGTTGAGAAAAGGATCCTGCAAAGACTGCCCTTTGGACATTGTTGTGGTTCTCCCCCGTCTGATGCGGCGGTCCGGACAAAAAGAAAGCGCGCCCGCTCCGGACCAAGTCCCCGGGATCTTAACTGCTTTTAAATCGGACGCGAAAGCGCCACTCACACGCATGGCGAGGGACCACGATGGCTGCCACATCAGGCGTTTAGCCGCTCCGGCCGAGGAACAGCGCCAGCGCGTCGACGCCGCGGCCGGCCAGGTCCGGGCGCTCCGGGTCGAGCGCCCGGGCGTCCAGCTCGCTGCGCAGCCAGGTGATCTGGCGCTTGGCCAGCTGGCGGGTGGCGTAGATGCCGCGGTTGCGCAGCTCGGCGGCGTCGAAGGCGCCGTCCAGGTGCTGCCAGGCCTGGCGGTAGCCGACCGCGCGTATCGCCGGCAGGTCGGCGTGCAGGTCGCCGCGGGCCCTCAGCGCGCGCACCTCGTCGAGGAAGCCGGCAGCCAGCATGGCGTCGAAGCGCTCGGCGATGCGTGCGTGCAGCGGCGCCCGGTCGGCCGGCAGCAGGGCCAGCTTCATCACCCGCCACGGGAACGGTTCGCTCGGCCGGCTGGCCTGCAGTTCGGAGATCGGCCGGCCGGTGAGCGCGATCACCTCCAGCGCGCGCTGGATGCGCTGGGCGTCGTTCGGGCCGATGCGCGCGGCGGCGACCGGGTCCTGCCCGGTGAGCCGGGCGTGCAGTTCGGGCCAGCCGATTTCCGCGGCCTCGGCGCCGAGCTGCGCCCGCAGTTCGGCGTCGGCCTCCGGCAGCTCGGACAGCCCCTGCTGCAGGGCACGGAAATACAGCCCGGTGCCGCCGACCAGCAGCGGCACCTTGCCCGCGGCGGTGATCGCGCGCATCGCCTCCAGCGCGTCGGCACGGAAGTCGGCGGCCGAATACGGCTCGGCCGGGTCGCGGATGTCGATCAGCGCGTGCGGGTAGCGCGCCAGGGTGGCGGCGTCGGGCTTGGCGCTGCCGACGTCCAGCCCGCGATAGACCAGCGCCGAGTCCACGCTGACCAGTGCCACCGGAAAGCGGTCGGCCAGCGCGCAGGCGAGTGCGGTCTTGCCCGAC
The DNA here is from genome assembly GCA_018970895.1 of Lysobacteraceae bacterium. Taxonomy (GTDB): domain Bacteria; phylum Pseudomonadota; class Gammaproteobacteria; order Xanthomonadales; family Rhodanobacteraceae; genus Dyella_A. The sequence goes on along the minus strand of JAGWVM010000232.1, from coordinate 1,140 downwards.
GCGGTCGGGCCCATCAGGAAGATCGCCAGCGGGCGGGTGTCGGTGGGCATCCGGCGAGTGTAGACGGCGGCCGGCGCGGGATGGAGCGGCGGCCCGCCATGCTGCGCTGCCGAAGCGGCCCGGCGGGTGCGGCCCGTATAATCGGCGGCTGATCCTGCGGCCTCCCCGCCGCATCACCTCTCGATGGATGCCCCCATGCCTCAGACGATGAAAGCCCTGGTCAAGCGCCACGCCGAACCCGGCATCTGGATGGACGAAGTCCCCGTGCCCGAGGTCGGCCCGAACGAGGTGCTGATCAAGCTGGAGAAGACCGCGATCTGCGGCACCGACCTGCACATCTACAAGTGGGACGAGTGGAGCCAGCGCACGATCAAGCCGGGCCTGACCATCGGCCACGAGTTCGTCGGCCGCATCGTGGAGATCGGCCCGGGCGTGACCGGCTACCAGATCGGCGACCGCGTCTCGGCCGAGGGCCACATCGTCTGCGGCCACTGCCGCAACTGCCGCGCCGGCCGCCAGCACCTGTGCCCGAACACGGTGGGCATCGGCGTGAACCGCAACGGCGCATTCGCCGAATACATGACCATGCCGGCCTCGAACCTGTGGCCGATCCCGGACCAGATCCCGTCCGAGCTGGCGGCGTTCTTCGACCCCTACGGCAACGCCGCGCACTGCGCGCTGGAGTTCGACGTGATCGGCGAGGACGTGCTGATCACCGGCGCCGGCCCGATCGGCATCATCGCGGCGGGCATCTGCAAGCACATCGGCGCGCGCAACGTGGTGGTCACCGACGTCAACGACTACCGCCTGAAGCTGGCCGCCGACATGGGCGCCACCCGCGTGGTGAACGTGGCCAACCAGTCGCTGCGCGACGTGGTGAAGGACCTGCACATCCAGGGCTTCGACGTGGGCCTGGAGATGAGCGGCAACCCGCGTGCGTTCAACGACATGCTGGAAGTGATGTACCACGGCGGCAAGGTGGCCATGCTCGGCATCATGCCGCGCGGCGCCGGCATCGACTGGGACAAGGTGATCTTCAAGGGCCTCACCCTGCAGGGCATCTACGGCCGCAAGATGTACGAGACCTGGTACAAGATGACGCAGATGGTGCTGACCGGCTTCCCGCTGCAGAAGGTGCTC
>JAGWVM010000082.1 GCA_018970895.1 Lysobacteraceae bacterium | reverse complement strand
TCAACCAGCTGACCCTGTTCGGCATGGTGCTGGCCATCGGCATCGTGGTGGACGACGCGATCGTGGTGATCGAGAACGTCGAGCGCATCATGACCGAGGAGGGCCTCTCGCCGAAGGAGGCCACGCGCAAGGCGATGGGCCAGATCACCGGCGCGATCGTGGCGATCACCGTGGTGCTGGCGGCGGTGTTCGTGCCCTCGGCGCTGCAGCCCGGTGCCTCGGGGGTGATCTACAAGCAGTTCGCGCTGACCATCGCGGTGTCGATGGGCTTTTCCGCCTTCCTCGCGCTGTCGTTCACCCCGGCGCTGTGCGCGAGCATCCTCCAGCCGGAGCACGAGCACCGCAAGAACATCGTCTATCGCACCTTCAACCGCATCTTCGACCGCGTCACCCACACCTACAGCGGCCACATCCACAGCGCGGTCAATCACGCGCCGCGCTGGATGGCGGTGTTCGCCGTGATCACCGTACTGTGCGGCGTGCTCTACACCCGCATGCCCACCAGCTTCGTGCCCAGCGAGGACCAGGGCGTCGCGCTGGCGATCGTCACGCTGCCGCCCGGAGCCACGGTGTCGCGCACCGAGCACGTGATGAAGGAGATCCGCGCGATCCTGGTCAAGAATCCCGCGGTCGAGGGCATGTTCCAGGTGTCCGGCTTCAGCTTCGTCGGCGCCGGCGAAAACACCGGCATGACCTTCATCCACCTGAAGGACTGGTCCAAGCGCAGTGCCACCGCCGACCAGTTCATCGCCGCGGCCAACCGCGCGCTGGCCAGCATCTCCGACGCCCAGATCTTCGTGGTCAACCTGCCCACGATCCGTGGCCTCAGCCAGTTCGGCGGCATCGACATGTGGCTGCAGGCGCGTGCCGGCCAGACCCGCGCGGAGCTGACCCAGGCACGCAACATGCTGCTGGCCAAGGCCGCGAAGGACGACAAGCTCACCGGCATCCGTCCGCAGGCGCTGGAAGACTCGCCCGCGCTGCAGCTGCACGTGGACCGCACCCAGGCGCAGGCGCTGGGCCTGTCGGTCAGCGACATCTACACCGCCATCCAGCTGACCCTGGCCCCGGTGTACGTCAACGACTTCGCCTACGGCGGCCGCGTCAAGCGCGTGCTGATGCAGGCCGACCAGCCCTACCGCATGGGCCCGGACGCGCTGCAGCACATCTACACGCCGAGCACGCAGACCAACGCCGACGGCACGCCGCAGATGATCCCGATTTCCAACGTGGTCGACGCCAAATGGAGCATGGCCTCGCCCGCCCTGGCCCGCTACAACGGCTATTCGGCGGTGGAGATCGTCGGCAACCCGGCGCCGGGCTACTCCACCGGCCAGGCCATGGCCGAGATGGAGAAGATCGTCAACGACGACCTGCCCAAGGGCTTCGGCTACGACTGGACCGGCCAGTCCTACCAGGAAATCCTCTCGGGCAACTCGGCCACGCTGCTGATGGTGCTGTCGGTGGTGATCGTGTTCCTGTGCCTCTCGGCGCTGTACGAGAGCTGGTCGATCCCCGTCTCGGTGCTGCTGGTGGTTCCGCTCGGCCTGCTCGGCGCGGTGGTGTTCTCGATGCTGCGCGGCCTGCCGAACGACATCTACTTCAAGATCGGCATGATCACGGTGATCGGCCTGGCGGCGAAGAACGCGATCCTGATCGTGGAATTCGCGGTCGAGCAGCAGGCCGCGGGCAAGCCGCTGCGCGAGGCGGTGATCGAGGCGGCGCGCCTGCGCCTGCGGCCGATCCTGATGACCTCGCTGGCGTTCATCCTCGGCGTGCTGCCGCTGGCCGTTTCCACCGGCGCCGGCGCCAACTCGCGCCACGCGATCGGCACCGGCGTGATCGGCGGCATGGCCTTCGCCACCTTCCTCGGCCTGCTGCTGATCCCGGTGTTCTACGTCACCGTGCGCCGCCTGCTGGGTGACCGGCTGGATCACCACCACGACGGCGACGCCCCGGCGATCGGCCACGACGGCATGCAGCCGTTCGACTCGGACCCGCGCCGCGGGGCATGATCCGGCGTCACGCCCGGCCCCGCGGCACCGCCGCGGAGCCGGGCCATGCCTCCGATGGCCGGACCAGGACGTGATGGCGCCCGAACGCGAACCCAGCCCAGGCAGCACCGACCGCCCCGCCGCCGTCGCGCCCGCCGCGCCGGACCACGGCAACAATTTCGACGCCCTGCGCCTGGCCGCCGCGTGGCTGGTGATGGTGTCGCACCAGTACTTCTTCCTCGGTCGGGTGCAGCCGGCGCCGCTGGGCCACACCCTGGGCGAACTGGCGGTGATGGTGTTCTTCACCCTCAGCGGCTACCTGGTGACCGAGAGCTGGTATCGCGACCCGCACATCCTGCGCTTCGTGCTGCGCCGGATGCTGCGCATCTGGCCGGCGCTGGCCGCCGCGACGCTGCTCCTCGCGCTGGCCGGCGTCGCCCTCAGCACGGTGCCGCCCGGTCGCTACTTCGGGCACGACACCATCCAGTTCATCACCCGCAACCTGCAGCTGCGGCAGGCGTTCCACCTGCCGGGCGTGTTCGACGACATGCCGGGGGCGGCGGTGAACGGCAGCTGGTGGACGATCCGGCTGGAAACCAAGTGCTACCTCTACCTCGCCGGGCTGGGCCTGCTCGGCCTGCGCCGGCGCGGGTTTTCGCTGCTGGCCCTGGCCGCCTGCCTGGTGCTGTTCGTCCGCACCCTGCCCGGCAATGTCGAGGCCGACGCTGCCCGCAACCTGTACGTGCTGTATGCCGGCTTCTTCTTCACCGGCGTATGCGCACGGCAGTACCGGGCCGAGCTGGTGCGGGCGAAGCGATGGGGATGGCTGGCGATACCGGCGCTGCTGGCGGCGGCCTTCGCGCTGCGTCAACCGGCGCTGGCCGAATGGGCCCTTGTCCCGGCGGCGGCGCTCGGCCTCGGCACGCGCCGCACGCCGGGACTGCGCGCGGCCGGACGCTTCGGCGACCTCTCCTACGGCACCTATCTGTATGCGTTCTTCGTGCAGCAGGCGGTGATCCGCGCCTGGCCGGGCACGCCGTCGCTGGCCGGGACGCTGCTGCTGGCGATGATCGCCACCAGCGCCGTGGCCTGGGTGTCGTGGCACGTCGTCGAGCGGCCCGCGCTGCGGCTCAAGCGCCAGTTGCGCCGCTGGTTCCCCGACCACGCGCCCTGACGCCGATCCCGGCTTCCGACAATGAAACGGCCGGCGGACCCTCGCCCGCCGGCCGTTTTCGACCGCGACGGTCGCTCAGCGCAGGCCGGTCTCGGCGCGCGCAATCACCATGCGCTGGATCTCGCTGGTGCCCTCGTAGATCTCGGTGATCTTGGCATCGCGGAAGTAGCGCTCCAGCGGCAGCTCCTTGGAGTAGCCCATGCCGCCGTGGATCTGCACCGCCTGGTGGGTGATCCACATCGCCGCCTCCGACGCCACCAGCTTGGCCACCGAGGCCTCGGTGTTGAAGCGGCCGCCGGACTTCTCCGCCTCCATCCGGGTCCACGCCGCGCGCAGCGTGAGCAGGGTGGCGGCGTCGAGCTTGCACTTCATGTCGGCGATCTTCGCCTGGGTCATCTGGAAGGTGCCGATGGGATGGCCGAACGCCTTGCGGTCGCGCGACCACTGCAGCGTGGCCTCGTAGGCGGCGCGGGCGATGCCCACGGCCTGCGAGGCGATGCCGATGCGGCCCGCGTCGAGCACGCCCATGGCGATGGAGAAGCCCTTGCCGATCTCGCCCAGCACGTCGTCCTTCGAGCAGACGTATTCGTTGAGCTCGATCTCGCAGGTGGCCGAGGCGCGGATGCCCAGCTTCGGCTCGGTCTTGCCGGCGTGAAAGCCCGGCTTCTGCGTATCGATGATGAAGGCCGACACGCCCTTGGCGCCGATGCCCGGGGTGGTGATCGCGAACAGCACGATGTAGCGGGCCACCGGGCCGGAGGTGATCCAGCTCTTCTTGCCGTTGATCACCCAGTCGCCGTCGGCGTTCCTGGTGGCGCGGGTGTGCATGGCCGACGCGTCGGAGCCGGACTGCGGCTCGGTCAGCGCGTAGGCCCCGATCGCCTCGCCCTGCGCGATCGCGCGCACGTATTTCTGCTTCTGTTCCTCGGTGCCGTGCTTGAGGATGCCGTTGCAGAACAGCGAGTTGTTCACCGACATGATGGTCGAGGTGGCCGCATCGGCCGCGGCGATCTCGATCATCGCCAGCACGTAGGCGATGGTGTCCATGCCCGCGCCACCGTATTCGGCCGGCACCTCGATGCCCATCAGGCCGAGCTGACCCATCTCGCGGATGTTGTCCAGCGGAAACTCGCCCCTGGCGTCCAGTTCAGCCGCCACCGGGACGATGCGCTTCTGGGCGAAATCCCGCGCGATCGCCTGGATCGACAGCTGATCTTCGGTAAATCGGAAATCCATGAACTACTCCGGGTCGACAAGGGAAACCTGCAATTTTAGCGACTCCCGCGCCGCGGCTCGTTTGCATTGCAGCATCCCGTATACGTCAACCGCCGTGGGCGTGGATGTCCAGGATGGTTTGGGATATGCGCCGCTGCTCGTTGGCGCGCTGCTGCGCCGCCGAGGGGCAATTCGCCAGCGACACCACCGGTGTGCCATCGCTGCAGACCTCGTCGGCGACCGGCAACGACGAGGGGGTCGTCGGACGGTCCGGCAACACCGCGGCGGCTTGCACGGAGCCTGTTGGCATGGCCTGACAGCCGGCCAGAGCCAGGGCGAACAGGGCCGGGAAAGCGACGATCCGTTTCATGTCATACCTCCTTGGGACGCGTTCAGGGCCAAGCCGGCAGCGCACGCTGCGAGGCGTTGGGCGACCCGACCCAAGCATGCGCTATTGACTCGGCCGACGGCGATCCCTAGCCTTCCATCTTTTCATCTTGATACAGGGATATTCCATGGATCTGGCGACCGCCTCCAGCGTGTTGCGCCTGCTGGCCGACCCGACCCGGGTGCGCCTGCTCGCGTTGCTGGAAGGCGAGGAGCTGACCGTGGCCGAGCTGGCCGCCGTGCTGCACCTGGCGCAGCCGCGCGTATCCACCCACCTGGCCAAGCTGAAGGAAGCCAACCTGGTGCGCGACCGCCGTGCCGGCGTGTCGGCCTACTACCGCGCCAACACCGAGGGCGACGAGCACCAGCATCAGCTGGTGAAGTCGCTGCGCGAGAGCATCGACGATGCGCTGCTGCGCGAAGACGCCGGACGCGTGCCCGGCGTGCTGGCACAGCGCGCGCGTGAGGCCGGCTGGGCCGACACCGTGGCCGGCGACATGGAGCGGCATTATTCCCCCGGTCGCACCTGGGAAACCCTGGCCCGCTCGCTGCTGCAGCTGCTGGAAACCGGCGACGTGCTGGACATCGCCTCCGGCGACGGCATCACCGCCGAGCTGCTGGCGCCGCACGCGCGCTCGATCGTCTGCATCGACTCCAGCGAGCGTGTGGTGGAGGCCGCCGCGCGCCGGCTCCAGCCGTTCCCGAACGTGGAGGTGCGCCAGGGCGACATGCAGGATCTGCAGCTCGGCGAGCGCCGCTTCGACCTGGTGCTGATGCTGCATGCCCTGACCTATGCCGAGCAGCCGGCCCGTGCCGTCGCCGAGGCCGCGGCGGTGCTGCGCCCGGGCGGCCGCCTGCTGGCGGTCACCCTGGGCGAACACGACCACCGGACCGCGGTGGAGCCGTTCGACCACACCAACCTGGGCTTCCCGCTGAAGAAGCTCGGCGGTTTCGCCACGGCGGCCGGGCTGGAGGTGGTCAGCGCCAACCGTCTCAGCCGCGAGCGCAAGGCGCCGCATTTCGAAGTCATCAGCCTGCTTGCGCGCAAGCCTTGAGGCCACGTTTCCCGGAGTCCCCATGACCACCCTGCCCTGGCTGCATCCCGATCGCGTCGCCCGCCTCGAGGCCGCACTGCGCGAGCGCATCCTGATCCTCGACGGCGGCATGGGCACCATGCTGCAGGGCCACCGGCTGGACGAGACCGCCTTCCGCGGCGAGCGCTTCGCCGGCGGCCACGACAGCGCGCATGCGCACGATCACCCCGGCGCCTGCGACCTGAAGGGCAACAACGACCTGCTCACGCTCACCCAGCCGGAGATCATCCGCGGCGTGCACACCGCCTACCTGGAGGCCGGCGCGGACCTGGTCGAAACCAACACCTTCAACTCCACCCGGATCAGCCAGGCCGACTACCACCTCGAACACCTCGCCTGCGAGCTCAACCGCGCCGGTGCCGCGCTGGCCCGCGCGGCCTGCGACGCGATGACGGCGAAAACGCCGGACAAGCCGCGCTTCGTGATCGGCGTGCTCGGCCCGACCAGCCGCACCGCCTCGCTGTCGCCGGACGTCAACGACCCGGGCTTCCGCAACGTGACGTTCGAGGAACTGGCCGCCAACTACACCGAGTCGGCGCGCGGCCTGATCGACGGCGGCGCCGACGTGATCATGGTCGAGACCATCTTCGACACGCTCAACGCCAAGGCCGCGCTGTTCGCCCTGTCCGAGCTGTTCCGCGAGCTGGGCGGGCGTGTGCCGGTGATGATCTCCGGCACCATCACCGACCGCTCCGGCCGCACCCTGTCCGGCCAGACCGCCGAGGCGTTCTACTACTCCGTGCAGCACGCGCGGCCGCTGTCGGTGGGGCTGAACTGCGCGCTCGGCGCGGCCGACCTGCGCCCGCACATCCAGACCCTGGCGCGCGTCGCCGACGGCTACGTCAGCACCCACCCGAACGCCGGCCTGCCCAACGCCTTCGGCGAGTACGACGAGACGCCGGAACAGATGGCCGCGGTGATCCGCGGCTTCGCAAAGGACGGCCTGCTCAACCTCGTCGGCGGCTGCTGCGGCACCACGCCGGCACACATCCGCGCCATTGCCGAGGCGGTGAGCGACTGCGCGCCGCGCGCGCTGCCCACCGCCGAGGAACGCGCGGCCTGAGCCGCGCCCTCACCCCGCCTCCCGAACGAAGTCGACGCATGACCGCTCCCCGCTACACCCGCCTCTCCGGCCTCGAACCCCTGGTGCTCACCCCGGACCTGCTGTTCGTCAACGTCGGCGAGCGCACCAACGTCACCGGCTCGGCGCAGTTCCGCAAGCTGATCAAGGAAGGCCGCTACCACGACGCCGTGGAAGTGGCCCGCCAGCAGGTCGCCAACGGCGCGCAGATCATCGACGTCAACATGGACGAGGGCCTGATCGACTCCGAGGCGGCGATGACCCGCTTCCTCAACCTGATCGCCGCCGAACCGGACATCGCCCGCGTGCCGGTGATGGTCGATTCCTCCAAGTGGACGGTGATCGAGGCCGGCCTGCGCTGCCTGCAGGGCAAGGGCATCGTCAACTCGATCTCGATGAAGGAAGGCGAGGCGGCCTTCCTCGAGCAGGCGCGCAAGGTGCAGCAGTACGGCGCCGCGGCGGTGATCATGGCGTTCGACGAGGTCGGCCAGGCCGACACCTGCGCGCGCAAGGTGGAGATCTGCTCGCGCGCCTACGCGCTGCTCACGGAGAAGCTCGACTTCGCGCCCGAAGACATCATCTTCGACCCCAACATCTTCGCCATCGCTACCGGCATCGAAGAACACAACAACTACGCGGTCGACTTCATCGAGGCGACCCGCGAGCTGAAGAAGCGCTTCCCGCTGAGCCACGTCTCCGGCGGCGTGTCCAACGTGTCGTTCTCCTTCCGCGGCAACAACACCGTGCGCGAGGCGATCCACTCGGTGTTCCTGTACCACGCCATCAAGGCCGGCATGGACATGGGCATCGTCAACGCCGGCGCGCTGATGATCTACGACGACATCCCCGACGAGCTGCGCGAGCGGGTCGAGGACGTGGTGCTGAACCGCCGCGCGGACGCCACCGAGCGCCTGCTGGAGATCGCCGAGCGGTTCAAGGCGAAGAAGGGCGAGGCGGTCGTCGAGACCCTCGCCTGGCGCGAGAAGCCCGTGCACGAACGGCTGGGCCACGCGCTGGTGCACGGCATCGACCAGTTCGTGGTCGAGGACACCGAGGAAGCGCGCCAGTTGTCGAGCCGCCCGCTCGACGTGATCGAAGGCCCGCTGATGGACGGCATGAACGTGGTCGGCGACCTGTTCGGCGCCGGCAAGATGTTCCTGCCGCAGGTGGTCAAGTCCGCCCGCGTGATGAAGAAGGCCGTCGCCCACCTCATCCCCTACATCGAGGAAGAGAAGCGCCGCACCGGCGACGCCGGCAAGAACAACGGCACCATCGTGATGGCCACGGTGAAAGGCGACGTGCACGACATCGGCAAGAACATCGTCGGCGTGGTGCTCCGCTGCAACAACTTCGAGGTGATCGACCTCGGCGTGATGGTACCCACGCAGACCATCCTGGACGCCGCCCGCGAGCACAACGCGGACATCATCGGCCTGTCCGGCCTGATCACGCCCTCGCTGGAGGAAATGGCCCAGGTCGCGCGCGAGATGCAGCGGCAGGACTTCCGCATCCCGCTGCTGATCGGCGGCGCCACCACCTCGCGCGCGCACACCGCGCTGAAAATCGACCCGCACTACACCGCACCCACCGTGTGGGTGAAGGACGCCTCGCGCGCCGTCGGCGTGGCGCAGTCGCTGCTGAGCAAGGAGCTGGTCGACGCCTTCATGGCCAGGGTCCGCGCCGAATACGACGAGGTGCGCGACCGCCACCGCCACCGCGGCAGCGGCAAGCCGCTGGTGTCGCTGGACAAGGCCCGCGGCCAGCGCTTCAGCACCGACTGGGCCGCCTACCAGCCGCCGGTGCCGAAGCAGCCGGGCCGGCACGTGTTCGACGACTACGACCTGGCCGAGCTGCGCCGCTACATCGACTGGACGCCGTTCTTCAACGCCTGGGAACTGGCCGGCCGCTATCCGGCGATCCTCACCGACGAGGTGGTCGGCGCGCAGGCCAGCGAACTGTTCGCCGACGCGCAGAAGATGCTCGACACGCTGATCGCGGAAAAGTGGCTGGTCGCCCGCGGCGTGATCGGCTTCTGGCCGGCGGCCGGCGTGGACGACGACATCGAGCTGGACACGCCCGACGGCCCGGTGCGCCTGCACCACCTGCGCCAGCAGGTCGACAAGCCGGCCGAGCGTCCGGACTTCTGCCTCAGCGATTTCATCGCTCCCAAGGCCAGCGGCAAGGCCGACTGGATCGGCGGCTTCGCGGTCACCGCCGGCATCGGCATCGAGCAGCACGTGGCCCGCTTCGAGGCGGCGCACGACGACTACTCGGCGATCCTGCTCAAGGCACTGGCCGACCGCCTCGCCGAAGCCTTTGCCGAGCGCATGCACGAGCGCGTGCGGCGCGAGTTCTGGGGCTACGCGCCGGACGAGTCGCTGGACAACGACACCCTGATCGGCGAGGGCTACCACGGCATCCGCCCGGCTCCCGGCTACCCGGCCTGCCCCGACCACACCGAGAAGGCCACGCTGTTCGCTCTGCTCGACGCCCCGGCCAACGCCGGCATGAACCTCACCGAGGGCTTCGCGATGACCCCGGCCGCGGCGGTCTCCGGCTGGTACTTCGCGCATCCGGACAGCCAGTACTTCGTGGTCGGCCGGATCACCCGCGAGCAGGTCGACGACTACGCCCGCCGCAAGGGCTGGACGCGCCAGCAGGCCGAGCGCTGGCTGGCGCCGAGCCTGGATTACGACCCGGAATGAGGCCGGCCACCGCCACCGCGCCGACGTCCGGGCCAGGCGGTCAGCCGGTGGCGTCGCCGGTGATGCTGTTCTTCCGGTGGCGCAGATGCACCACCAGGTTGTAGACCGAGACGAACACCGGGAAGAAGTTCGAGAGGATGCCCACCGAGTCGTTCTTGCCCACGATGAAGTAGGCCAGCAGCAGCGTGCTGCCCATCACCGACAGCCACCAGAACGCCAGCGGCATCACCACCCGCTTGTGCTTGCGCGTGTAGTACAGCTGCACGAACCAGCGGCTGGTGAACATCAGCGTGCCGGCGTAGCCGACCATCTTCCACGGCGTGATCTCGAAGTGGTGCAGGGCCTCGACGATGTGCTGCAGATGCGGCGCGAAGGTGTCCATGGTCGAAGCGTCCGGAAGGTGGGCCGGCGATTGTAGCAATGCCCCTCCCCCTGCCCGGCTTTACTCCGTCGCCGCGCCACGCATCCGGGTGTTGACCGTAACCGGCACTGCCCGTATATTTGCGCGCTCACGGCGGGCGGTTAGCTCAGCGGTAGAGCACTGCCTTCACACGGCAGGTGTCACAAGTTCGATCCTTGTACCGCCCACCAACTGTTTCCATGCAAGGGGCCCGACAATGTCGGGCCCTTTGCTTTTGAGCGGCGGCAGGGCGCACCAGACGACACCGTTTCGCAGCGCGGGCACGCCCCGCCGGCCTGGCCTGTCGTGGCGCGCCGCGACGCGTCGGGATGTCGCCCTCGCGGCCCGAGCTCGGACCCCAGAGGTGCCGAATGCGCCCCGGCGATCGGCCACGGGAGCGATCCGCATGCCTCAGACCGGGGGACGCGAAGCCGTCGCACCCGATCGGGTCTCACGCGTACCGCGCATCACCTCCGAACGATACCCGGGTGCCGCCGTGTCCCTGAAGGTCAGCGACCGTGCGGATCATCCCGGCTGTCTTGCCCGGATGCGCGCGGCGCCGGCGGGCGCCGCTGCGCCGGTCGACCCGGTAAACACATCCGCTCCGAAATCCCTCAGGCCCGGCGCTTTCGCCATGCCGAGATGTCCCAGATCGAAGAGGTCTTCGATGCTGCGCAGCAGGCTGTAGTGGTTGTACGGCACGTGCGACACCGTACCGGGCGCGATGAACGGCGACAGCAGGACGGCGCCGACGGTGCCGCCGCCGGGACCGAACTTGCCGGGCTGCGGTCCGCCGGGCAGGCCCGTTTCACCGCAGCATGCGCTCCCGTCCCCGCCTTCGTCGAAGGTGATCACGAGCAGGCCGTCCCGGCGGAACGCGGGCGATTGCACGATGCGCGGCACCCACGTGCGCAGGAAGCGGTCGGCCGACACCAGACCGCCCGGCTCGCCATCGGCACACGGCGCATCGTGCCCGTCGTGGCACAACCCGGGCACGATGTAGGCGAGGTTGGGCGTGGTGTCGACGCGTTTGATGTCGTGCGCCAGCGCCGTGAGGTTGACGACGTGCCTGGCGCAGCCGGCGTGATCGTCGATGATCGAGTGGAAATAGACGAAGGGATCGTGCTTGTCGGCATATTCGTCCGTCGCCGTGGCCATGCGCGTCGCATCGATCGTGCCGATCGCGACATGTCCGCAGGCGTCCGCCTCGCGCCGGGGCGACGCTCCCATGTCCTCCATGTAGCCCTTCCAGCTCAGGCCGGCCTGCTGCAGCTGGTCGGCGAGGGTCTTGACCGTGGCCGGATAGACGCAGCCGCTGCCGGGCAGCTGCCCCAATGCGTCGGGTGCCCCGGTGGCGACGAACTCCACGTAGCGCTTGCAGTCGCCCTGCGTCGCCGGGTTCGGCGCCTGGCCGCTGATCATCGCGATGTAGTTGTCCAGGCTGTTGTGGCCAATGCCGTAGTACCGGGTCAGAAGCGCGCCCTGCCCGGGAAGGGTGCTTGCCAGGTAGGGAGCGAGCGATCCCTTTCCGAACGTGACCTGGTAGGACTCGTTCTCCAGCACGATGACAAACACGTGCCGCACGGGCGGCATGACCGCGTTCGGCATATCGCCGGCGATGGCCCGCGGCATCGGCAGCGCGCACGCCATGATGAGCAGGGCCAGCAACCCGACGAATCGTCGGCCTGCCGAACGGATGCGAGGCGTCGGACGGAGATGATCACGATGGCACGTCATGGATGGACTCTTCCCGGGAATGGCAAATCGGCTGGATCGAATGGAACGCGGCGGCGATAAACTGCCACGCCATCGTCTCAGGATTATGACCCCTGCCCGATCCTGCCGAGCCGGATCGCGAGGTGACGGCCCCTCGCGGGCATGCCGCCCCGCGACCGGCCCGCCCGATGCGCGCGGCACGGATGCCCCTTCCCCAGGCACCCCGGACACCCGCCCCGTTCCCGGCGACGGCCGGGCATCGCCGGGCGCGCCCCACGACGGAGCAGCGGCCCGCATCCCCCGACCCCGGGGCGGCCCGGCAGCGTGACCCGGCCGGGCAGTAGTTCGGCGATGCGGAACCACGTAGATTTGGCAGGCCGAACGGCCGCCGCTCCATGAGGACCGGCGTCTCGCATGAGAACAACCATCATGGCCACCAAAACCACTGCCAAGAAAGCCACCCCTGCCAAGGCCGCCCCGAAAGCTGCCCCGAAAGCGGCCCCGGCCATCAAGCCGATCAAGGACGCCCTCAGCAAGTCGGCGCTGATCGCCCACCTGGCCGAGCAGGCCAGCGTCGAAACCAGGCACGTCAAGGCGGTGATTGCCGCGCTCGAGCACACCGTGCTTGGTGCCGTGCACAAGAAGGGCGCCGGCCACTTCACCCTGCCGGGCCTTTTCAAGATCAACGCCGTGCACGTGCCGGCCAAGCCCAAGCGCAAGGGCAAGAACCCGTTCACGGGCGAGGAGCAGGTCTTCGCCGCCAAGCCAGCCACCACCAAGGTCAAGGTGCGCCCGCTGAAGAAGCTCAAGGACGCCGCGCTGTAAGCCCGGCCGGTCCATCGCTGCACGCACCGGCCTCCGGTGCGATGCCGCGGCAGAACGACGCCTTCAAGGTCCCGCAGCTCGCTGCGGGACTTTTTTTCATCGCCGGTGCCGCTCCCTTCCGCAGGCCGGCAGGAGTCCGCACGACCGCCACGTTGCTGTCGGTGTATCCCCTCTCCGGGCAGCCACCCGCCGGACGATCAAAGTCGCCCGTCAGCCTCGGCAGACGGGAACATGCCCTTGATGTCGTAGACCACAGCCGGCTCGCGCACGTAACCGCGCAGCGCGGCGATACCCGCCTCGCGGAACGTGGCGTGCGCCACGGCCACCACCATGGCGTCGTAGCTTGCCTGCGCCGGCGTCGCGACCAGCTCGATGCCGTACTCTCGGCGCGCCTCCTCGGGATCGGCCCAGGGGTCGTGCACGTCCACCTTCAGACCAAACGCGTTGAGCTCGTTCACCAGGTCGACCACGCGCGTATTGCGCAGGTCCGGGCAGTCTTCCTTGAAGGTAAAGCCCAGCACCAGCACGCGCGCATGCGCACCGGCGATGCCCTTCTGGATCATCAGCTTCACCACCTCGGCCGCCACGTGCCGGCCCATCGCATCATTGATGCGCCGGCAAGCCTGCAGGATGTCCGGGTAGTAGCCGACGCTCTGCGCCTTCTGGATCAGGTAGTACGGGTCCACGCCGATGCAGTGGCCGCCCACCAGGCCGGGCCTGAACGCCAGGAAGTTCCACTTGGTGCCGGCCGCGGCCAGCACGTCCTGGGTGTCGATGCCGAGCCGGTGAAAGATCAGCGCGAAGTCGTTCATCAGCGCGATGTTGGCGTCGCGCTGGGTGTTCTCGATCACCCTGGCCGCCTCGGCCACCTTGATGCTGGGGGCCTTGTGGGTGCCGGCGGTGACGATGCGCCGATACAGCGCATCGACGAAATCCGCCGTGGCCGGCGTGGAGCCGGAGGTGACCTCGGGAATGGTGGTGAGCCGGCGCTGCCTGTCGCCGGGGTTGATGCGTTCGGGGCTGTAGCCGACGAAAAAGCCCTCGTTGAAGCGCAGGCCCGAGGCGCGCTCCAGCTCCGGCACGCAGATCTCCTCGGTGGCGCCGGGATAGACCGTGCTCTCGTAGATCACCACGTCGCCCTCGCGCAGCGCCGCGCCGATGGTCCGGCTGGCGCGGATCAACGGCGTGAAGTCAGGCTGCTTGTGCTCGTTGATCGGCGTTGGCACGGTGACCACGTAGACGCTGCAGCCGCCAAGTTCTGCGGCGTCATCCCCGAAGCGCAGCCGCGTGGCGGCGCGCAATTCGTCCGGACCGACTTCCAGCGTGTGGTCGTTGCCGCCGCGCAGCTCCCGCACGCGCGCCGCGTCGATGTCGAAACCCAACGTGTCGAACTGCTTGCCGAACTCCACCGCCAGCGGCAGGCCGACGTAGCCCAGGCCGATCACGGCGATCTTCACGTTTTCCAGCTGCTGCATCGCGGGTGCATTCCTTCGGTGGTGCCGGACGTCACCGCGTGCGTGGCCGCGAGGTCATCGGCGCATCAATGGAGCAATCGATCGCTGCCCAGGCCGCACCGGATACCGCCTCAGCGGTGGACCCGATGGCGCGCCCTGAACAGGTCCGCGCGGGTATGGGGCGCATGGCCGGTCCACTGCCGGTCCACTGCCGCACCCCGGCCGCAAGCCACTGCTGGGTCGGAAACCGGTCGCCGTAGACCAGTCAGAGCTTCAGTGGTGGATCGAGCGACGGTGCGTGGCAACTGATTGGGTCCCAACGAGCAAGCCTCGATACCCACCACTTCTACGACAACCTCGACCGACTGACCCGGTAGCCGCGGCCGCCACGTGTCGCAGTCGGCATCGCGACCGGCGCGGATCGGCAACCATGGCATCATGAGAGGGAACCGTGGCGGGTCGTCACGGGTCGGTGTTGGCGCACTCCCCACGCGACCGACGTCCCGCTGGCCGAAGGAGCCCCCATGCTCTCGCCCCGCCTGCCCGAAAACGAGACCGAGCGACTGGCGCTGCTGCGCGCGCTGGACCTGCTCGACCGTCCGCCGGACCCCGCGATCGACCGCATCACCCGCACTGCGGCCCGCCTGTTCGTGGTGCCGGTGGCGCTGGTGACGCTGGTGGACGCGGACCGCCAGTGGTTCCTGTCGCGGGTGGGCCTGGACCGGCCGGAGACCCCGCGCGAGCACTCGATGTGCGGCCACGCCATCCTCGAGCGCGAGGCGATGGTGGTGTGCGACGCGCTGAGCGACGTGCGCTTCCACGACAACCCGCTGGTGACCGGCGCACCGCACATCCGCTTCTACGCCGGTCGCCCGCTGCGCTCGCGGCAGGGGCTGGTGCTGGGCACGCTGTGCCTGATCGACCGGGTGCCGCGCGAGTTCGGCGAGAGCGACCGCGCCGCGCTGGACGACCTGGCCGACATGGTGCAGGCGATCCTGCACGCGCGCGAAGACGCGCAGGAGACCGACCGCGTACGCGCGAACCTGCAGCGCAGCGAGATGCTGTTCGCCCGCACCGTGACCCATGCCGCCGTGGGCATTGCGCTGGCGCGGCCGGACGGCCAGCTGATCGAGCTGAACCAGCGCTTCTGCGACATCGTCGGTCAGCCGCGCGAGCGGCTCCTGCAGCACAACATCAGGGATTTCGTGCATCCGCAGGACGTGGAGAGCGGCACGCAGATGCTGCGCCGGGTGGTCGGCGGCCAGGCCGATGCCCTCAACCTGGAGATCCGCTTCGTGCATCCGGACGGCCACGCGGTGTGGACCCAGGTCGGCGCCTCGGTGCTGGCCAACGAGCAAGGCCGGCCGGAGACGCTGGTGGCCGTGCTCACCGACATCGACGCGGGCAAGCGCGCGCAGCACGAGCTGGAGGCGCTGCAGCGTTCGCTGGAGCAGCGCATCGCCGAGCGCACCGCCGAGCTGCACGAGGTGGTACGTCAGCTGCGCGAGGAGAACGCCGTGCGCGAGGCCGCGCAGCGTGCCCTGCGCGAGGAGAAGGAGCGCTTCGAGGACACCCTGCGCACGGTGTCCGATGCGTTCGTGGAGGTGGATGCCGACGAGCGCATCGTCACCTGGAACCGCGCCGCCGAGCAGATCTTCGGCTGGCC
>JAGWVM010000231.1 GCA_018970895.1 Lysobacteraceae bacterium | reverse complement strand
GCCTCGGCCGGACTGGAGGAGGTGTGGCTGCTGGAGGGCGTGGAGCGCCTGCGCGACCTGATCGCCCAGCGCCTGGGCAGCCTGTCGGTGGGTGACCGTCGGCCGATCGGCATCGTGCTGCAGCGGCTGGGGCTGGAGCGCCAGTGGCAGCTGGAGAGCATGCGCGAGGTCCAGCGCGAACGCGTGGCGCTGCTGGCTCGCCTCAATGCGCTGGCGTGGTCGGCGGACGGCTACCTCGAGCTCATCCAGGGCATGGTCGACGCGCTGGCCGCGCACAGCGAGATCGCCTCCTGCGCGGTCGGTCGTCCCGACCACAGCGGCCAGCTCACCTACGAGGCGGTCGGCGGCGAGGCATTTGCGCAATACCTCAGGGACCTTGCCCGTGGCGAGGCGGCACCGATCCGGGTCAATGCGGACAGTCCGCATGGCGTCGGCCCCAGCGGCCGCGCCTGGCGCACCGGCCAGGTGCAGCGCTGTCTGCATTACGGCACCGATCCGTCGATGGCCAGCTGGCGCGACCGCGCGTTGGCCATCGGCATCGTCTCCAGCGTGGCGATACCCCTGTGTCCGTCGCCACCGGGCACGTCGGCGGTGCTGACCATCTACAGCCCGTATGCTGGCGGCCTGCAGAGCGAGGACCAGCAGGCCTTCGTCGACCAGCTCAAGACCCTGCTCGACCTGGCGCTGGCGCGGCTGGTGCCGCCGCGGCCGGGCACCGAACTGCTTCCATTCATCGTGCGCGAGCGCTGGCGGGCGTCGATTGCCACGTCCGCGTTGCAGGTCCATTACCAGCCGGTCGTACGACTGTCCGATGGACGGGTGACCGAGCTGGAGGCGCTGGCGCGCCTGCAGGATCTGGACGGCGCGTTGCTCCTGCCCGCGCGCTTCCTGCCGGCGCTGGGCGACGATGACCTGGTGGTGCTGTTCCGGCACGTGCTGGCGCAGGCCACGCACCAGCGCGAATCGTTGCTGCGGCTTGGCCATGCGCTGGATGTCTCGGTCAACGCGCCGGCCGCCGCCCTGGAGGATCCGCGCTACGCCGAGGCCGCGGCCGCGGTGCTTGCCGAAGGCCGTTGCCCGGTCGACTCGCTGCTGCTGGAGATCCTCGAGTCGCCGATGGGCACCGACCCTGGCTCAGCCTCCTCGATGGCCGGCATGTCCGCCCTCAAGGCGCTGGGCGTGCGGCTGGTGGAGGACGATCTCGGCGCCGGCTACAGCTCGCTGATCCGCCTCAGGCAATGGCCGTTCGACCGGGTCAAGATCGACCAGGCCATCGTCATGCAGGTGGCCGACGATCCGCTGCGCACCCTGCGATTCATCCGTCAGCTGGTGCGGCTGGGCCACGACCTGGGACTGGAGGTGGTGATCGAGGGGCTGGAAACCCCCGGTCTCATCGAAGCGGCCTTCTGGTTGGGTGCGGACATGGGACAGGGCTATGCACTGGCGCGACCGATGGCACCGGGAGGGCTGCCGGGCTGGCTGGACGGGTTCCGCTGCACCTGGGATGCGACCCGGCCGGCCACGGCGCTGGGGGCGCTGGCGGGCGCCCTGCTGTGGGAGGAGCAACTGCTGGCCCTGCCGTCGGCGCCGGAGTTCTGGCGTCGCCATGCCGAAGGCCCGTGCGCCACCGGCGGCTACCTCGCCGATGCGATGGTGGGCCACGCCGGGTTGCAGGCAGTGCATGCCGCCCACGAGGCGATGCACGAGGCGGCGAAGGATGGACCGCACGATCCGATGTACCGCCGGCACCGAGAACGGTTCCTGCACCTGCTGATCGAACAGGTCCGCGTCGAGGAGCAATCGCGCGCCGACGCGGCGTGAGCTTCGCTCGCTAGTGCGACATGCAGCGCCTGCCGGCCGCCTTGGCCCGGTACATCGCTGCGTCTGCCCTGCGCAGCACCTCCTGCGGCGTCTCCACGTCCTGGCCGTCGTAGAGCGCGACACCGATGCTGGTGGACAACCGCACCGCCACGCCCTGGATCTCCTGATCGGCTGCCAGGCGATCGAGCACCACGGCGCCGGCGCGCTGCGCACGATCCTCGTCAGGGTCGAGGTCTTCCAGCAGGATCACGAACTCGTCGCCGGCCAGGCGCGCCACGAAATCGGTCTCGCGCACCGCCGCGCGCAGGATCTCGGCGAAGCGATGCAACACCGCGTCACCGAAGTCGTGGCCAAGCGTGTCGTTCATGTGCTTGAAGCCATCCAGGTCCATGAACAGCAGTGCCAGCGGCCGGCCGCGGCGACGCGTGCGAGCCATCGCCTCGTCCAGGTGGCGGATCAGCGCGCGCCGGTTCGGCAGGCCGGTCAGCGCATCATGCAGGGCCTCGTGCTCGATCCGCTCGTACAGCTGCTTGCGCTCGGTGACGTCCTGCGCGAGCAGGTAGAAGCCGGTGATCTGGCCGTTGTCCTCCACGTGAGGTACCAGCGTGGCGTAGAACCACATCGGTCCGTTCAACGAGGGCAGCTGGTATTCGATGGTGGTGTCGTAGCCAGCCAGCACCCTGTCCAGCGCCGGCTTGAGCGAGGCAAAGGTCTGCTCGCCCCAGAACGCGCGGATCTCGGTCCCCACCAGCGAATCCGTCGCCACCCCGAACCAGTCGGTGTACGCGCGATTGTGGAAACGGTAGCGCAGGTCGCGCCCGACGAAGGCGATCATCGCCGGCGCGTTGTCGGTGATGGTCTTGAGCTGGGCGGCCGTCTCCTTGACGGCCAGTTCGTCGGCCTTGCGCCGGCCGATGTCGTGCAGGAAGGCATTCACCCGCAGGTGGCCATCATTGTGGGTGCTGCCAAGAGTGAGCTCGAGCGGGAACTCCCGGCCATCGCGGCGCAGCCCGGTCAGCTCCATGCGATGGCCCATCAGCTCACCGCTGCCCGGTTCACCGGCCATGAAGCGATCGAAGCCCCGCTGGTGACGTGCCCGCATCGCCGGCGGCACGATCGTCTCGGACAGCTTGCGGCCCAGCGCCTCCTCTCGCGGCCAGCCGAAGATCTGCTCGGCGGCGCGGTTCCAGGTGACGATGCGCTCGTCGGCATCCACCTC
>JAGWVM010000081.1 GCA_018970895.1 Lysobacteraceae bacterium | reverse complement strand
GTCGGCGCGCAGGCGCAGCCATTCCACCGGACGCTCGAGCGCGATGCGCTCGAGCCGGCTGCGCGCCGATTCGAACAGGGCACCCGCCTCGCGCTCGGGCTGCAGCAGGCCAACCGGCACCCGCGTCGGCGGATGGCCGCGATGGCCCAGGCCGAGCACGAAACGCTGCACGCCGCCGTCGCGGCCGGCCAGGAAGGTGGCCAGGTCGGCGGTGAGGTGGCGCAGCGGGAAGGCCAGCGCGGCGAGGTTTTCCACGTCGAAGTTGAAGGCGATGCGCGCGTCGAAGCGGTCCGGAGGCAGGTAGCGCGGCCGCGGGATGGTGCGCTCGCCGAGCAGGTCGTCCAGATGCTCGAGCAGGGCGGCACCGAAGCGGCGGCGCAGGCCGGCGCGCGGCAGCGCCAGCAGGGCGCCGAGGCGATGCACGCCCATCCGGGCGAAGGCCTCGTGCAGGTCGCCGGGCAGGTGGGCGTGGATCAGCGGCAGCTTCGCCAGTTGTGCATGCAGCTGGTCGAACTCGGTCAGTGCGGCACCGTCGGCAGCGTCGGCCAGCGCCCGCGCGGCCAGCGGTGTCGGCGCCAGCGCGAGGCGATGGCGAAACCCCATCGCGGCCAGGTCGTCGCGCAGTTTCCTTTCGAAGCCGGGCCAGTCGCCGAACAGCCGCTGGCTGCGCTGCACTTCCAGCGCGATGGCGTCGCCGGCCAGGCGCAGCACCTCGGCGCTGTAGCGGTAGGCCCAGGCGGCCAGCAGGTCGTGCTGGCGTGCGGTGAGCGCCGGATCGTGGGGGGCCGCCTCGAAGCGGGCGAGCAGGGCATGCGCGGTGGCCAGCGGCTGGCCGGGAACGATGCCGGCCGCGCGGGCGGCCTCATCGGCGTCGAGGACGTGGCGCGCCTGTGGCGGGCCGTCGATCAGCACCAGCGGCATGGCCCCGTCGTCCGGACGACGGCGGAGAAGCGTGTCCAGCGCCAGGTGCGGCAGCGCGATGCAGGCCCACAGCATGGCGCGTCCTCATGCGTCCGGGCGGGTCAGCGCGAAGGCCTGCGCCGGCGGCTGGCCGCCGCGGCATTTGCGTACCCGCCACTGCGGCTGCGGACGGGTTTCCAGCTCGAGGCGCAGCGCCGCCGGCGAGGCCTGTGCGGCATGGCGGCGGTCGCGGAACACGAAGGCCGGCGTGCGGCCGGTGTCGGCGGCAACCTGCAACCGGCGCAGGGCGCGGTCGTCGGCCTCGCCGGGCCAGCCCAGCACCGCACCGCAGGCGGCGCTGCGCAGGCCCTGTTCCATTGCCCACGCGACCTCGCTGCCGACCGCGCGCACCACCAGCACGTGGCGCATGTCCACGCCGCGTGCCGACCAGCCGGCCACGCCGGGCAGGTAGGGCGGCGCCACCACCAGGGCGGGGCGCTCGCGCGTGGCCAGCCGGCCCAGCGCCGGCAGCACCAGGGCCAGCTCGCCCACGCCGTCGGCCGGCAGCAGGATCTCGCTCAGCGCATGCGCCGGCCACCCGCCCTGTGGCAGGGCGGCGTCCAGCGTCGGCCAGCCGCTGGGGATGCCGTCGGCCGGCACCGGCTGCGCGCGACCGTGCCAGACCCGGCGGCTCTCCAGCAGTGGCGACAGGGACAGCAGCTCGCCCATGGTTCAGCCCGGCCGGATCAGGCCGGCGAACAGGCCCTCGATGGCGAAGTCCTCGCGCGGATCGGGGTCGATGGCGGTGTAGTCGGGGTTGCGTGGCAGCAGGCGCAGCTGGCGTCCCTTGCGATGCAGCCGCTTTACCGTGAAGCCGTCGCCTACGCGCGCCACCACGGTCTGGCCGTGCCGGGCCTCGGGCGTGGCGTGCACGCCGATCAGGTCGCCGTCGAGGATGCCGTCGTCGCGCATCGAGTCGCCCCGCACGCGCAGCAGGTAGTCCGGGCGCAGCCGGAACAGCGTGCGGTCCAGCCGCAGCACGCGCTCGGCCTCCGCACTCGAGTCGATCGGCCGACCGGCGGCGACGCGGCCCAGCAGGGGCAGGGCGAGCAGGCCGTCGTCCGCTGCCGGCGTGCCGAGCAGCCGGATGCCGCGGGCGCGGTTCGGCAGCAGCGCGATGTGGCCCTTGGCCTCCAGCGCGCGCAGGTGCTTGGCCACCGCGTTGACGTGCTCGATGCCGACCGCCGCGGCGATCTCCTGGAGCGTCGGCGGCATGCCTTCGGCGGCCGCATGGCGGTGCAGGACGGCGAGGATTTCGGCCTGGCGGGGGGTGAGCATCATGGTGTAAATCATTCCACCTGTCGGGCGTCTTGCCAAGCCGGGGGGGAAGTGGAGCCGCCGGCGCTCTCAGGGCCTGCGACGGCGCCGGCATGCGGCAGCGCGTCATCGCCGGGCGCCGCGGACGCACGCTAGAATGGCCGGATCATTCGACCCGCTGGAGGCTGCATGGCTGCCCGTCTTGACCCGCTCGACCTGTATGACGTCCGCTCGCTGCTCACCGACGAGGAACGCATGGTGCAGGACACGGTGGGCCGCTTCGTCGACGAGAAGGTGCTGCCGATCATCGGCGACTGCTTCGACCAGGGCCGCTTCCCGAAGGAGCTGATCCCGGAGATCGCCTCGCTCGGCCTGCTCGGCGCGACCATCCCGGAGCAGTACGGCTGCGCCGGCATGAGCGGCGTCAGCTACGGCCTGATCTGCCAGGAGCTGGAGCGCGGCGACTCGGGCCTGCGCAGCTTCGCCTCGGTGCAGAGCTCGCTGTGCATGTACCCGATCTACGCCTACGGCAGCGAAGCGCAGAAGCTGCAGTACCTGCCGAAGATGGCGACGGGCGAGATCATCGGCTGCTTCGGCCTGACCGAGCCGCACGGCGGCTCCGATCCGGCCAACATGAAGACCCATGCGAAGAAGGACGGCGGCGACTGGGTCATCAACGGCGCCAAGATGTGGATCACCAACGGCAACCTGGCGCACATCGCGATCGTCTGGGCGATGACCGAGGACGGCATCCAGGGCTTCATCGTCCCCACCGACACGGCCGGCTTCAAGGCGCAGGAAATCCACAAGAAGATGAGCCTGCGTGCCTCGGTCACCAGCGCGCTGTTCTTCGACGGCGTGCGCGTGCCGGACGCCAACCGCCTGCCCAACGTGAAGGGTCTGAAGGGGCCGCTGGGCTGCCTCACCCAGGCGCGCTACGGCATCACCTGGGGCCCGATCGGCGCGGCCCAGGCCTGCCTGAAGGAAGTGCTCGACTACACCGCCAACCGCGTGATGTTCGGCCGGCCGCTGTCGGCCAACCAGGCGATCCAGCTCAAGATGGCCGACATGGCCCGCCGCATCACCACCGCGCAGCTGCTGTCGCTGCAGCTCGGCCGCCTGAAGGACGCCGGCGCGATGCAGCCGACCCAGGTCTCGCTGGCCAAGTGGAACAACGTGCGCATGGCGCTGGACATCGCCCGCGAGTGCCGCGACATCCTCGGCGGCGCCGGCATCACCACCGAGCACGGTGCGATCCGCCACGCGCTCAACCTGGAATCGGTGATCACCTACGAGGGCACCGAGACGGTGCATCAGCTGGTGGTAGGTCGCGAGCTGACGGGTATCAACGCGTTCTGACGACTGGCGCGAGGACTGCCCTCATGATCGTCATCCCAGCGCAGGCTGGGATCCAGCGCCTTCCGCTCATGGTTTGCAGGCGCCGGATGACCAGCCCTGCGGCCGTTGACGAAGCGTCTCCGGCTTTCGCCGGAATGACGAAGAGGGCGAACAGAAACCTGGGCCAGAGTGTCCCGGCATGAGCTGGCAAGACCTCCGCATCGAAACCGACCGCCTGATCCTGCGTCCGACCCGGCCGGAGGATTTCGAGGGCTGGGCGCAGCTGATGGGTGACGGGGAGAACTCGCACCATATCGGCGGACCGCAGCCGCGGGCGGTGGCCTGGCGCGGATTTCTTGCCATGGCCGGTGCCTGGGCGATCCAGGGCTATGCCATGTTCTCGGTCATCGAGAAGGCCAGCGGACGCTGGATCGGCCGCCTCGGGCCCTGGCAGCCCGAAGGCTGGCCGGGTACCGAGGTGGGCTGGGGCCTGCTGCGCGAGGCCTGGGGGAAGGGCTACGCCACCGAGGGGGCGAGCGCCGCGATCGACTGGGCGTTCGACCACCTGGGCTGGACCGAGGTGATCCACACCATCGCACCGGACAACCCTGCTTCGCAGGAGGTCGCCCGGCGGCTGGGGTCATGCCTGCTTCGGCCGGGGCGCCTGCCCGAGCCGTTCCAGGACCTCGCCGTGGACGTCTGGGGCCAGGGCCGCGAGGCCTGGCGCGCCCGCCGCACATGAGCCACGTGCCGCCCGCGCTGTTCGTCACGCTTGCCGAGCTGGTGCCCGAGCTGCACGTGCACTGTGCCGATCCTTGGTGCCTGATCGGCAGCGCCGGAGCGCTGATGCTCGGTGCCGACGTGAGCGTGGCCGATGTCGACGTGCTGGTGTCGCGCGCCGATGCCGATGCGCTGACGACCCGATGGGCCGATCGCCGCGACGACATCCACGTTCCCGCCGACGGCGACCGCTTCCGCTCGCACTTCGCCCGCTTCCGCTTTCCCGGCCTGCCGGTGGAGGTGATGGGCGGCCTGGAACTGGATGCCGGTGACGGCTGGCAGCCGGTGTCGCCGGGCAGGCTGGTGCTGGTCGGCCTGCAGGGGCTGGCCGTGCCGGTGCCTTCGCTGGACGAGCAGATCCGCATCTTCGAATCCTTCGGTCGCGACAAGGACCGGGCCCGCGCCGCCGCGTTGCGCAAGCTGCGCCCGCCGCCGTCCGTGCTGCCGATCGTGTCCTCTTCCTGACGGCCATCCTCCGCCGTCTCCCGCCGCCAAGACGAACTCCGCCATGACCGCCATTCCGTTCGCCATCACCGCACGCCACAAGGGCTTCAACCGCGCCGAGATCGTCGACCAGAACTTCACCGAGTTCGTGCAGCTGTGGCAGGGCGATGTGCGCACCGCGCCGCATGACGACGAAGCGGTGCTGCCGGGCAGCGCGCTCGACGCGCGGGGTTTCCGCGAGCTGCTGGAATCGCAGCTGATCAGCCGCCACCTCGACCTGATGGCGCGCGTGCTGCGCGTGCAGAACAAGGTGTTCTACACCATCGGTTCGTCCGGCCACGAGGGCAACGCGATGGTGGCGCGGCTGACCCGCCACACCGACCCGGCGTTCCTGCACTACCGCTCCGGCGGCTTCATGGCCGAGCGCTTCCGCAAGCTGCCGGGGATGGATCCGGTGATGGATTCGGCACTGTCGTTCGCCGCCAGCAAGGACGACCCGGCCTCGGGCGGCCGCCACAAGGTGTGGGGCAGCAAGCCGCTCTGGGTGCTGCCGCAGACCTCGACCATCGCCTCGCACCTGCCCAAGGCGCTGGGTACCGCGGTGGCCATCGATCACGCGCGCCGCATCGGCCACACGCTGCCGATTCCCGACGATTCCATCGCGATCTGCTCGTTCGGCGATGCCTCGAGCAATCACGCCACCGCGCAGACCGCGTTCAACGCGGCCGGCTGGACCGCGTACCAGAAGCTGCCCGCGCCGGTGCTGTTCGTGTGCGAGGACAACGGCATCGGCATCTCGGTGAAGACGCCGACCGGCTGGGTCGCCAGCAACTACCAGTCACGCTCCAACCTCGACTATTTCTTCGCCGACGGCCTAGACCTGGCCGAAGGCTACGCCCAGGTGCAGCGCGCGGTGGAGCATTGTCGCCGCACGCGCCGGCCGACCTTCCTGCACCTGAAGACCACCCGCGTGATGGGGCACGCCGGTACCGACTTCGAGATCGAGTGGCGCTCGATCGAGGAACTGGTCGCGGTGGAGTCCACCGACCCGCTGCTGCGCTCGGCGGCGATCGCGCTGGAGTCCGGCCTGTATTCGAAGGACGACCTGCTCAACCTCTACGAGGCGACCCGCAAGCGCTGCTTCGCCGCGGCCGATGAGGCCGACCGCCGACCCAAGCTGGAGCGTCTGGACGACGTGATGGCGCCGCTGGCGCCGTACTCGCCGGCCAAGGTGAAGGCCGAGGCCGAGCGCGCGGACTATGGCGACAAGCGCCTCGCCGTGTTCGGTGGCGAAGCGAAGCTGCCGGAGAACCAGCCGCCGCGGCACCTGGCGATCCAGATCGGCCAAGCGTTGCACGACATCATGGCGAAGTACCCCGAATCGCTGCTGTTCGGCGAGGACGTCGCGCAGAAGGGCGGCGTCTACACGGTCACCAAGGGTCTGCACAAGGCGTTCAAGAACACCCGCGTGTTCAACACCCTGCTGGACGAGACGGTGATCCTCGGCCTGGCGCAGGGCTACGCCAACATGGGCATGCTGCCGATCCCCGAGATCCAGTACCTGGCCTATTTCCACAACGCCGGCGACCAGATCCGCGGCGAGGCGTCGAGCCTGCAGTTCTTCTCCAACGACCAGTACCGCAACCCGATGGTGATGCGCATCGCCTCGCTCGGTTACCAGCGCGGCTTCGGCGGGCACTTCCACAACGACAACTCGATCACCGCGCTGCGCGACATCCCCGGCCTCGTGGTCGGCTGTCCCAGCCGCGGCGACGATGCGGCGATGATGCTGCGCACGCTCACCGCGCTGGCCCGGGTCGACGGCCGCGTCTGCGCCTTCCTCGAACCGATCGCGCTGTACATGACCAAGGATCTGTACGAGGCCGGCGATGGCCAGTGGCAGTTCGCCTATCCCGCACCGGGCGAGGCGATGACGCTGGGCGAGGGGCGCGTGTACCACGAGGACGCCGACGACCTGGTGGTGTTCACCTTCGGCAACGGCGTGCCGATGGCGCTGCGCGCCGCGCGCACCATCGAGGCGGAACTGACGTGGAAGGTGCGGGTGGTCGACCTGCGCTGGCTGGCGCCGCTCAACGACGCTTTCATCGCGGCGCAGGCGAAGAGCGCCAGGCGCATCCTGGTGCTGGACGAGGGCCGCAAGAGCGCCGGCGTGGGCGAGGGCGTGATCACCGCGATCGTCGAGGCCGGCCTGGGTGCCACGCCGCTGGTGCGCGTGGTCGGCGCCGACACCTTCACCCCGCTGGCCGGTGCCGCGTTCCTGGTGCTGCCTGGCGAGGCCGACGTGGTAGCGGCGGCACGCGGGCTGGCCTGACGCTGTCGTGCCGGCGCCCGCCTGACCGGATCAGCGGGCCATTCGGCGCGGCACGTTCGGTTCCTCCGGCCGTCGCTGCAGGCAGGCACGGTTGCGGCCGCCCATCTTGGCGTCGTACATGGCCTGGTCGGCGCGTGCCACCAGGCTGTCGATCGAGTCGGTGGGCCGGCGCACGGCTACGCCGATACTGATCGTCAGGGTGAGTTCAGCGCCGTCCACCGGGATCTCCAGCCGGTGCACGCGACGGCACATCCGGGTGGCAACCAGCAGCGCCTCTTCGGCTCCGGCGCCGTCAATCAATGCCACGAACTCCTCACCGCCGTAGCGGCCCAGCAGGTCATTCGGGCGTAGCTCCTGGCCTAGCGCCTCGGCCACCGCCACCAGCGCCTCGTCTCCCGCCGCGTGCCCGCGCTTGTCGTTGAGTTTCTTGAAATGGTCGAGATCCAGGAACAGCAGCGCCTGAGGGCGCGGCGAGAGATCGCTCATCGCCAGGATCGCCGCTTCGTTCCAGGCGCGGCGATTCAGCAGCTGGGTCAGCGAGTCGCGGTCGGCCAGCACCCGGACCTGGTCGCGGTCGCGGCGGATCAGCAGGGCCCGGTCAGCCAGGCCGAAGGACAGGATGACCGCCTCGAAAGCACCTGCCGCGAGGCCTGCATCGTTGAGCCAGGGCAGCGCGGGCAGGGCGCCGTTGACCTGCGCGCTGGTCATCGCGGTGAGCACCAGCAGCGGTGTCCAGCCGGCGAGGAAGAACCAGGCGTGGCGCGAACCGCGGACCGCGGCGATCACCGAGGCCAGCAGCAGCAGCGCAGCGCCGAGCGTGAGCAACGGATTGACCAACAGCTGTCCGATGCCTTCCAGCGAAGAGATCTGGCTGCAGCGCATCAGCACCACCGCGACCATGCCCACGGCCAGCGATAGCACCGGCACCCGCAGCAGCGGCGCGAATCGCTGCAGCTCGCAGAACCGGGTCATGAACAGGGATGCGAACGCGACCGACAGCGCCACCGCGGCCGAGCCCACGGTGATCGACAGCCCCGCCAGCCAGTCCATGCCCATCGGGTGGTAGACGAAGCCGGTCTGGATGCCCTGGATCACCGCGTAGCAGACCAGATAACCGGCGTACCAGGCAAAGGTGAGGTCGCGAAGGATCAATGCGAAGCAGATCGCCATCAGCGCCATCGCCAGCATCACCGCCAGCGAGGCGCTGGCGAACACCAGCCAGTGGGCGTCGGTGCCGAGATAGTCGGTCCAGTCCTGCAGCCGGAAGCTCACCGGGGCCGCGATCCGCTCGGTCGGCTCAAACTTCAGCAGCAGTGGTGCCGAGGCGGGGCGCTGGTGACCCAGCACGAAAGCCAGCCGGCCGTGACCATGCGGGCCCCGGCCGAAATCATCCACCGCCAGTGAAACTCTGGGTCCGTTCTGGTCGTACAGGGTCACCGTGCCCAGCGGCGGCGGGTAGATGCTGAGGACGCGCTGCTCCTGTACCCACGGCGCACCGGGCGCCAGCACCACCCAGGTGCCCTGCGGTCCACGCGGCAGGCGGAACAGCAGTCCGGGGTCGAAGCGTTGCAGTCCGCCGTCCCGGTAGTCGGCCAGCACCTTGGCCGGGGTGTCGCCCGAGCGCACGTCACGCCACGCGCCGGCCAGCGGCGTGGCGGCGAGTGCCGGCCCGGCCAGCAGCAGGCCAAGCAGGCACAGGCCCAGCGCCAGACGCAGGCGCTGACGGCCGATCCACCTCCCCGGAAGTGCCCGCATGTGGTGCATGTCCCTGTCCCGTCATCCCTGCCAGCCCGCGATTGGCGCATCGCCGCCGCGTTGCCAGGCCTTGCGCCGGTCGGCGCAATAACTGACCTGGAATGCTGACACGGGACAGTAAAAGCACGTAACGTGCCATGCGTCACATTTTTGTCGCCTCGGTGGCGTGGCCAGTCCGCTCCGACGGCGGCATGGCGGTCCCTCCGACTCCGGCTCAGCCGGCAGGGGCGCCCGCGCCGCAGAGCTTCTCCAGCAGCAGTTGCTGCACGCTGCGCGCAAGCTGGCCGCTGGATGGCTGGGCGCGCAGGTAGTTGCCGTCGGCCTGCAGCAGCGAGGCACTGCAGTTGTCGGCGAGATAGAGGTCCAGTTCGCGGCGTACGCGGTGGATCAGCTTTCTGCTCTCGATCGGGAAGCCGGTCTCCACGCGGTGGTCGAGGTTGCGCTCCATCAGGTCGGCGCTGGCCAGGTAGAGCACCTCGTTGCCGCCGTTGGCGAACCAGTACACCCGGCTGTGCTCGAGGAAGCGGCCGATGATCGAGCGCACGCGGATGTTGTGCGACACGCCCGGCACGCCCGGGCGCAGGCAGCACATGCCGCGCACGATCAGGTCGATCTTCACCCCGGCCATGCTGGCCTTGTACAGCGCGCGGATCACCTTGGCGTCGGTCACCGCATTGACCTTGATGATGATCTGCGCCGGCTGACCGGCCTCGGCGTGCGCGGTCTCGCGGGCGATCAGGTCGAGCAGGGTCTTCTTCAGGGTGAACGGTGCGTGCAGCAGCTTTTTCATCGGCTGCACCTTGCCCATGCCGGTGAGCTGGCCGAACAGCTTGTGCACGTCCTCGCACAGCGCCGGGTCGGAGGTGAGCAGGCTGTAGTCGGTGTAGATGCGCGCGTTGCCGGTGTGGTAGTTGCCGGTGCCGAGGTGGGCGTAGCGCACCAGCTCGCTGCCCTCGCGGCGCTGGATCAGCATCAGCTTGGCGTGGGTCTTCACGCCGACCACGCCGTAGATCACCACCGCACCGGCCTGCTGCAGGCGGGCGGCCAGGGTGAGGTTGGACTCCTCGTCAAAGCGCGCGCGCAGCTCGATCACCGCGGTGACCTCCTTGCCGGCGCGGGCGGCATCGACCAGTGCGTCGACGATCTCGGAGTTGGCGCCGCTGCGGTAAAGCGTCTGCTTGATGGCCAGCACCGCCGGATCCTTCGCCGCCTGTCGAAGCATGTCCACCACCGGGGTGAACGACTCGTAGGGATGCAGCAGCAACACATCCTGCTTCGCCAGGGTGACGAAGATGTCCTCGGACTTCTTCAGCGCCTTGGGGATCGCCGGCGTGAACGGCCGGTACTGCAGCTGCGGGAAGCCGGGCTGGCTGGCCACGCTGAACAGGCGCGACAGGTTGACCGGGCCGTTCACCTCGTACACGTCCTGCTCGGCCAGCCCGAACTGCTTGAGCAGGTAGTCGACCAGGGTACGCGGACAGTTGTCGGCTACCTCCAGACGCACCGCGTCGCCGAAGCGTCGGGTATACAACCCGCCGCGCAGGGCGCGGGCGAGGTCGTC
Source organism: Lysobacteraceae bacterium (assembly GCA_018970895.1). GTDB lineage: Bacteria > Pseudomonadota > Gammaproteobacteria > Xanthomonadales > Rhodanobacteraceae > Dyella_A. Next base: position 5,606 of record JAGWVM010000081.1, on the reverse strand, counting down.
GACGTCCTCCGCATCGATGTCCAGGTCGGCGTTGCGGGTCAGCCGGAACTGATAACAGCCGTGCACCTGCATGCCGGCGAACAGTTCGTCCACGTGGGCATGGATCACCGAAGACAGCATCACCTGGTTCTCGCCGCCCTCGCAGATGTCGTCCGGCAGGCGGATCAGTCGCGGAAGTACGCGTGGTGCCGGCACGATCGCCAGGCCCGAGTCGCGGCCGAACGCGTCCACGCCCTCCAGTTGCACGATGAAGTTCAGGCTCTTGTTGACCAGCAGCGGGAACGGATGAGTGGGATCCAGGCCGATCGGCGTGACCAGCGGCGCAACCTCGTGGCGGAAATACTTGCGTACCCAGGCCTTCTGCCGGGTGGTCCACTCGTGCCGACGCACGATGCGGATGCCGGCGTTGGCCAGCGCGGGCAGGATGCGCTCGTTGAGGATGGCGTACTGCCGCTCGATCTGCTGGTGGGCGGTGGCGCTGATCATCGCCAGTGCCTGTTGCGGGGCGATGCCGTCGGGGCCGACCCGCTCGTGCTCGAACGCCACCTGGTCCATCAGTCCGGCCACGCGGATCTCGAAGAACTCGTCCAGGTTGCTGGAAAAGATCAGCAGGAACTTCAGCCGCTCCTGCAGCGGGGTTCGCTCGTCCAGCGCCTGCTCCAGCACGCGGATGTTGAACTGCAGCTGCGACAGCTCGCGATGGATGTACAGCGACGGATCGGACAGGTCCGGCGCCGGCGCCGAAGTCGCCGGCGCGACCTCCGCAGTCGCGGCGGAGGCCGCTTTCTGGCGGGGCTTGGGGGCGTCGCGTCGGGTCATGGGCGTACCTGCTTCGTCATCGTCCGGACATGTTGCTGCGATTGATTGACAGAGCCATGACGGTAGCGGTTTCGGCGCCCGTCCGCCCGTCCGGCTGAAGGTAGCGGCTGGGCGGTGCGCCAAGTACCCGGCGAAACGCCGCGGTGAACGCGCTGGCGCTGGCGTAGCCGAGTTCGGCGGCCACCCGCGTGACCGGCAGGCCCTGGCCGAGCAGGGCGAGCGCGGCGAGCAGGCAGGCCTGCTGCCGCCAGAGCGCGAAGCTCATGCCGGTCTGTGCGCGGAACAGTCGGGTGAAACTGCGTCGGCTCATGCCGGCCTTGTGTGCCATGGCATCGATGTCGATTTCCAGCGCGGGCGCCTCGAGCAGGGCGCGGCACAGGCGGGCGAGCCGGGGGTCGCCGGGGAGCGGCGTGGTGAGCGGCAGCTCCGGTGCCGACGCCACCTCATCGAGCAGCAGTGCCATGACCCGCCCATCGCGCCCTTCCAGCGCATACTCGGCCGGCAGGTCCACCGCCTCCATCAACAGCGCGTGCAGCAGCGGCGAGACGTGGATGACCCGACAGCGGTCGGGCAGGCCGAGCCGCTGTACCGCGTCGCGGAGCACGTAGGCGCTGCGGGTCGACACCCCGCCGCTCATGCGCACCTCGTGCTCGACGCCCGGCGGGATCCACAGCGCCCGGTACGGCGGCACCACCCAGCCACCCACCCGGGTGATCACGGTGAGCACGCCGGTGGCGGCGTACAGCAGCTGGCCGCGCTTGTGCGAATGGCTGGGCAGGACCCGGTGCGGCAGATAGTCGTTGCCGGTGGCCACCACGTCGCGCGGCGTGTCTTCGTAGGCGGTGACGCGGGTATTACGCATGGCGGGCCTCCGGTTTGGCCCGGATTCAATGGTAAATGACCCAAAAGCGTACACGGGCCGCCACCCGCATCACTAGAGTGGCCGCCTTCCCCCACGATCGGCCCCCCCCCGCACCTACCCCATGGATACCCGCGTCGTCCCGGCCGCCGAGGTGGCCCCTGCAGCTCCCCCTGGTGCCGTGCCGGATCCGTCCCGGCCGGTGTTCCCCGTGCTTGGCGCGATCAGTTTCGCGCACCTGCTCAACGACATGATCCAGTCGCTGATCCTCGCCATCTACCCGTTGCTTAAGAGTGGGTTCGGCCTGAGTTTCGGCCAGATCGGCCTGATCACCCTGACCTACCAGCTGACCGCCTCGCTGCTGCAGCCGATGGTGGGGCTGGCGGCCGATCGTCGTCCGATGCCGTATTCGCTCCCCGTCGGCATGGGCTTCACCCTGTGCGGCCTGCTGCTGCTCGCCGATGCGTCGGCGTTCTCCACGCTGCTGCTGGCCGCGGCGCTGGTGGGCACCGGCTCCTCGGTATTCCATCCGGAATCCTCGCGCGTGGCGCGGGCCGCCTCCGGCGGACGGCTCGGACTGGCGCAGTCGCTGTTCCAGGCCGGCGGCAACGCCGGTACCTCGCTGGGACCGCTGCTGGCCGCGTGGATCATCGTTCCGCATGGGCGCGGCAGCGTCGCCTGGTTCGCGCTGGCGGCGCTGCTGGCGCTGGCCGTGCTGGTGCGCGTGGGGCGCTGGTACCGCGACCACCAGATCACGCGGCGCGCGCTCGTGGTGGCACCGGCCGTCGGGCTGCCGCGGGGAAAGGTGGCAGGGGCGATCGCGGTGCTGGTGCTGCTGGTGTTCTCCAAGTACTTCTACCTGGCCAGCATCAGCAGCTATTACACCTTCTATCTGATCCACACGTTCGGCGTGTCGGTGCAGAACGCGCAGACCCACCTGTTCGTGTTCCTGTTCGCGGTGGCGGCCGGTTCGCTGATCGGCGGTCCGGTGGGCGACCGCATCGGTCGCAAACGGGTGATCTGGGTGTCGATCCTCGGCGTGGCGCCGTTCACCCTGTTGCTGCCGCACGCCAGCCTGTTCTGGACCGGCGTGCTCAGTGTGGCGATCGGGCTGGTGCTGTCCTCGGCGTTCTCCGCAATCCTGGTCTACGCGCAGGAACTGATTCCCGGGCGCGTGGGCATGGTGTCGGGGCTGTTCTTCGGGCTGGCCTTCGGCATGGGTGGCATCGGCGCCGCCGTGCTGGGGCGGCTGGCCGACACCCACGGCATCGACTACGTGTACCGCCTGTGCGCCTGGTTGCCGCTGATGGGCCTGATCACCGTGCTGCTGCCCGAACCGGGGCGGCCGGACGCCTCGAACAGCAGGCCTGGCGACGAAATGGTGCGCTAGGATCGCAGCTGTCGCCACGCGGACCGTGGCATCCCTCAGGAGATCCAGATGCGCACGGGCAACCCGGTATTGCAGGAAAAGACGTTCCAGGGACTGTTCGCCGAAGGCGAGCGGATGACCATGAACGGCACCATCGCCAAGAGCGGCCTGCTGTTGCTGTTGATCGTGGTCACCGGCAGCTTCACCTGGCACCGCTTCCTCGATGCCGCGGCCGGCGGCAACCTCGCCCAGGCCGTGGCCGCCGTGTCGCCGTTCCTGTGGGGCGGGCTCATCGTCGGCTTCGTACTGGCCATGGTCACCACCTTCGCTCCCCGCTGGGCAGGCATCACCGCACCGCTGTACGCCATCGCCGAAGGCTTCGCCCTGGGCGGGCTGTCGGCGATGATGGAACTGCGCTACGCCGGCATCGTGCTGCAGGCGGTGATGCTCACCCTGGCCGTGCTGGCGGTCATGCTGACGCTCTACCGCACCGGCATCATCAAGGTCACCGACAAGTTCCGCACCGGCGTGGTGGCGGCCACCGGCGGCATCGCGCTGCTGTACCTGGTGGACATCGGCCTGCGTGCGTTCACCCACATCCAGATTCCCTTCATCCACGAGTCCGGCGCGCTGGGCATCGGCTTCAGCCTGCTGGTGGTGGGACTGGCCGCGCTCAACCTGACGCTGGACTTCGACCTGATCGACCGCGGGTCTGCGCAGGGCGCACCGAAATACATGGAGTGGTACGGCGCGTTCGCGCTGATGGTGACCCTGGTGTGGCTGTACCTGGAGATCCTGCGCCTGCTGTCAAAGGCGCGGCGCTGATCAGCCGTCTGCCGCCGGTGCCGGTGGCACCGGCAGGGTGATCCGGATGGTGGTGCCGCGGCCGTCGCCCGGCAGCGCTTCGACGCTGCCGCCATGGGCGCCGATCATGCCGCGGCAGATCGCCAGGCCCATGCCGGTGCTCTGCGGGGCGCGGTCGCCGCGCGCGACCGAGTAGAACATGTCGAAGATCCGTACACGCTCGTCCTCGGGGATGCCGGGGCCGCGGTCGGCGACGTCGATCATCAACTGCCCGTCGGCCAGGCGGGCGTCCACGCGTACCGCTTCGTTTGGCGGCGAGAACCGCGCGGCGTTCTCCAGGATGTTGAACAGCGCCTGCTCGATCAGCGCCGGATGCACGTGCAGCAGCACCGGCTCCGGCGTGCCGTGCACCTGCAGGCGCAGCTCGGGAAACAGTTTGCGCACCCGGGCAACGGCCGAAGCGACGATGTCGTCGGCGGCGATCCAGTCGCGATTCAAGGTCAGCGTGCCGTGGCCCAGCCGGGTCATGTCGAGCAGGTTCTGGATATAGCGGTCCAGCCGCTGGCCCTCGCCGAGGATCGATTGCAGCAACTGGTCCAGCTCTTCGTCCGGCAACTGGCGGCGATACGACACCAGGGTGCCGGCGGCGCCGATCATGGCTGCCAGCGGCGAGCGCAGGTCGTGCGAGACCGACGACAGCAGGGCGTTGCGCAGGCGCTCGGTCTCGCCCTGCACACGGGCGCCCTCCAGTTCGTCGGCGAGCCGGGCGCGCTCGAGCGCGCGGGCCAGATCCTGCGCCATGGCCAGCGCCAGGCGCCGGCGTTCCGCGTCCAGCTTCGCGTCCGTCGGCAGGCGTACGAAGGCGACGCCGAGCCGGTGCTCGTCCACCGCCAGTGGCAGCGCCCAGCCGCTGGCACCGTGCAGGGTGTCGGTGAAGCGGCCGGCCGGCTCGTGGTGGCGTTCACACCAGTCGGCTGCCGCCATGTCCTGGGGCGACAGCTGGATGGCGCGGGGAGCGGCATGGGCGACCTGCAGTTGCCCGTCGGCGCTGCGCGCCAGGATCGCCACCTCGGCGTCCAGCGCGGTGGCCATGGCGCGTGCACCGGCCTGTCGCGCGCCGCCTGCATCGGCGCTGGCCGTCAGCTGCTGACCCAGGCCAAGCAGCGCACGTGTATGCACCTGCGCGATCCGCAGCGAGCGGACCTGGGTCGCCAGGCGCGTCGCCAGCCGGCTGCAGACGAGGGCCGCGAGCAGGAACAGGCTCACCGCCAGCACGTCGTCCGGATGGCTGATGCGCAGCGTGTAGCGCGGTTCGGTGAAGAAAAAGTTGTACCCCAGGAAGCACAGCAGCGCGGCATACACGGCCACCGCCATGCGCGAGCGCACCGCGACCACCAGTACCGCGGTGAGGAAGATCAGCGACAGGTTGCCGACACCCAGCCAGGTGTTGGCGGCGAAGGCGAGCGCGAAGGCGACCGCGATCACCACGGTGGCATAGCCATAGGCGCCACCCGTTGCGGTGCGCACCGGCTGCCGTGCCCGCCGCCGCGCCTGCACCCGCTCGACCGGCGTGGCGATGATGGTCAGTTCCATGTGTGCGCCGCGGCGCATCAGACGCTGGGTCAGCGAGATGCCGAGCAGCCGCGCCAGCGGTCGCTCGCGGGTGCGGCCGATCAGGATCTGGCCGACCCCTTCGCGGTCGGCATGCGCGAGCAGCTCGTCGGCGATGGCCTGGCCGCGCAGCGTCACCGGCTC
>JAGWVM010000003.1 GCA_018970895.1 Lysobacteraceae bacterium | reverse complement strand
TTCCGATCATCGGCGACATGATCCGATGGAAGCTGGGGCTTCCTAATCGCCAGAAGTGACGGGAGTGGTTCGCGGGCGGCCACCGGTCGCCCGCACCTCTTTCCAATAGTGGAGACCTCGGTCAGTCGTTCCAGTTGGTCTGAAAGCCGGTCAAGGCTGCTACCTTCTGTTTGGTCAGTACCTTCGCGTAGGTCTGCGCGGTCGTCTGGATAGACGAATGCCCCAGCCAGTCCTGGACCAGCTTGATGTCCCCAGTGGCGAGTAGCATGCGGGTCGCGCAGGTGTGCCTCAGCGAGTGGATCACCGCGTCTCGCTCATAGGCAAAAGAGGTCTGCGCCCTCGCTGCCATCCAGAGGTGCTGAGCTCGGCGCTTGTTCAGCATGGTGAAAGGCCCCTCGGTGCCGCCCTTTTCTTGGCGATTCAGAGCCTCTGCCGCTCTCTTGGTCAGCGGCGTGGTGCGAGGTCGTCCACCCTTCAGGTGTTGCTTGCGGAAAAACCGCACGAACGTGGCACCGTTGTCCGTGAATACGTCGGTCCACCGAACGTTGAGTGCCGCGGTGAGTCGACAGCCTGTGTCAGCCAGGAAGACGAAGAGGTCGTGGTACGCGTGCGCGTCGAGCACCCTTGGTCTCCCCTTGGACTCCGTCGCATCCAGGTGCTTTATCCGGTTGAACAGTTCCCGCTCCTGCTCTGCCGTAAACACGAACTGGCGAGCGTTGTCCGACTCGTCGAATGGGGAGTATCTGGGGATCGTCAGCGCAGCGAGTCCCCTGTCGTTTAGTCGCCGCAGCACCGACAGCAGGGCGAACACCTTTCGGTTGACGGTCGATCGAGAGTTTCGAGGCCTATGGGCTCCGGGGCTTGTCCCCAGGAGATCCTTGATGATCGAGTCTATGGAGCCCCGGTCAATGGATGTGACAGGCAGGGATGGTCCCAGGATTCGTTGGACGTCCCTGAGTTGCTCGGAGTAGGTAGCTCGGCTTCGGGACTCTGCCCAGCCATGTCTGCTCCGTCCCCAAGGTTCGTGGTCGTCGAGGGCCTGGTCGCACGCATCCTTCAGTGTCAGAAAGGCTGCCCCACTGGGGTGCTCTGTACGACCGGGGGTGCAACTACCGCCTCGCATTAGTTCAACCAGGCGGGCATGGGAGATGCGCGGATCGGCCCTCAACTCGTCCAGCAGGAGCTGTTCCTTGGCCCGGGCGGCTGCCCGATCCATCACGCCCGAGGAGATGCGCACGCGACGACCACGGACCTGCAGGTCTATGAGGAGATAGCGGCGATCCAGGTCGCCGGGCGCTGGTTCTTTACCCCGCTGCCTCAGTGCCATGCCACCTCCAATAGCCATCCACCGGCACATCCGGCAGCCGACCTCTGTGGGTCAGTGACGTGTATTGAAGTGAGTTGGTCGGAGAGATTCCATGTCCTGGCCAATCAACCCGTTACCGGGACATCCACAAGCTTCCCCCGCAATACCGCTGGAGGCTGCCTGTCCGTCGCGCCTGGCCGGAGGAGAGGGGGTACCGGGGGGTATGTTCGTGACTGACCCGCTTAGATATCCCCGCGGAAATTTCCGCCAAAACATCTGACCTTCCGGTTCCCCGGCTTGCTGATGTGTCGGGTGGCTATGTAGCTGCTACAGCGAGTGCTACAGCGACTGCTACAGAACTGGTATGCTTGGCGCACCGCGTCATCGCGGTAACCCGCAGAAACACTAGGCTTAGGGTTGCGAGGGTGGCTATGCTTCGCCTCCACCCATAGCCACCACTCTCCTCCATGGCGCCGAAGCGACCGCGTAGCGCGGACGGATGAGCCGGCGAATCGCATGCACATCTTCAAGGTCTTCCAGCTCGAGGCGGCACACCGCCTGCCTAACGTGCCGCCAGGGCACAAATGCGCCCGGCTGCACGGGCACTCGTTCCGGATCGAGATCCATGTCGAGGGCGAGCCTGATCCGCAGCTCGGATGGGTGATGGACTTCGCCGACATCAAGGCAGCGTTTGCGCCGCTCTACGATCAGCTTGACCATCATTACCTCAACGACATCGAGGGGCTGGACAATCCCACCAGCGAGATGCTCGCGCGCTGGATCTGGGCTCGCCTCAAGCCGGCGCTTCCAGGGTTGGGCCGGGTGGTGGTGCATGAAACCTGTACCTCGGGTGCGAGCTGTTCGTCGGACAGTCCCTGACGCGGTGCGAAAGAATTGGTATGGGCTGTAACGCACCGGAAATGATGACGAAATCCTGAACAGGTTGCGCTGCAAGAAGAAATATATTGCACTGCAACAAAGTTCCTGATACGGTGGCTCCACTACCAGCCACCCCATCGAGGGGAAATTGCCATGAATCAGCAGTTCACCAGCCAGGCGTTCAATTACGCCAAGCAGTTCTCCGACAACGCGTTCAAGGTGCATGCCCTCGCGGTCAAGGGGCTCGAGACGGTCGCGAGCCTGCAGTTCAAGACCTTCGAGAAGCAGGCCAAGACCTCTGCCGATTTCCTCGCCGAGGCGATGGAAGTGCGTGACGCCGATGGTTTCCGCTCGCTGTGGGAGAAGGGCGCCAGCCTGGGTCGCGACAACGCCGAGCGCGCGGTGTCCGTGGGTCAGGAGATTTTCGCGGTCACGCAGAAGACTGCCGAGTCGATCGGTGCGGTGATGCAGGAGCAGCAGCAGGCTGCGACCGAGGCCGTTGCGGCTCCGGTGGCTGCCGCCAAGAAGGCTGCCGCCAAGTAAGTATCCGGGGCGCCTGGCGCCCCCGGTCGAGAGGGTCGGACTACGGTCCGGCCCTTTTTTGTTGCCCGGAGCCGCGACCCGTCGGCGGAGCATTTCGGTGCCTGTCCGGGGTGGCGCAAGAGCTTGTCGCTCGATTGGGGCCACTGCTACAATCATGCGGATAGGATCGTGGCTTTCCGCGGGATCAGTACCCCTCATCTGGTATGGCCGCGCGGAGGGTGCAAGTGCTCAACAGTCTGGACTCCGGTCGGCGCGTCGCACTGCGGATCATCGTGCTGCAGCTTTTTGTGGCAACGGTCGCGGGATGCGCCTTCATGTTGCGGGGGCCTCGCGAGGCTTGGGCCGCCGCGCTGGGGGCGGGGATTGTGGCGCTTGGGACGGCGCTCCTGTCGATGCGCGCATTCGCGAAGCTGGGCTCGGGAGGTTTTGTTCTGGGCCGCTTGCTGTCGGGGATGGTCCTGAAGTGGATCGCGATCCTGGGAGGGTTGTTCGTGATCCTCGTCCAATTCAAGTTGCCGCCGTCGGCCGCCATTGCGGGGCTGATGGCGGCTTATGCGGTCAATCTGCTGGCGTTCAGATTCAAGGGTTGAAACATGGCAAGCGAGCCGCAGGGCGGTCTTACCGAATACATCCAGCATCACCTGACCTTCTGGCAGTCGCACGACGGCAGCTTCTGGTCGTTCCATATCGACTCCATCGCCGTCTCGCTGGTCCTGGGCATCCTGGCCTGCGGCTGGTTCTGGCTGAAGTCGCGCCGCGCCACCGCCGGAGTGCCGGGCAAGGGCCAGGCCTTCGTCGAGATCGTGCTCGAGTTCGTCGACGGCCAGGTCAAGGACGTGTTCCACGGCGACCGCCGCTTCCTCGGTCCGCTGGCGCTGACCGTGTTCCTGTGGGTGTTCCTGATGAACGCCATGGACCTGCTGCCGGTCGATCTGCTCCCCTTCATCACCGAAAAGCTGGGTGCCAGCCATTTCCGTGCCGTGCCGACCGCCGACCTCAGCATGACCTTTGCGATGTCGCTGACGGTCTTTGTCCTGGTGATCTTCTACAGCTTCAAGGCCAAGGGCTTCGGCGGCTTCATGCACGAGCTGTTCACCGCGCCGTTCGGCAAGCATCCGCTGCTGTGGATCCCGAACTTCGCCCTGAACATGGTCGAGCTGGTGTCCAAGCCGGTCAGTCTGGGCATGCGACTGTTCGGCAACATGTACGCGGGCGAGCTGGTGTTCATGCTGATCGCCGGCCTGTTCAGCGCGGGCAGCTGGCTGCTGTTCGGCATGGGTATCGTGGGCTACACGGTGTGGGGGCTGTTCCACATCCTGATCATCTCGATCCAGGCCTTCATCTTCATGGTGCTGACCGTCGTGTACATCTCGATGGCGCACGACCACCACTGATTTCGTTTGACCTTGCACGCTCTTACGCTTTTCTTTTCTTGAGGAGACCACCGTGGAACATCTCGTTCAGTTTGCACAAATCCAGGGCTTCACCGCGATCGCGCTCGGCCTGATCATCGGTTTCGGCGCGCTGGGTGCCTGTATCGGTATCGGCATCATGGGTTCGAAGTTCCTCGAGGCGGCCGCCCGTCAGCCGGAGCTGGTGCCGCTGCTGCAGGGCCGCATGTTCCTGCTGGCCGGCCTGATCGACGCGGCGTTCCTGATCGGCGTGGCGCTGGCGATGTACTTCGCCGTGGCGAACCCGCTGCTCGGCGCGGTGCTCTCGGCTGCCGGCGCCGGCAAGTAAGCACGCCACTGCGACACCGCCTCGAGGCGGTGTCGCTTTCCTGCAGGGGCGCTTCGGCGCCCGTGCTTGTGAATCCGCACTAACAGGCAAGCAGCGATGGATATCAACGCCACTCTGATTGGCGAAATGCTTTCGTTCGCCATCTTGATCGCGTTCACGGTCAAGTTCATCTGGCCGAACCTGACCAAGGCGATCGAAGAGCGCCAGTTGAAGATTGCCGACGGCCTCAATGCCGCCGAGAAGGCGCGTGCCGAGCTCAAGGACGCCGACGCCAAGGTGGCCGACGAGATCCGCAAGGCACGCCAGCAGGCCTCCGAGATCATCGACAAGGCACAGCAACAGGCCAACCAGATCCTGGACAAGGCCAAGGCCGACGCTGTCGCCGAGATCACCCGCCTGAAGGCTGCTGCACAGGACGACATCGCGTCGATGGCGCAGCGTGCCCGCGAGGAGCTGCGTGAGCGCGTGGGCGCCCTCGCGGTCCAGGGCGCGAGCAAGATCGTGCAGCGCGAGATCGATCCGGCCGCGCACAAGATCCTGCTCGACCAGCTCGCGACCGAGATCTAAGCAATGGCCCAGGCAATCACTCTCGCCCGCCCCTACGCCCGCGCGGCTTTCGAGCTGGCTCACGCGGCGGGTGCGCTGGGCGCCTGGTCCGGTGCGCTGGCTTTCGCTGCAGCCGTCGCCCGCGATCCCCGGGTCGCCGGCTTCGGCAACGACCCGCGCGTGCAGCCGGCCCAGCTGGCGGCGCTGCACCTGCCGCAGGGCATGTTATCCGATACCCCGTTCGGGCAGTTCCTCGCCGAGATGGCCGAGCACCGCCGCATGGCGCTGCTGCCGGAAGTCGCCGAGCTGTTCGAGGACTACAAGCGCGAAGCCGAGTCGCAGCTGCTGGTCAAGGTGACCAGTGCGATGGCGCTGGACGCGGCGCAGGCCGAGCAGCTGAAGGCCTCGCTGAAGCGCCGATTCAAGCGCGAGATCGAACTGGAGACCCAGGTCGATCCGTCGCTGCTGGGCGGCGTGGTGATCGATACCGGCAGCGAAGTGATTGACGGCTCCGCCCGCGGACGCCTCGAGAAGCTGGCAAGCGCGCTGGCTCACTGACCCCAGATTCAAAAAACCATCGGGTGCCGCTGACGCGGCGCGAACCCAAGGAAACGACCATGTCCAGCACCACCTTGAACCCGTCCGAGATCAGCGAGCTGATCAAGAACCGCATCGAGCAGTTCAAGCTCGGAGCGGAAGCCCGTAACGAGGGCACGATCATCAGCGTGTCCGACGGCATCGTGCGCATCCACGGCCTGGCCGACGTGATGCAGGGCGAAATGATCGAGCTGCCGGGCAACGCCTATGCCCTGGCCCTCAACCTCGAGCGCGACTCCGTCGGCGCCGTGGTGCTCGGTGAGTACCAGCACCTGAAGGAAGGCGACACCGCACGCACCACCGGCCGAATCCTCGAAGTGCCGGTCGGTCCGGAGCTGCTGGGTCGCGTGGTCGACGCGTTGGGCAACCCGATCGACGGCAAGGGCCCGATCAACGCCAGGATCAACGCGCCGATCGAGAAGGTCGCGCCGGGCGTGATCTGGCGCAAGTCAGTCGACCAGCCGGTGCAGACCGGCTACAAGTCGGTCGACTCGATGATCCCGATCGGCCGCGGCCAGCGCGAGCTGATCATCGGCGACCGCCAGACCGGCAAGACCGCGCTGGCGATCGACGCGATCATCAACCAGAAGGATTCGGGCATCTTCTCGATCTACGTCGCGATCGGCCAGAAGCGCTCGTCGATCGCCAACGTGGTGCGCAAGCTGGAAGAGAACGGCGCGCTGGCCAACACCATCGTGGTGGTGGCTTCGGCGTCCGAGTCGGCCGCGCTGCAGTACATCGCGCCGTACGCCGGCTGCGCCATGGGCGAGTACTTCCGCGACCGCGGCCAGGACGCGCTGATCGTGTACGACGACCTGTCGAAGCAGGCCGTGGCCTACCGCCAGATCTCGCTGCTGCTGAAGCGTCCGCCGGGCCGCGAAGCCTATCCGGGCGACGTGTTCTACCTGCACTCGCGCCTGCTCGAGCGCGCCGCGCGCGTGAACGAGGAGTACGTCGAGAAGTTCACCAACGGCGAGGTCAAGGGCAAGACCGGTTCGCTGACCGCGCTGCCGATCATCGAGACCCAGGCCGGTGACGTGTCCGCGTTCGTGCCGACCAACGTGATCTCGATCACCGACGGCCAGATCTTCCTCGAGACCGACCTGTTCAACGCCGGCATCCGCCCGGCGGTGAACGCCGGTATCTCGGTGTCGCGCGTGGGTGGTGCGGCGCAGACCAAGATCGTCAAGAAGCTGTCCGGCGGCGTGAAGCTGGCGCTGGCGCAGTTCCGCGAGCTGGCCGCATTCGCGCAGTTCGCCTCCGACCTGGATCCGGCCACCCGCGCCCAGCTGGACCGCGGCCAGCGCGTGACCGAGCTGATGAAGCAGGCGCAGTACGCGCCGCTGTCGATCGCCGAGCTGGCGCTGTCGGTGTACGCGGCCGAGAAGGGTTACCTCGACGACCTGCCGGTGAACAAGGTGCTGGCCTTCGAGAAGGGCCTACATGCGTTCTTCCACCAGAACCACGGCGAGCTGATGAAGAAGATCGTCGCCACCGGTGACTGGAACGGCGAGATCGAGGCGACCTTCAAGTCCGCGATGGACGAGTACAAGAAGACCGGTAGCTGGTAATCCGCCCACCGGCGCGCGCGGTGCAAGCCGCGCGCCCGCGACGGAACACACCCACCGATCACAGCGAGCGAACAGAGCATGGCTAGCGGCCGCGAAATCAAAACCAAGATCAAGAGCACGCAGAACATGCGCAAGGTGACGCGCGCGCTCGAAATGGTCTCGGCCTCGAAGATCCGCAAGGCGCAGGACCTGATGAAGGCATCGCGTCCCTATGCGCGCCTGATGCGCAAGATGATCGCCCACGTGGCCCAGGCCAGCACGGATTTCAACCATCCGTTCCTGACCGAGCGCGAGAACGTGGCGCGCGTGGCCTACGTGGTGGTCTCGACCGACCGCGGCCTGTGCGGCGGCCTCAACTCCAACCTGTTCCGCCGGCTGTTGCCGGCGATCCAGGAATGGCAGGGCAAGGGTGTCTCCGTCGACGTGGTGGCGATCGGCCAGAAGGCAGTGCAGTTCTTCCGTCGCATCAAGGGCGTCAACCTGATCGGCAGCGTGACCCACCTGGGCGAGAAGCCGAAGCTGGAAAGCCTGGTCGGCGTGATCAAGGTGGCGATGGACGCCTACACCGAGGGCAAGCTGGACCGCCTGTTCCTGGCCTACAACGACTTCGTCAACACGATGACGCAGAAGCCGACCGTCGATGCGCTGCTGCCGCTGCCGCTGGTGGCCTCCGAGATGGAAGGCTCGGCCGGCATCGCGCTGTCGCAGACCCACGACTGGGACTACATCTACGAGCCCGATGCGGCCACCGTGCTGGAGCACGTGCTGGGTCGCTACATCGAGTCGGTGGTGTACCAGTCCACGCTGGAGAACCTGGCCAGCGAGCACGCGGCGCGCATGGTGGCGATGAAGAGCGCGTCGGACAACGCCAACAAGGTCATCGGCGACCTGACGCTGGTCTACAACAAGGCCCGCCAGGCCGCGATCACCCAGGAAATCTCGGAGATCGTCGGCGGCGCCGCGGCAGTCTGATCACCGGCAAGCATTCACGGCGACGCCCAGCGGCGCCCACACAGACACTTAAGAGATCCATCCGGAGCATTCCATGAGCCAGGGCAAAGTTGTTCAGATCATCGGCGCGGTCATCGACGTGGAGTTTCCGCGCGATCAGGTGCCGCAGGTGTACGACGCACTGAAGATCGACGGCACCGAGATCACGCTCGAAGTGCAGCAGGTGCTGGGCGACGGCATCGTGCGCACCATCGCGCTCGGCTCGACCGACGGCCTGAAGCGTGGCCTCGAGGCCCGCAACACCGGCGAAGGCATCAAGGTGCCGGTCGGCAAGGCGACCCTCGGCCGCATCATGGACGTGCTCGGCAACCCGATCGACGAAGCCGGCCCGATCGGCGAGCAGGACCGCTGGGTGATCCACCGCGAGGCCCCGAGCTACGCCGACCAGGCCGCCGCGACCGACCTGCTCGAGACCGGCATCAAGGTGATCGACCTGGTCTGCCCGTTCGCCAAGGGCGGCAAGGTCGGCCTGTTCGGCGGCGCCGGCGTGGGCAAGACCGTGAACATGATGGAGCTGATCAACAACATCGCGAAGGCGCACTCGGGTCTGTCCGTGTTCGCCGGCGTGGGCGAGCGTACCCGCGAGGGCAACGACTTCTACCACGAGATGAAGGACTCCAACGTTCTGGACAAGGTCGCGATGGTGTACGGCCAGATGAACGAGCCGCCGGGCAACCGTCTGCGCGTGGCGCTGACCGGCCTGACCATGGCCGAGTACTTCCGCGAGGAGAAGGACGAGACCGGCAAGGGCAAGGACGTGCTGCTGTTCGTCGACAACATCTACCGCTACACCCTGGCCGGTACCGAGGTGTCCGCGCTGCTCGGCCGCATGCCGTCGGCGGTGGGCTACCAGCCGACCCTGGCCGAGGAAATGGGCGTGCTGCAGGAGCGCATCACCTCGACCAAGACCGGCTCGATCACTTCGATCCAGGCCGTGTACGTGCCCGCGGACGACCTCACCGACCCGTCGCCGGCCACCACCTTCGCCCACCTGGACGCGACCGTGGTGCTCTCCCGCAACATCGCCTCGCTCGGTATCTACCCGGCGGTGGATCCGCTGGACTCGACCAGCCGCCAGCTCGATCCGAACGTGATCGGCGCCGAGCACTACGACGTCGCCCGCCGCGTGCAGGGCACCCTGCAGCGCTACAAGGAGCTGAAGGACATCATCGCGATCCTGGGCATGGACGAGCTTTCCGAGGAAGACAAGCAGGCCGTGTCGCGCGCCCGCAAGATCGAGCGCTTCTTCTCGCAGCCGTTCCACGTGGCCGAAGTGTTCACCGGCTCGCCGGGCAAGTACGTGCCGCTGAAGGAAACCATCCGCGGCTTCAAGATGATCGTGGACGGCGACGTCGACCACCTGCCGGAGCAGGCGTTCTACATGGTCGGCGGCATCGACGAGGCGATCAAGAAGGCTGAGGAGATGGGCGCCAAGAAGGCCGCCTGATCCATCGGGGCGGGTGATCCAGCCCGCCCCCAGCCCCACGCATCCGGAAACCTCCCATGAGCCACACCATCCGCGTCGACGTCGTCAGTGCCGAAGCCGAGATCTACTCGGGCGAGGCGACGATGGTCGTTGCCACCGGCGAGCTGGGCGAGCTGGGCATCACCCCGCGCCACGCCCCGCTGATCACCCGCCTCAAGCCCGGCAAGGTCGTCGTGACCGAGGCCAGCGGCGAGAAGGTGGACATCTCGATCACCGGCGGCGGCATTCTCGAAGTGCAGCCACAGGTGGTGACCGTGCTGGCCGACAGCGCGATCCGCTCGGCGGACATCGACGAGCAGGCGGCCCTGGACGCCAAACGTCGCGCCGAGGAAGCGCTGGCCAATCGCACCGACGCGATGGAAATCGCCGAGGCGCAGGCCAAGCTGGCCGCGGCGATCACCCAGCTGCAGGCGCTCGAGCGCCTGCGCCGCACGCTCAAGCACTGAGCCGATCCGCGTCCGCCCCGCGGGGCAGCTGCGGCTCCATGAACGCCGGCCTTGCGCCGGCGTTCGTGTATCCGGGCAGCCGTGCGCCGCCCGGGTTTGCGACGTGCGGCTGATATTCTTGGCGTCCTGAGTCCACGACCCCGGTGATCCATGGAACCGTCTCCCCTGCACGTCATCGTCCTCGCCGCCGGCGAGGGCAAGCGCATGAAGTCCAGGCGCGCCAAGGTGCTGATGCCGGTGGCCGGCCGTCCGCTGCTCGGCCACGTGCTGGCGACGGCGCGCGAGCTGGGCCCGGCGTCGATCCACGTGGTGTATGGCCACGGCGGAGAACAGGTGCGCGAGGCGTTCGCCACCGCCGATGACCTGCAGTGGGTGCTGCAGGCCGAGCGCCTGGGTACCGGGCACGCGGTGGCGCAGGCGCTCGCGCAGGTGCCGGACACGGCGCGCGTGCTGGTCCTGTACGGCGACGTGCCGCTGACCCGTGCCGAGACCCTGCGTCCGCTGGTGACCGCCGACGGCCTGGCCCTGCTCACCACGCGGCTGGCCGATCCCGTCGGCTACGGCCGGGTGCTGTGCGACGACGCGGCCCGCGTGATGGCGGTGGTGGAGGAGAAGGACGCCAGCGCCGAAGAGCGGGCGGTGGACCTCGTCAACACCGGCATCGTGGCCGCCGATGCCGCACACCTGCGCGGCTGGATTGCCCGGCTCGGCCGCGACAACGCCCAGGGCGAGTACTACCTCACCGATATCTTCGCCATGGCGGCGACAGAGCAGCGCCCCGCACGCTCGGTGGAGTGCGCCGATCCGGTCGAGGCGGCCGGGGCCAACAATCCGCTGCAGCTTGCCGAACTCGAGGCCCAGTACCGGCGTCGCCGCGCCGGGGAACTGATGCTCGCCGGCGTGCGCCTGGCCGACCCGGCGCGCATCGACGTGCGTGGCCGCGTGCGGGCCGGCAGCGACGTGGAGATCGACGTCGACGTGATCCTCGAGGGTGACGTGGAGCTGGGCGACGACGTGCGCCTCGGTCCGTTTACCCGCGTGCACAACGCCCGGCTGGCCAGCGGCACGGTGGTGCTGGCGCACTGCGACCTCGACGGCGTGGTGACCCACGGGCCGTGCACCATCGGCCCCTTCGCCCGGCTTCGCCCCGGCACGGAGCTGGCGACCGGCGTGCACGTGGGCAACTTCGTCGAGATCAAGAAGGCGTCCCTGGGCGACGGCAGCAAGGCCAACCACCTCAGCTACATCGGCGACGCCGACATCGGCGCCCGCGTGAACATCGGCGCCGGCACCATCACCTGCAACTACGACGGCGTGAACAAGCATCTCACGCGCATCGGCGACGGCGCTTTCATCGGCTCCAACAGTGCGCTGGTCGCGCCGGTCAGCGTCGGCGCCGAGGCCACCATCGGCGCCGGTTCGGTGATCACCAAGGACGCCCCGCCCGGTGAGCTCACCGTGGCGCGCGGCCGCCAGCTCACCCTGTCGGGCTGGCAGCGCCCGACCCGGCTGCCCAGGTAGTGGCGGGGCGGTCGACGCCCGCCGTTCAGGCGTAGCGCCAGCCGTCCACTTCGACCAGCAGCTCGGCCCGGCAGACGTCGCCGTGCAGCAGCAGGACCGGCACGCCCGGCAGGTGCTGGCGGAAGAATTCCCTCACCGTACGTGCGTCGCCGGGACGGCGAACATAGGCCTTGAGCGGCGAATGGGTGTCGAAGCCCGCCGGCATGCCGGCCGCGGCCAGAACCGCCTCGAGGTTGGCCACGGTTTCCGCCAGCTGGGCCGACAGGTCTCCGTGATGGGCCGAGGCGTGTCCGATCACCGCGGCGGTCCCGGAGATCGCCAGCGCGTCGTCGGCCGGCAGCCGCATCGCCCGCGCGAAACTGGGCGGGGTCGGACCGTACTGGCGCGGGTAGCGCCACGCGCTTAGCTGGCGAGGGTTCTCGACCCGCCTGCCAGGCTGCGTGCAGGCCAGCAGGTAGACCTGCAGCCGCGGCTGCCCGCCGAGGCTGCCGATCGCGGTCGCCGCCGGAAAGCCACCGGCAAACGCCTCGCCCATGCCGCGCGCGCGCCCGCAGCAGAAGCGCTTGTAGCGTTCCTCGTCACCGTCGCCGGCATTGATATCCGCCAGGTAGTTCCACACCCGCAGCACCTGTGATTCGGGCTGCGCGGCCAGGAACGCGGCCAGTTCCCGGTAGGCCCCGGCGGCGCATGCCTCGATGTCGCCTTCGGCGGGTTCGTCCCGCTCGATCGCCGCGAACAGCCAGCCGCCACCGCGCGACCAGCGGACGTCCCCGGCCACGCCACGGTCCACCGGGCCGTCCACCTCCCAGCACTCCAGCGGGGCGGGCGCATCGAACGGCTCCAGTTGCAGCCGCAGCCAGCGCGGATCGTCGATTTCCCCGCGGCCGGCGCCGAAGCCGATCACCGTCAACATGCCCGGATCCGCCAGCGCCTCGGAGGCTTCCACATTGCGATACGACACCCGCGGCGCCCGCCGGATACTTGCCTGCGCAGCGGTGCCTTCACATCCCTGAACCATGCGATCTACCGGGAACGACAAGGGCCCCATGGTACACTCGCGCCCCGCTGCCACCGGGGGGAGGCATCGCTTTTGGGGCACGGAAACGAGCATGGCAGAGCAGACCGCCGCACAACACGAACTGGCCACCCTGGTCGTCGAGAGCCTGAATCTCGAGACCGTCACCCCCGGGCAGATCGACCCCGACGCACCGCTGTTCGGTGGCGAGCTGGGGCTGGATTCGATCGACGCGCTGGAGATCTCGCTGGCGGTGTCCAAACGCTACGGATTCCAGCTGCGCTCGGACAATCCGGACAACCGGCAGATCTTCTCAAGCCTGCGTACGCTGTCCGATTACATCGAGCAGCAGCGCCCACACTGAGCGGCTGTCGCGGCCCCTTGGCCGAGCCGGCGCCCCCGCGTTTGCCGCCAATGAGCGAGAGCCCGATGTCCGCAGTCCCGGCCCCATCGCGCAAGACGACCCTGCTGCTGGCGGCGTACCCCGCGCTGGCGATCGCCGGTGCGGTGCTGCACCGGCCGTGGCTGTCGCTGATCGCCCTGCTCGTGCTGCTGACGGCGTGGCTGGCCCCGCGGATGCGCGCCGGTCACGGGACGGCCTGGCTGGGGTGGGCGTTCTCCGCCGCGGCGGCTGTCGGGCTGACCTGGATGGGCTACGCCAATGCCGTGCTGGAGGGGGTGCCGATAGGCATCGTCGCGGGCATCTCGGCTTGGTTCGGCGTGTCGCTGCGCGTCGGCCGCGAACCGCGGGTGGCCCGCTTCATCCGCGTACTGGAAGGACCGGACACCCTGCAACAGCCCCGCGTCGCCGGCTATGCCCGAGGCGTCACCGTATTCTGGTGCCTGCTGCTGGGGGCGCAGGCGCTGGTGCTCGCGATCCTGCTGTCGACCGGACTGGCCGGTGCGACGCTGCCGGCCTGGGTGCTGGCGTACCAGCACGTCGGCGGCTACCTGGTGATCCCGCTGGCCTTCGGCCTCGAATACGCGTTCCGCCGCGGCTACCTGCGGCACCTGCCGCATGCCGGACTGCACGCGCAGGGGCTCCGGCTCGTCCGCTGCTGGCCGCAGCTGCTGCGCGGCGAGGATGCCGCCGGATGAGCGCGTACACGCAGCGGTTCCGGGTGCCGGCCGAGCATCCGTGCCTGCCCGGTCATTTCCCCGGCGAACCGCTGGTGCCCGGCGTGGTGATGCTGGAGGCTGTCGCCGAAGCGTTGCGCGCCTGGCGTGGCGAACGGCTGGTGCGGATCGCCGAGGCCAAGTTTGTCGCACCGCTGCGTCCGGGCGAGGACGCCGAGGTTCGCCTCAGCGACGTCGCCGGCCGCCTGCGCTTCGAGATCCGCCGCGGTCAGGAGCTGCTCGCACGCGGCATGATCGAGGGCGCCGCGCCGTGAGCGGGCACTGGCAGAGCCGGCCGGAGGGCGGCGGACGCTTCGCGCTGTGGCTGATCCGCAGCATCGCGCTGGTGTTCGGCCGGCGCTTCGCGCGGCTCTTCCTGTACCCGATCACCGCGTATTTCTACCTGCGCCGTCCGCCGGAACGGCTGGCCTCGCGGCAGTACCTCGCGCGCGTGCTCGGGCGGGAGCCGACCCGCCGCGAGGTGTTCGACCACCTGTGGTGCTTCGCCGCGATCACCCTGGACCGCGTCTACCTGCTGGCCCGCGGCGCCGACGACTTCGCGATCGAGACCGAGGGGCTGGAGCAGCTTGACGCCCGGCTGGCCGACGGCCGCGGTCTGCTGCTGATCGGCTCCCACCTGGGCAGCTTCGAGGCGCTGCGTGCGCTCAGCACGCGCCGCCCCGAGATCGCCTTGCGGGTGGTGCTGGACAAGCAGAAGACCCCGGCCATGACCGCCCTGCTGGAAGCCCTGGCGCCCGAGATCGGCGCCGGCGTGATCGACGCGTCGCAGGACGGCACCTCGATCACCCTGGCGATGGCCGAGGCCTGCCAGTGCGGTGCGATGGTCGCGCTGCTGGCCGATCGCGGCCGCGAGCACGAGACCCTGCGCCACGTGCCCTTCCTGGGCCGGCCGGCGCCGTTCCCGGTCGGGCCGTGGCTGCTGGCGCACGCGCTGCAGGTACCGGTGATGCTGTGTTTCGGCCTGTACCTGGGCGACAACCGGTACCGGCTGGTCTTCGAGCCGGTCGCCGAGCGCATCGTGATCCCGCGCGCCGAGCGCGCGGCGGCGCTGGACGCGCTCATCGCGCATTACGCCGCGCGACTGGAACATCATGCGCGACTCGCGCCCACCAACTGGTTCAATTTCTATGACTTCTGGCAGCAAGATCTGCGCGCTGGTGCTGATGCTGGCCCTGCCGGCGTGGGCCAGCGCGTCGGCGCCTGACGCGGACGCGCTGATCGCCTCGCTCGGCCGCCCCGCGCCGGCACGCACGGCCTTCGCCGAAGCCCGCTTCATGGCGATGCTCGACCGCCCGCTGGTGGTTTCCGGCGAGCTGGCGTGGCTGGGCGGCGACCGGCTGCAGCGCACGGTCACGGCACCGCGCGAGGAGCGCTTCACCATCGCCGACGGCGAGGTCATTCAGGAGCGTGCAGGCAAGCATCCGCGCTCTTTCTCGCTGCGGCACGCGCCGCAGCTGCAGGGGCTGCTGGAGAGCTTCGTGGCGCTGCTCAGCGGCAACGCCGGCCAGCTCGGCGAGTCGTTCGCGATCCAGCGCAAGGACGCCGCCGACCACGGCTGGTCGCTGCTGCTCACTCCGCGCGACGCGCGCGTGGCGAAGGCAGTCGCCAGCATCCGCATCGACGGCGAGGGCGACGAACCACGCTGCATGGTGATGCAGGAAGCCGGTGGCGACACCGCGATCGACCTGCTCGGTCCGCTGGCCGCGAAGATGCCTTCGGCCCCCACCCGCGAGGGCCTGGAATCGCTGTGCCGGGCGGCGCCTTGAGTCCTCCGCCCGGCCCGGCCCGGCAGCGTCGCGTCACGCTGCTGTTGCTGTGGCTGCTCACGCTGGCGATCCTCGGCGGGTTCGTCGTGCAGCGACTGCGGATCAGCACCGACCTGCGCAGCTTCATGCCCACGCCAACCACGCCCGACCAGCGCCTGCTGATGGACCAGGTCGGTGATGGCCCCGGCTCGCGCCTGCTGCTGCTGGCGATCGAAGCCGACTGCCCCTCGTCCGCGCAGGCCGCTTGCCGGGCGCGGCCGGCCGAGCAGCGCGACGCCATGCTGGCCGCGCTCAGCCGGGGGCTTGCCGCCTCGCTCGAGAAGGACGACCGCTACACCCAGGTGCTGGATGGCAACATCGACCTTGGCGCACTCGACGGTGCGCTCCTGCCTTACCGCTACCTGCTCTCGCCCACGCTGGACACGCAGCGACTGGACGCGGACTACCTGTCCGACCAGCTGCAGCAGCGGCTGGACGACCTGTCCTCGCCGGCCGCGGTGCTGCTGAAGGACCTGCTGCCGCGCGATCCCACGCTGGAAGTGCTGAAGCTGGCGCAGCGCTGGTCGCCGCCGCGCCAGCCGCAGATGCGCGACGGCGTCTGGTTCTCGCCGCGCGGCGAGGCGCTGCTGCTGGTGCAGACGCGCGCGGCGGGCTTCGATCCGGACGCGCAGCAGCGTGCGGTCGACGGCATCCGCGCCGCCTTCGCCCGGCTGCCGCGGCATGGCGAGGCGAGGCTGACGCTGAGCGGCCCGGGTTACTTCAGCGTGGTGGTGAATGCCCGCACCCGCGACCAGGCCGACTGGATCGGCCGCGTCTCCACCGTCGGCTTCCTGCTGCTGCTTTGGCTGGCCTACCGCAGCGTGCCGTCGCTGCTGCTCGGTGCGCTGCCGGTGGCCAGCGCCGCGCTGGCCGGCCTCGCCGCGCTGGTACTGGTCTATCCGGAGGTGCACGGCATCACGCTTGCCTTCGGCTTCACCCTGCTCGGGGTAGCGCAGGAGTATCCGATCCGCCTGCTCAGCCACCGTCGCGCCGGCGAGGACGCAGTGGCGAGCGCGCGCGGGTTGTGGCCGCTGCTGCTTACCGCGATCGCCTCGGCCTGCATCGCCTACCTCGCGTTTTACGCCTCGGGGGTGAACGGCCTGCAGCAGCTCGCCGTGTTCACCATCACCGGCCTGCTCGCGGCGGGCTTCGCCACCCGCTACCTGCTGCCACATCTGCTGCCCGCGCGGGTGCGCGACGTGGCGGAGATGCCGTGGCTGGTGCGTGCCCGCGCCCTGGTCGACCGCCTGCCCCGGCCGCGCTGGGTGCCGCTGCTGGTTGCCGCGGCGACGGTCACGATGCTGGCGTTCGCGCCGGGGCCGTTCTGGCAGAACAACCTGGCTGCCCTTACCCCGCTGCCGCAGGACCTGCTGCTGCGCGACGCACGCCTGCGCGCCGCGCTGGGCGCCCCCGACGTGCGCTACCTGCTGGTGATCGGAGCGGCGACCGAGCAGGGCGTGCTGGCGCGTTCGGAGCGGCTGGCGCCCGCCGTGGCGGCACTGGTGCGCGCGAAGGCCGTGGATGCCATCGAACTGCCGTCGACCTACCTGCCCAGCGTCGCCACCCAGCGCGCCCGGCAGGCCCGCCTGCCCGACCGCGCCACCTTGCAGGCGTCGCTGGACCGCGCCACCGCCGGCCTGCCATTCCGCCGTGACCTGTTCGCGCCCTTTGTCGACGACGTCGAGACCGCGCGCACGGCCGCGCCGCTCACGCCCGCGCGCTTCGCGGAGAGTCCGCTGGGCCAGCGCCTCGCCGAGATGCTGGTTCGGCGCGGCGACGGCTGGCTGGGCCTGGCCACGGTGAGCGGGGTGCACGATGCCGCGGCGATCGAGGCGATGGCAGCGCGGCAGGGTGCCGACGTCCACCTGCTGGATCTGAAGTCCGCCGCCGAGTCGCTGGTGGCGGCGTACCGTGTGCGCATCCTCAAGGCGCTGGCGGTGGCTGCCGTGCTGCTGGTGCTGACCATCACGCTGTCGCTGCGCAGCGTACGGCGCGCCTGGCACGTGCTGGCGCCGATGACCCTGGCCACGTTCCTGGTGCTGGCGGTCGAACGGATGGCCGGCATCGAGATCTCGCTGTTCCACCTGATCGCACTGATCCTCGCCGGCGGGCTGGGCCTCCACTACGCGCTGTTCTTCGAGCGCGATACCGGCGACCCCGCCGAGCAGCGCCGCACCCTGCACGCCACCCTGGTCTGCGTGGCCTCCGCGCTGCTGGTGTTCGGCATGTTCGCCTGGGCCAGCATCCCGGTGCTGCGCGCGATCGGCCTGACGGTGGGCCTCGGCGTGGCCTTCCATTTCTGTCTGTCGATCCTGATGGCACCGCATGTCCGCCGAGATTGATTTCGCATCGCTGATTCCGCATGCCGGCCGCATGTGCCTGCTCGACGGCGTCCTGGCCTGGGATGTCGCTACCGTCCATGCGGTGAGCGACAGCCACGCCCTGCCCGACCATCCGCTGCGCGGCGCCGACGGGCGCCTGCATGCCGTGCACCTGGCCGAGTACGGCGCCCAGGCGATGGCCGTGCACGGTGCCCTGCGCGACCGCGGGCAGGGCGCCAACGCCGTGAAGCCGGGGCGGCTGGTCAGCCTGCGCGACGTGCAGCTGGCGGCCGAGTACGTGGACAAGGATGATGGCCGTCTGGACGTCCATGCCCGATGCCTGTGGGCCGACGACGCCGGCGCGCAGTATGCGTTTCGCATCGAACAGGGCGGGCGACTGCTGGCCAGCGGCCGCGCCGCCGTGATCCACCCCCGGGAGCCAAGTCATGACTGATGCCAAGCCTGCCGATGCCATGCCTGCCCGACGCGCCCTCGTCACCGGCGGCAGCGGCGATCTCGGCGGTCCGATTTGCCACGCGCTGGCTGCCGTCGGCTATCACGTGATCGTGCACGCCAACCGCGGCCACGAGCGCGCCGAGGCTGTGGCGGCTGCAATCCGCGATGCCGGCGGCCGGGCGCAGGCGGTGGCCTTCGACGTGGCCGACCCCGCGGCTACCGGTGCCGCACTGGAGGCGCTGCTTGCCGACGGCGCGATCCACGCGGTCGTCAACAACGCCGGCGTGCACGAGGACATGCCGATGGCCGGGATGTCCGACGCTGCCTGGCATCGCGTGATCGACGTGTCGCTGCACGGTTTCTTCCACGTCACCCGGCCGCTGCTGCTGCCGATGGCCCGTGCGCGCTTCGGTCGCGTGGTGTCGATCAGTTCCGTCGCGGCGGTGGTCGGTAATCGCGGGCAGACCAACTACGCCGCGGCCAAGGCCGCGCTGCACGGTGCCACGAAGTCGCTCGCGCGCGAGATGGCCTCGCGCGGCATCACCGCCAACGTGGTGGCACCGGGCATCATCGAGGGCGGGATGATCGGCGAGGATTTCCCGCCCGAGCGCATCCGCGAGATGGTGCCGGCCCAGCGCGCCGGCCGGCCGGAAGAGGTCGCCGCGCTGGTCGCGTTCCTCTGCTCCGACGCCGCCGGCTACGTCAATGGCCAGGTCATCGGCGTGAACGGCGGCATGGGCTGAGCGGGCCGCTCAAGCCACGGCGAACAGGGCCGGTCTGTCCGCCGGCGCGCTGTCGAGATCCTCCATCCCCTCGCGCATCGCCGGGCCGGCCGCGCCGGCGGCGTGGTCGACGATACCCGCGGCCAGGGCGTGCAGCAGGGCGATATTGCCGCGAAGCCGCTCCCTCACCCCGGCGTCGTCCAGCACGTCATGCAGCGTCGCGTTCATCGCGGCGAACCAGGCCAGCTCGCGCTGGTCGAGCATCCGCGCCGGGTTGCGGCCGGGTGAACAGGCGTGCCAGCGGCCGAACAGCGCCTGCATCCGCGCATTCAGCTCGCGGGTACGCTCCAGCCCGGGCCCCAGTTCGGCGAACAGCGCGGCGTCGGCCAACCGGTGCTGGAACACCAGCTGGCACAGCACGCCCCAGTAGTAGGCATAGTCCCAGATCACCTTGACCGGCAGCACCTCGGCATCGCCCAGCAGCGGATACTGGCCGCGGTACAGCGCCAGCGTGGAATCGTAGAACGACTGGAACAACCTTTCGTACAGCCGCACGCGGGGCGCCAGCACCTGGCCGGCGCGGTCATGGCGCACCAGCTCGGTGATGTAGGTGTTGGCGATGGCGATGAAATCGGTGCCCGGCGAGTAGAACGGGTCCAGGAAGGCACCGGCCTCGCCGGTAAGCGCCCAGCGGTCGGCGCTGAACATCCGTGCGCAGCCGTAGGAGTAGTCGCGGAAAAAGGCGAAATCCAGCAGCTGGTCCTGCCTGGCCGCCACCTCCCGGGCCAGCGCCGGCTGGTGCCGCGCCAGCCACTCGAGGGCGCGCGGAAAGCGGTTGATCGATTCCACCGGATGCAGCGCCGCATCCACCACGATGCCGACCGAATGCGCACCCGAGGCCAGCGGGATCAGCCAGCACCAGTAGCCCGGTCCGCACAGGTGGTTGGTCGAGCGCCAGCGCTCGCGCGGCGTGCATCGGCCCTGCCACTCCGCGTCGTCGCACCACTGGTCGATGGCAATGCGGTCGTCGATGCGGAACCAGGCGGCATGGGCGTGGTGGCCGTTGTCGCGGGTCAGGCCGAGCTGACGGCGCAGCAGGCCGGCGCGGCCGGAGGCGTCCAGCAGCCAGCGTCCCTGCACCCACGGCGCGCCGTCACCGGTGCAGTGCACGCGGTGAAGCGCATCGCCCTGGCCGAGCTCGACCGATCGCACGCCGACGCCGTCGCGGAACCCGATGCCGCGGCGTCGTGCCTCCTCGCCGAGCAGGTTCTCGAAGATGCCGCGATCGATCTGGTAGCTCGGCGTGGGCAGCACCTCGCGCACGCCCAGTTCGGTGACCGCCGACAGGTCGCTGCGTCCGTGCGAGAAGAAGAAGCGGAAGCCGAACTTGCGCAGGTGCGCGCGTTCCAGGTGCTCGCGCAGGCCGAGCGTCTCGGCGAGGTAGTGGGCGCCGATCTCCACCGTCGACTCCCCGACCTTGTGCGCGGACGCGGGCACCGGGTGCGCCCGCCGCTCGAGCACGACCACGTCGAGGTCGGGGCAGGCGTCGCGCAACTGCAGCGCCAGGCACAGCCCGGCCAGCCCGCCGCCCAGGATCACCGCGTCGTGCGTCGTGCCGCCCATGCCTGCTCCGTCCGCTTGCGTGGCCCGATTGTGCACGCCGCGGGCGGGCCGCGGGTTCAGTGCGCGTGAACCCCGCCGTCCTCGAACACCCGCGGCCGGCTGGCCCGTGAGCGCCGGTAGCTCGCCACGATGTCGCCGTAGTGCACCACGCGACCGATGGTGTACGTGGTAATGCGGGTGACGTCGCGTACCGGGCGGAAATGGCTCAGCCGGAAACTGCCGTGATAGCGCGAGGCAATCGGCACGGAGACGACGTCGACCTGCTTTTCGCGGCACGCGGCGATCAGGATCGCCGCCTCGAACACGAAGTGCTGCGCGGCCAGCTCGGCCAGCGCAAGCGCCTCCGGTGGATACCAGCGCTGGCCGCTTTGCGTATCGGCGACCGGCTGCGCACAGGCCCACGAGATGCCCCAGTCGGCCACCGCGTTGGCGCGGCGGCGACCCCGGGGTTGCTGTTCGCGGTCCAGCAGTCGGGCACCGATCACGATGTGCCGCGGAAAGCGCGTGGCAGCGGCGAGGATGCGTGGAATGTCCGTGGCCAGGTGCTGGCCGTCGCCGTCCATGGTCAGCACGGCCTCGTAGCCCTGGCGCAGCGCCTCGCGGAAGCCGCTGCGCAGCGCCTCGCCCTTGCCCTGGCGACGGTCGTGGCGAAGCAGGGTCACCGGCAGGCCGGCGACGATCTCCGGCGTGCGGTCGTCCGACCCGTCGTCGATCACGATCACCGGCGCGCCCAGTGCCAGCACCGAGCGCACCACCGCATCGATCGCCGCCTCCTCGTTGAGGCAGGGAATCAGCACGCACCACTGCGGCAGGTTCAAGCGGGGTACTCCAGCTGCATGTGGAGCGTGAGCCCCGGGCCCGCCGCCGCGACGGCCGCCGATGCGCGGCGGGCGAGTGGCACCAGCAGCCGCAGCGCATCCGCGGCCGGATTGCCGTCGTGCCACGCCTGCAGCGGAGCGGGCCAGGCGACTTCCCCGGGGTGCCCCGGAGCGAGCTGCAGGCCCAGCCTGGCCAGGGACGGGCGTCCCGAGGCCGGCGCCACAACCATCGCGGTGCCAAACGCGAGCGTGCAGCCTGCCATCTCGGTCAGCGGGCCGCTGGTCGCCACGTCACTGCATACAAGCAGTACCGGTCTGCGCTCGGCCGCGACCAGGCAGGCGGCCTCCAGCAGCCCGGCGCCGAAGCTCTCGCGGTGCGCGCACAGCGCCGTGGACGCGGCGTGGCAGCCGCTGGCGATGGTCCAGTAGCCGACCGGTGCGTTGTGTACCGAGTTGTGGAATTTGGTCGGCGATACCTCGGTCGGCGCGCTCGCCAGCGTGGCGCACAGGTAGTCGGTAATGCCCTGGTCACCGTGGCTGGAGGTGAACACGCAGGCGAGTTCGGCCGCGTCGCGTCCACTCTGCGCCACCGCCTGGCCAGCCACCTCGGCGGCCAGCAGCACGCTCTCGGGAGCTCGGCGGCGCTCGTTCGCCGGCAGCATGGCAGCCGGTGGCCGCGCGGCCGGGGCGGCCACGTCGATACCGTCGAGCAGCCTGGCGAGATCGTCCAGGCCGGTCGCCTGCGCCGCCCACAGGCCGATGCCCTCGATCGTGACCTGCAGCCCGCTCATGCGGTGGCACCGCCGCGGGCGAAGGCAAGACAGGCGTTGTTGCCACCGAAGCCGAACGAGTTGCTCAGCGCCACGCGCAGTTCGCGCCGCTCGGTCTGCCAGGCGAACGAGGCGCCGCAGGCCGGGTCGGGCGTCTGGACACCGGCGTTGCCGGGCACCACGCCATCGCGCAGCGCGAGCAGGGTGAGCACGGCCTCCAGGATGCCGGCGGCACCCAGCGTATGGCCGGTGAGGCCCTTGGTGGAGCTGGCGCGGGTGCGCTCGCCGAAGGCCCGGCCGACCAGCGCCGCCTCCACCTCGTCGTTCTTCAGGCTGGCCGTGCCGTGCAGGTTGATGTAGTCCACCTGGTCGGCGGCGAGCCCGGCCCGGGCCAGTGCCTCGCGCAGGGCCAGTTCGGCACCCAGACCTTCCGGATGGGGCGTGGACATGTGGTGGGCGTCGGTCGCCTCGCCATAGCCGAGCAGCTGCGGCGCGCCGGGCGCGGCATCGACGCGCTCGAGCAGGGCGAATCCCGCCGCCTCGCCGATGGAGATGCCGCGGCGCCGCGCATCGAATGGCCGGCAGGGCTCGGGCGACACCAGTTCCAGCGCGTTGAAGCCGAACAGCACGCTGTCGCACAGGGTGTCCACTCCGCCGACCACGGCAGCGTCGGCCAGCCCCAGCCGGATCAGCCGCTCGGCGTTGGCGAACACCTTGGCGCTGGACGAGCAGGCAGTGGAGACGGTGAGGCACGGGCCCTGCAGGCCCAGCGCCTCGGCGACGAAAGCCGACAGCGAATGCGGTGCGTGGATGGCCGGGCGGCGCAGGTCCGCCGGCAGCCGGCCGTCGGCGTCGAGCCGGCGGTAGCCTTCCTCGGTGGCGCCGATGCTCGCGGTGGAGGTACCGAGCATCAGGGCGATGCGATGCGCACCGTAGCGCGTGCGGGCGGCCTCGACGCGCGCGAGGAAGCCGTCCTGGCCCAGGCCGAGCCAGGCCAGGCGGTTGTTGCGGCATTCCCAGCCGGCCAGGTCGGCGGGCAGGGGCGCGTCCTCCACGCCGTCGACGCGGCCGATCCAGCACGGCAGCGGGGCACTGGAGATGTCGTTCGGGCGCAGCCCGCTCACCTCTCCGGCCAGCGCGTGCGCGTGCGCGGCGAGGCCGTGGCCCAGGGCCGACGTGGTGGTAAAGGCGGAGACGGCGAGGGGCGCGATGCGGTCGGGCATCCGGAAAGCCTAGCCGCGGCCCTCCGGCTTGCCTAGCCAACCGATGGACGCCGCCGATGCATTGCCCGCACCGTCCGGACTGCGCACACTGCGGTTCCCGCGTCCTCCCGGACTACCCGCGTGTCCCCTGCGCCCTCCCTGATCCGCTCCCGGCGCTATCTCGCCGATCGCGACGTGTGGCATGCGGCGATGGTCAGCGTGGTTGCGCTGGTGCTGAGCGGCGGACTGGTGTTCCTCGGCTACCTGGTCCATGTCTGGCGCGTGGCGTGGTCGAGTCCGCGTCGGCCGGCGCGGCCGATGGTGGTGCTGGTGTTCGGCCAGCGGCTGGAACAGGACCGCCCCGGCGAGGACTACCGCCACCGCCTCGCCGCGGCGCTGAGGCTGGCCCGCGCTGCGCTTGCCGAGCGCCTGCTGCTGCTGGGCGGTTTCAGCGGTGGGACAATCAGCGAGGCCGATGCCGGTCATCGCTGGCTGTGCCGGCACGGCCTGCCGGCGCGGGTGCCGGTCGAGCTGGAACACGAATCCACCGACTCGCTGGAAAACCTGCGCCATGCCCGGGAGCTGCTGGGCGGCGGCGAGCCCGCCCGGCCGCTGCCGCCGGTGGCGCTGCTGACCAGCCGCTACCACCTGGCACGCTGCCTGCTGCTGGCTCGCCGGCTCGGCTTCGCGGGCCAGCCGCTGGCGGCCGAGCCGCGCCTGCGTCTCACGCCACGGCTGCTGCGCCTGCTGCTGCTGGAGTCTGCCTATCTGATGTGGATCGACCTGGGCGTGCGCTGGGCCCGCCTGATCGGCCACGGCCGGATGGCCGCACGCATCGGCTGACGCGTGCGGGCTTGCTAAGCTTCCGGACTTTGCCGGCAGAGGTGATCGAGCGATGAGCGAACAGGCCGAACGCGCCGAGGCTTTCCTGCGCGAGCTGCAGGACCGGATCTGCGCAGCGGTGGAGACCGCCGACGGCGGCGCGCGCTTCGCCGAGGACGCCTGGACCCGCGAGGGCGGCGGCGGCGGGCGCACCCGCGTGCTGCGCGACGGCGCGGTGTTCGAGCAGGCCGGGGTGAACTTCTCCCGCGTGCATGGCGACCGCCTGCCGCCCAGCGCCACCGCGCACCGGCCTGAACTGGCCGGCGGCAGCTTCGTCGCCACCGGCGTGTCGCTGGTGCTGCACCCGAAGAATCCGCATGTGCCGACCACCCACGCCAACGTGCGCTACTTCGAAGCCAGCAAACCCGGCGTGGAGCCGGTGTGGTGGTTCGGCGGCGGCTTCGACCTGACCCCGTTCTACCCGTTCGACGAGGACGTGGTGCACTGGCATACGGTGGCGCGCGACCTGTGCACACCGTTCGGCGAGGACGTCTATCCCCGCTACAAGCGCTGGTGCGACGAGTACTTTTTCCTCAGGCACCGCGGCGAGACGCGCGGCGTCGGCGGGCTGTTCTACGACGATCTGAACGAGGGCGGCTTCGAGCGCTGCTTCGACTTCACCCGGGCGGTGGGCCAGGGCTTCCTCGACGCCTACCTGCCGATCGTGGCGCGTCGTCGCGACACCCCCTACGGCGAGCGCGAGCGGCAGTTCCAGCTGTACCGTCGCGGGCGCTACGTGGAATTCAACCTGGTCTACGACCGCGGCACCCTGTTCGGGCTGCAGTCGGGCGGACGCACCGAATCGATCCTGATGAGCCTGCCGCCGCAGGTCCGCTTCGAATATGCCTACCGGCCCGAAGCGGGCAGCGCCGAGGCGCGTCTGGCGGACTACCTGAAGCCGCGCGACTGGCTGTGAAAGTCGGATGCGAGAAATGAGAAGTGAGAAGTGAGAGCAGGCCCGAGCCCGGCATATCGCCGCTCTCTCTCGCTCCTCACTCCTCGCCTTTCAGGGCGTCTCGCCGCTGAACTTCACCGGCGTGGCGCCCTTCACCGGGCCGATCTGCGCACTGCTGCTGACCTCCAGCACCACTTCGCGATGGAACTCCAGGGTGCCCTGCACCACGGCGTGCGGGCCGATCACCACGTGTGGCGGGCGGCGGTTGCCCCAGTGGAACCCGCCACCGGGCTTCTCGACCAGGATGCCGCCCTCCACGTGCGAGTCCGCGCCGACGTCGATGTCGCCACCGACCGTGCCGAGGCCGCCACCGACGTGGGCGCCGTCCAGCGAGATCGCGCCGTTAACGTTGGACACGCGGCCGCCGACGTCGGCGCCCTTGCCGAGCCGGATGGCGCCGTTGACCGCCTCGATCCTGCCGCTGACCCGGGCACCCGCGCCGAGCGTGACGGCACCGTTGACCGTGCCCACCTCGCTGGCCTGCGCCTTGTCGCCGAGCTCCACCGAGCCATTGACCGTCTTCGCCTTGCGCACGGTGGCGCCGTCCTCGACGTGCACCGAGCCGTTGACGGTGCTGGCGTTCCCGACCTGCTGGCCAGCCTCCACGTGGATGCTGCCGAGGACCTTGTCGATGCTGTCCTGGGCGCTTGCGGCCAGCGGGACGACAAGGGCGAGAGCGAGGGCGAGTGCAGTGCGGCGCATGGGATTCTCCTTGGCTGGAAGGGCGTGCGGCACGTGGCGTGCGCCGCCGGAGGTCGATCCCCGGTTCTGATGCCCCCGCCGCCGGTCCGGTTTACGTGACCTTCGGCACGGGGCGCATTTGACGGGTGCGGCCGGGCGCTTCACCATTTCGGCTTTCATGCCTGTCTTCCCTACGCCATGCACAAGCTCGTTCTGATCCGTCACGGCCAGTCCCAGTGGAACCTCGACAACCGCTTCAGCGGATGGGCGGATGTCGACCTGACCGACCAGGGTGTGGCGGAGGCGCGGGAGGCCGGCGCGCTGCTGAAGGAGGCCGGCTTCCGTTTCGACGTGGCGCACACCTCGGTGCTCAAGCGCGCCGTGCGCACCCTGTGGGGCGTGCAGGAATCGCTGGACCAGATGTGGATCCCGGTGGTCACCGACTGGCGCCTCAACGAGCGCCACTACGGTGCGCTGACCGGATTGAACAAGGCCGAGACCGCCGCGAAGTACGGCGAAGACCAGGTGAAGATCTGGCGCCGCAGCTACGACACGCCGCCGCCGGCGCTGGAGCGCGCCGACAACGAGGCGCTCGCCGACCCTCGCTATGCCGGTCTCGATCCGGCGCTGATCCCCGACACCGAGTGCCTGAAGGACACCGTCGCCCGCGTGCTGCCGTACTGGCACGAGGTGCTGGCGCCGGCGATCCGCAGCGGCCAGCGCGTGCTGGTGGTCGCGCACGGCAACTCGATGCGCGCGCTGGTGAAGTATCTGGACAACATCTCCGACGAGGAGATCGTCGAGGTCAACATCCCCAACGGCATTCCGCTGGTGTACGAGTTCGACGCCGAGCTGCGCCCGATCCGCCACGCCTACCTGGGCGACGCCGACGCGATCGCCGCCAAGATGGCCGCGGTGGCCAACCAGGGCAAGGCCAGGTAGCACGCGCTGCGGCGGATGACGACTGTCACCCGCGATGGTTGGCGGGTGACTGTCGCCACACGGGAGGCAGCCGGGTAGTCTTAGGCCGTTGCCGCCAGGGATGCCCGACATGTCGCCGAACCTCGCGCCCGTTGCCATCATGGTTCCCGTGCTGGGCTTCGCCATCTGGCGCCGCGTTCGCAGTCAGTTCGGGCGTCAGCCGATCCGCCGCAGGCGGATGTGGGTGCGCATCGTGATGTTTGCGCTGGTCGGCGTGCTGATGGCGCTTGGCGGCCTGTACAACCCGCGCTTGTTGGAAGGGCTGACAGGAGGCGTTGTGCTCGGCGCGGTGATCGGCGTGCTGGGGCTGAGGCTGACCCGTTTCGAACGCAGTCCTGACGGCAGCGACGGCTACATCCCCAATCCGTGGATCGGCGCCCTGCTGACCGCCTTGCTGGTGGCGCGGCTGGCCTGGCGCTTCCTTGTCGTGATGCCGCAGATGCAGCACCTGCCGGCCGCCGGGCCGGGCGTACCGCCGGCGATCGGCAACAGTCCGCTGACCCTGCTGGTGCTGGGCCTGCTGGTCGGCTACTACGTCACCTACTTCAGCGGTCTGCTGGTGCATCATCGCCGCTTCGAGCGGACCCAGGCCGGCGCCCGCCTGCCCTGAGCGGGTTCAGAGCGCGTCGTTGTCCAGCTCGCCGGTGCGGATCCGGATGACCTGGTCCAGTGCGCTGACGAAGATCTTGCCGTCGCCGATCTTGCCGGTGCGCGCCGCGTTCTGGATCGCCTCGACCACGCGCTCGAGCTGTTCGTCGGCGACCGCCACCTCGAGCTTGATCTTGGGCAGGAAGTCGACCACGTACTCGGCGCCCCGGTACAGCTCGGTGTGGCCCTTCTGGCGGCCGAATCCCTTCACCTCGGTCACCGTGATGCCCTGGACCCCCACGTCGGCGAGTGCCTCGCGTACATCGTCCAGCTTGAAGGGCTTGATGACCGCCGAAACCAGCTTCATGGATGCTCCTGGGGCAGGGGCGCGGCGACCTCGCCGGCGCGAACCGGCATTTTGCGCTCTCCGCCGCAGGCTGTCGCCCTCGGGGCGGTCCTGTAGGAAAATGCCTACACACTCCGACGGAGCCGACCGATGGCAGCCACAAATCCCGTTTACCTAGACTTCACGTCGACGAGTTCGAGGCGCCATCCATGATGGACAGGCAGGACATTGATCAACTTGCCCTGCGACTTGTTTCGTTGGTACCGCCAGGATTGGCGCAAGCGCATCAGGATCTGCGAACCAACTTCGGCGATGTCCTGGCGCACGGATTGCGCCGCCTTGATCTGGTCACCCGCGAAGAGTTCGATGTCCAGAGTCAGCTGTTGGCACGCACCCGCGCCAAGGTTGACGAGCTGGAGAGGCGCGTCGCCGACCTGGAGGCGCTAGCCGCTTCGCGCGGTTCCTGAAGCAGGATCGTCTCCCGGGAGCCGCCCCCGACCTGTCACCCTCACCCCGAGAACGGTCGGGGGCGGTTATTTACGCCCTCAAGGTCGGAGTGCTTTGCATGCGCGCGTTCGCCGGCGTCCATCGTCCTTTTCCCCGCGCGCGATCATGAGTCTCGCCGTCACCCTCAGCCGTGCCCAGGAAGGGGTCGCCGCCCCGCAGGTCATGGTCGAGGTGCATCTGTCCGGTGGCCTGCCGGGGACCAACATCGTGGGCCTCCCCGAAGCGGCCGTGCGCGAGGCGCGCGACCGGGTCCGGGTGGCGATCCAGAACACCGCGTTCAGCTACCCGGACCGCAAGGTCACGGTCAACCTGGCGCCGGCGGAGCTGCCCAAGGACGGAGGCCGCTTCGATCTGGCCATCGCGCTGGGCATCCTTGCTGCCGGCGGACAGGTCCCGCGGGACAAGCTCGACGATTGCGAATTCCTCGGCGAGCTGGCGCTCTCGGGTGCCATCCGGGCGGTCTCCGGTGTCGTGCCGGCTCTGCTTCGGGCGCGTGCCCGCGGCCGACGCATGGTGGTGCCGCGTGCCAACGCCGCGGAGGCGGCGCTGGTGCCGGACGTCGAAGTACTGGTCGCGGACACGCTGGCGGAAGTGTGCGGCTGGCTTCATGACGCTGCGCCGCTGGCGCCGCCGCAGGCCATGTCCGCCGGGCCGTCCGGCGAATCGGTGGCCGGTCCCGACATGAGCGACGTGCGCGGCCAGCTGCAGGCGCGTCGCGCACTCGAGATTGCCGCGGTCGGCGGCCACCACCTGCTGCTGGTCGGGCCACCGGGCACCGGCAAGACCATGTTGGCCGAGCGCCTGCCCGGCATCCTGCCTCCGATGACTGAGGTCGAGGCGCTGGAGACGTGTGCGGTGCTCTCGGTCACCGGCCAGCCGGTGGACCCGTCCCGATGGCGTCGGCGTCCGTTCCGCGCGCCCCATCACACGGCCTCCGCGGTCGCGCTGGTCGGGGGCGGCTCCTATCCCCGTCCGGGTGAGATTTCGCTGGCGCACCACGGCGTGTTGTTCCTCGACGAGTTGCCGGAATTCAACCGGCACGTGCTTGATGTGCTGCGTGAGCCGCTGGAGTCGGGCCAGATCACGATTTCCCGCGCCGCCCGCCAGTCCAGCTTTCCCGCACAGTTCCAGCTGGTGGCCGCGATGAATCCCTGTCCCTGCGGCTACGCCGGCGATCCGCGCCAGCGATGCCAATGCACGCCGGATCAGGTGCAGCGCTATCGAGGACGGATTTCCGGACCACTGCTGGACCGCATCGATCTCAGCGTGGAGGTGCCACGGGTGCCTCTGGCCGAGCTTGGTGCCCCGCGCGGGGAGCACGATGAGGACTCGGCGACGGTGCGTCGCCGCGTGATCCGGGCGCGCGACCATGCCCTGCAGCGAGCGGGCCGCCCGAACGCAGACATCAGCACGCGGGAGCTGGAACGCGACTGTGCGCTGGGACCGGTCGAGCGGCGCTGGTTCGAGTCGGCGCTCGAGCGACTGGGCCTGTCGGCCCGGGCCTACCACCGCACGCTGCGGGTAGCGCGGACCATCGCCGATCTGGACGGTGGCGCCGGCCTGCTCGATCGCACCCATCTGGCCGAGGCGCTGCAGTACCGGCGCTTCTAGTCACGCTGTAATTTCTGAACTCGCCAGTATTGACATCGGCACGCGTCGCCTTATTATCTGCACTCGTCGGTTCGCAAATGTTCCGACCCCGCGCCCCGGCATCGGCCTCCCCCCCCCTCCCTCCGATGCCGGGGCCTTTCTTTGCCTCTTGCCTCGTCATGGACTCTCCGCTGGACGCTTCGCGTCCGAGCCGCGCTCCGATAGCCGGCCGGAAGCGCAAAGGACGCTCGCATGACGTTGGATTCCGGCCTTCTTCTGGCTGCGCTGCTTGCGGTCGGTTTTGCCGCGCAATGGCTGGCCTGGCGCGTGCGCCTGCCGGCCATCGTGTTCCTGCTGCTGGCTGGAATCGTGCTGGGCCCGTTGGCCGGGCTGCTCAATCCGGACCGCCTGTTCGGACCCCTGCTCTTTCCCTTGGTGTCGATGGCCGTCGCCCTGATCCTGTTCGAAGGCAGTCTGGGGCTGCGCTTCGCCGAGCTGCGGGGTATCGGCAGTGCCGTGCGTGGCCTGATCGGCTATGGCGCGATAGCGTCCCTGCTGATGCTTGCGGTCGCCGCGCATCTGCTCGCCGGCCTGTCGTGGGACATCGCCCTGCTGTTCGGCGCGCTCACCTGCGTCACCGGCCCGACGGTCATCGCGCCGATGCTGCGCACCCTGCGTCCCCATGCCCGCATCGCCAACGTCCTGCGCTGGGAGGGAATCATCGTCGATCCGCTCGGCGCCCTGTTTGCAGTGCTGATCTACGAGGCGGTCGTTTCACGCGAACAGGGGCACACGATGGGCGTGTTCCTCGCCACGGTGGCGACCGGCACCGTGGCGGGTTTCATGGCCGCACGGGTCCTTGCGATGCTGCTGCGCAGGCGGCTGATTCCGGAATATCTGCAGAATTTCGGCACGATGGCATCGGTGTTGCTGGTGTTCACGGTGTCCAACGCGATGGCTCACGAGTCGGGGCTGATGGCCGTCACCATCATGGGCGTCGCCCTGGGCAACATGCGCGACGTGCATGTCGACGACATCCTGGACTTCAAGGAGCACCTGACCACGCTCCTGGTATCCGGCCTGTTCATCGTGCTGGCCGCACGGCTGCCGTGGCCACTTCCGGCCGGCACGCTGGTGTCCGGGCTGGGCATTCTGGCGGCCGCGCAACTGCTGGTCCGCCCTGTTTCAGTGGTGGTCGCCACCGCCGGCAGCTCGCTGGGTTGGCGCGAACGGGCGCTGATCGCCTGGGTGGCGCCGCGGGGCATCGTCGCGGCGGCGGTGTCGGCGCTGTTCGCGCTGCGGCTGGATGCGCTCGGCAAGCCCGGTGCCGACGCGCTCGTGCCGCTGGTGTTCATCCTTGTCATCGGCACCGTGGTGCTGCAGGGCGCCACGGCCCGGCCGCTGGCGCGCTGGCTGGGCGTGGCCGAACCGGAGCCGCGCGGCGTGCTGGTGTTCGGTGCCGACGAGGTGCCGCGCGCGGTGGCCCGGACACTCCATGAGGCCGGTGTCCGCGTGCTGCTTGCCGACGACGACTGGGAGGGCATCGGCCGGGCGCGGATGGATGGCCTGGCCACGTTCTTCGGCAATCCGGCCTCCTCGCACGCCGACCGTCACCTCGACCTCACCGGCATCGGCCGGTTGCTGGCGATGTCCACCCACCGCGAGCGCAACTCGCTGGCCTGCCTGCATTACCGCGAGGAATTCGGCCGCGACCGGGTCTACCGGCTGCGCAACCTCGGCCCGGAGGAAACCAGCGAGCGCGCTGCGCTGGCCGACAACCTGCTGGCGCCGCCGCTGTTCGAAGAGGCGATGACCCACGGCCGCTTCGCTGGCCTGCTGTCGCAAGGGTGGCGAATCAAGGCGACCCGGCTTACCGCCAGTTTCGACTGGCCGCACTTCATCGAGCAGTACGGCTCGCGCTCCATCCTGCTGTTCGGCATCGAGGAGAAGGGGGCGCTGCGGGTGGTCTCGACCAAGCGCGAACTGGAGCCCCGACCGGGCTGGACGGTGATTGCGCTGGTGCCGGGGCGAGGAGTGAGTGACCCGGAGTGAGGAGTGAGAGAAGGGCGCGTCGCTTGACGCGCCGTGCTCGCTCCCGCCGCCCGTCCGCGCGCCTCTGCGCCGAAGAGTGAGGAGCGTCGAGGCCGTCGCTGACGCCGACGGTCCTCTCCCACTCCTCACTCCTCTCCGCGCACTCCTCGCTCTTATGCTGCGGCGTGCTGGAACTGCGCCTCTTCGGTCGAGCCGGTCAGTGCGGTGGTCGAGGACTGGCCCTGCTGGATCGCCTGGGTCACCTGGTCGAAGTAGCCGGTGCCGACCTCTCGCTGGTGCTTGACCGCGGTGAACCCGCGCTCGGCGGCGGCGAACTCCTTTTCCTGCAGCTCGACGAAGGCGCTCATCTGCCGGCGGGCGTAGCCGTGGGCCAGGTCGAACATGCCGTAGTTGAGGCTGTGGAAGC
Source organism: Lysobacteraceae bacterium (assembly GCA_018970895.1). Lineage (GTDB taxonomy): Bacteria > Pseudomonadota > Gammaproteobacteria > Xanthomonadales > Rhodanobacteraceae > Dyella_A. The sequence goes on along the minus strand of JAGWVM010000003.1, from coordinate 29,305 downwards.
CGGCCAGGGTGATGAACTGGAACTTGTAGCCCATCGCGCCGAGTTCCTTCTGGAACTTCGCGATGGTGGCGTCGTCCAGGTTCTTCCTCCAGTTGAAGCTCGGCGAGCAGTTGTAGGCCAGCAGCTTGCCCGGGAACCTGGCGTGGATCGCTTCGGCGAACCTGCGCGCGTCTTCCAGGTTCGGCTTGCTGGTCTCGCACCAGATCAGGTCGGCGTAGGGCGCGTAGGCGAGGCCGCGGCTGATCGCCTGCTCCAGGCCGGGCTTGACCCGGAAGAAGCCTTCGACCGTGCGCTCGCCGGTGACGAACGGCTGGTCGTTCGGGTCGATGTCCGAGGTCAGCAGGTCGGCGGCGTCGGCGTCGGTACGCGCGACGATCAGCGTCGGCACGCCCATCACGTCGGCGGCCAGCCGCGCCGCATTGAGCTTGTCGACCGCCTCGCGGGTCGGCACCAGCACCTTGCCGCCCATGTGGCCACACTTCTTCACCGAGGCGAGCTGGTCTTCGAAGTGCACGCCGGCGGCACCGGCCTCGATCATCGCCTTCATCAGCTCGAAGGCGTTGAGCACGCCGCCGAAGCCGGCCTCGGCGTCCGCCACGATCGGCACCATCCAGTCGGTGCTGTCATTGCCTTCGGCGTGGTGCAGCTGGTCGGCGCGCAGCAGGGTGTTGTTGATGCGCTTGACCACCTGCGGCACCGAATTGGCCGGGTACAGCGACTGGTCCGGGTACATCTCGCCGGCCAGGTTGGCGTCGGCGGCGACCTGCCAGCCGGACAGGTAGATCGCCTTCAGGCCGGCCTTGACCTGCTGCATCGCCTGGTTGCCGGTGAGCGCGCCAAGGGCGTTGACGAAGTCGTCGGTGTGCAGGGACTTCCACAGCCGTTCGGCGCCGCGCCGGGCCAGCGTGTGCTCGATACCGACCGTACCGCGCAGTCGCACCACGTCCGCGGCGCTGTAGTTGCGCTGGATGCCGCTCCAGCGCGGGTTGTTGCTCCAGTCGAGGGCGAGCTGGTCGGCGGTGGACAGGGTGTTCTTCATGATGGACTCCGGTTTCGGGATCGGTCGGTGACGCGTCGGTCAGAGCTGCGCGTAGGCGGGCAGGGTGAGGAAGTCGGCAAGCTGGTCGTCGTGGGTCAGCGTCGCCAGCAGGGCGGCGGCCGCGTCGGCCTTCACCGCCCCCGGATGGCTGCTCTCGCGCAGCCGGTGGGTCTGGCGGGCGAGCACCACGTCGAACAGGGCGAAGTCGATCGGCGCGTGGTCGGTGAACTCCACGCCGCCGTGGTGCAGCCACTGCCACAGCTGGGCGCGGGCAATCTCGGCGGTAGCGGCGTCCTCCATCAGGTGGTGGATCGGCACGCAGCCCAGCCCGTCCAGCCAGGCGGCGGTATAGCGCAGTGCCACCTCGACGTTGTTCTCGAAGCCCTCGCGGCTGATCGAGCCGGCGCAGGGCGCGAGCAGCTGCTCGCGGCTGACGCAGACGTCCTCGCGCAGGCAGTCGAGCTGGTTGGCGGTCGGCATGTGCTCGTCGAAGATCGCCATCGCCACCGGCACCAGCGCCGGATGCGCCACCCAGGTGCCGTCGTGGCCGGCGGTGACTTCGCGCAGCTTGTCGGCGCGCACCTTGGCCATCGCCGCCTCGTTCGCCGCCTCGTCGCCCTTGATCGGGATCTGCGCGGCCATGCCACCCATCGCAAAGGCACCACGGCGATGGCAGGTCTGGATCAGCAGCTCCGAGTAGGCCTTCAGGAACGGCACGGTCATCTGCACCTGGCCGCGCTCGGGCAGCAGGCGGTCGCGATGGCCGCGCAGGGTCTTGAGGTAGGAAAAGATGTAGTCCCAGCGGCCGCAGTTCAGGCCGACCGCGCGGTGGCGAAGCGCGTGCAGGATTTCATGCATCTGGAACACCGCCGGCAGCGTCTCGATCAGCACGGTGGCCTTCATGCAGCCGGCCGGCAGGTCGAGCTCGGCCTCGGCCAGCGACATCACCTCGTCCCACAGCGCGGCCTCCTCCATCGCCTCCAGCTTCGGCAGGTAGAAGTACGGGCCGCGCTGCATGGCGTGCAGCACGTGGGCGTTGTGATAGGCAAACAGGCCGAAGTCGACCAGCGCACCGGCCATCACCTGGCCGTCCACCGTGACGTGGCGCTCGGGTAGATGCCAGCCGCGGGGGCGGACCACCAGCACGGCGGTCTGCCCGGCCAGCCGGTAGCGCTTGCCCTCGGGCGAGGTGTATTCGATGGTGCCGGCGACCGCGTCGCGCAGGTTGACCTGGCCATCGAGCTGATTGCGGAAGCTCGGCGCCGAGGAATCCTCGAAATCGGCCATGAACACCTTCGCGCCCGAATTCAGCGCGTTGATGATCATCTTGCGCTCGACCGGACCGGTGATCTCGACGCGGCGGTCCTGCAGTGCGGCCGGGACCGGCGCCACCCGCCAGTCGCCCTCGCGAATCGCCCGCGTGTCGGCGCGGAAGTTGGGCAGCGCGCCGGCGTCGTAGCGGGCCTGCCGCTCGTGCCGCGCCTTCAGCAGCAGCTGCCGCCGGGCTTCCGCGGCATGGTGCAGCCGGGCGAGGAAAGCCAGCGCGTCCGGCGTGAGGATGTCCTCGTAGCCGGCGATGTCGGCGTGAATCTGCGCCTGGGTCGGCTGCAGGCGTTCCTGGGGTACGGCCATGGGATTGCGCTCCGCCTTGGGTGGAGCGCCAAACTAGGTCTCGCTGCATGGGTTTGACAAAGCAAATGTTTCAATTTTTGTCTTTGACAAAATTGATGACATATGCAAATTACTGATTCCATGAGTAGAAAATCGCCCGATCTGCCTACGCCGGCCGTCAAAAGTCGTGCTGCAAGCGCAAAAAAACGCTCCGGGCGTTTGACCGGCGACGCTCCCGATGCCGGCCGCTTCTACTACAAGGGCAACCGCCACAAGCAGCTGCGCGCCTTCGTGGCGACGGTGAAGCTCGGCACGCTGACCCGCGCGGCCGAGGCGCTCTACCTGTCCCAGCCCTCGGTCAGCCTGCAGCTGCAGGCGCTGGAGCGCGAGCTGGGGGTGACCCTGATGGAACGCAGCCGGCGCCGTATCAACCTCACCGACGCCGGCGAGGCGCTGTACGAGCTGGCGCGGCCGCTGGTGGAGGGGTGGGAGAACCTCGACCGGGACTTCCAGGCCAAGGTGAAGGGCCTGCAGGCGGGCAAGCTGGTGATCGCCGCCGGCACCTCGACCATCCAGTACCTGCTGCCGGACCTGGTCCGCCGGTACCGCGAGCGCTTCCCCGCCGTGCAGCTGCAGCTGGCCAACGTCACCGGAAGGGACGGCATGGCGATGCTGCGCGAGGACAAGGCCGACTTCGCCGTCGGCTCGATGCTCGACGTACCCAACGACATCGCCTGGGCGCCGGTCTATCACTACGACCCGATGCTGATCACGCCGCCGGACCACCCGCTGGCGTCCAAGGCGGAGGTCACCGTGGAGGACCTGTCGCCCTACGGCCTGATCCTGCCGCCACAGCGCCTGTCCACCTACCGGCTGGTCGACCTGGTGTTCCAGCAGCGCCAGGTGCCGTACCACGTGGCGATCGAGGTGGGCGGCTGGGACGTGATCAAGGAATACGTGGCGATGGGCCTGGGCATCTCGATCGTCACCGGCATCTGCATCACCGAGGCCGATCGCCAGCGCCTGGCGGTGCGCAACATGAAGCAGTTCTTCCCGCCGCGCGCCTATGGCGTGGTGATGCGCAAGGGCAAGTTCCTCGGCGCCGAGGCCCGCGCCTTCATCGACCTGGTGCGGCCGGGCCTGCTCACCTACCGCGACTACGACGAGTCGGGGCACTCGGAGCGCTGATCCAGTGCCCGCGTCGTCCGTTGCGTCGCCGCATCCCGACGGCAATACTCCCGCAGATGTCCAGACGGCCAAACCGGGGAAACCACGTGCACATGCTCCGGCTTCGGTCCTGGATCGTGCTGATGCCGCTGCTGCTGTCGGCCGGCTGTTCCACCCTCCGCGGGCCGCGCGCCGTCGCCCCGGAGGCGGTCGACCCGGTGCATCCGGCTCATGCGACCGGCTGGGTCGACACCCGGCTGTACTTCGGTCTGGGGCCGGCGGACCGGCCCGGCGAGGGCGTCAGCGACGCGGCGTGGCGCGACTTCCTCGACCGCGAAGTCACCCCCCGCTTTCCCGACGGCCTGAGCGTGCTTGACGTCTACGGGCAATGGCGCGACGCCGGGGCGGCAACCCCGGAGCGGCTGCGTTCGCGACTGCTGGTCATCGACTACCCGGACACGGCCGCGAACCGCGCACGGATCGAGGCGATCCGCACCGCATGGAAAAAGCGCACCGGCGACCGCTCGGTGCTGCGTGTGACGGTACCGGCGGAGGTTTCGTTCTGAGCATGCCGAGGAGACGGCCGATGACCCGCCCCGTCGTGGACGCCGCATGAGTGGCCCGCTTCCCCGTCGCTGGCTCGGTCCCGGCGATCTGAACGGATTCCTCGGACTGCTGGTCGACAACCTGTCGATCATGGCCTTCATCGCCACCGCGCTGGTCGGCGTGTTCGGCGTGCCCGGCGAGATCGTGTACGGGCGCATGTTCCCTGGCACCGCGCTGGGCGTGCTGCTGGGCAACCTCGCCTACACCGCGATGGCCCGCCGGCTCGGGCGCCGCGAGGGCCGCGACGACGTCACCGCGATGCCGCTGGGCCTGGATGCGCCGACCAGCATCGGCATCGCCCTCCTCGTGCTCGGACCGGCCTTCCTCGGTTACCGCCAGGCGGGACTGGACCCGCAGGCGGCCGGGCTGGCCACGTGGCGGCTCGGCATGGCCGCGCTGGTGGTGATGGGCATACTGAAATGCGTGCTGTCGTTCTTCGGCGGCTGGGTGCAGCGCCACGTGCCGCGCGCCGGCCTGCTCGGCTCGATCGCCGGCATCGCGCTGGTGCTGATGGGTTTCCTGCCGCTGCTGGAGATCCTCAAGGTGCCGGTCGTCGGCTTCACCGGGCTGGGCGTGGTCCTGTACGCGCTGGTCGCGCGCGGGCCGCTGCCGTGGCGATTGCCGGGCGTCCTGGCGGCCTTCCTCGTGGCCGTCGCGCTGTACTACACGCTGGGGCCGGCTGGCTGGCTGGGCAGCGGATACCACGTGCCGGGACCCTGGCAGTGGCGCTTCGCCCTGCCGTTGCCGACGCTGCAGTGGGTGGCGGGCCTGCCGGCCACCGTACCCTACCTCCCGCTGCTGCTGCCGTTCGGCCTGCTGATGGTGGTCGGCGGCATCAACGTGACCGAGAGCGCCCGCGCCGCCGGCGACAACTACCGCACCCGCGACATCCTGCTGGTGGAGGCCCTCGCCACGCTGGTGGCGGGCTTCTGCGGCGGCGTGGCGCAGACCACCCCATACATCGGCCAACCCTCGTACAAGGCGATGGGCGCGCGCACCGGATACACCCTGCTGGTGGGCCTGGTGGTCGGCCTCGGCGGCATGCTCGGCTATCTCTCCAACCTGGTGGAACTGCTGCCGCTGCCGGTGCTGGCGCCGATCCTGGTCTTCGTCGCCATCGGCATCAACACGCAGGCGTTCGAGGCCACGCCGTCGCGCCACTGGCCGGCGGTGGTGCTGGCCTTCTTCCCGGCGATCGCGCGGATGCTCACCATCAAGCTCAGCGACCCGGCCTACGTGTCGCCGGAGCATGTCGCCGCGCTGGTCGCCGATTTCACCCACGGCATCCCGGAGCTGGCGGTGATCGTGGCCCTCGGCAACGGCTTCATCATCACCTCGATGCTGTGGGCCAGCGCGATGGTGGCGATGATCGACGGCCGCAGCGGCCGCGCCGCGCTGATCCTGCTGCTGGGTAGCGTGCTGACCGTGTTCGGGGTGATTCATTCGGTCGAGTTGTCCGGCGGCATCTACCTTCCGTGGCAACTGGCGTCGACCGCCCGCGCGGAGGTCGTGCAGTTTGCCGGCGGCTACCTCGCGCTCGCGCTGGTCCTGCTCGTGCTGTCGCTGCAGCGCGGACGCATGGATCCCACGCCGCCGGCCGGTTGAGCCGGTCGGCTCCTAATCGACGTCGTGGTGCTTGCCGCGTGCGTGCCGGAACAGGGCGCGGATGCGGATCATCGCCTCTTCGTCGCGTTCGTCGGGGTGCAGGTAGACCGGCTCGCCCAGCGTGAAACTCTTGCTGGGGTAATCGATGAATACCGGCAGGACCGGCACGTCGGCCGTCCGCGCGATGCGCAGGAAGCCCGACTTCCACTGCGCGACCTTCCTGCGCGTGCCCTCGGGCGTGATGCCGAGCCACATCCGATCGTGGCGCGCGAAGCGCGCGGCCATCTGCTGCACGATGTCGGTGGCGGCGCCGCGATCGATCGGGATCAGGCCCAGCGGTCGCAGGATGATGCCCAGCGGACTGTCCAGCACCTCGCGCTTGATCATGATCGAGATGTCCACGCCCAGCCCCACCTTCATCAGCAGCCCCCACACGCCGTCCCAGTTGGACGAGTGGGGGGCGCCGATCACCACCAGCCTGGGCAGGTCGGGGAATGTGCCCTTCAGCTGCCAGCCGCCGAGCCGCAACAGGCCGCGGCAGAGCCAGGGCCAGAAGCGGTTGCGGATGCGAGGGGCCTGCGGCGGAAGCGGCGGAACCACCGGTCTCACTCGAAGCTCCCCGGCTTGCCCCGCCCCTGCTTGATGCGGCTGCGCTGCTGCTTGCCGGCCAGCCGGCGTTCCCTGGACGCGCGGGTCGGCTTGGTCGCCACGCGCTTCTTCGGCGCCACCAGCGCGCCGCGGATGATCTCGGTCAGCCGGTCGCGCACGTCCTCGCGGTTGCGGCCCTGATCGCGAAAGCGCCGACCCTGGATCACCAGCACGCCGTCGTCGGTGAGGCGCCGGTCGCGGCGCGTCAGCAGGCGCTCGCGTACCGCATCGGGCAGCGAGGGCGAGCCGGCCACGTCGAAGCGCAGCTCCACCGCGCTTTCGGTGCGGTTGACGTGCTGGCCGCCCGGTCCGTCGGCACGCAGGAAGCGCTCGACGAGCTCGGATTCGGGAAGGATGAGGGAGCGGCTGATCGGCAGCATGGCGCGCAGTGTAGGGGACCGCGCCACGCGGGCGTAGCCGCGCCGCCGCATCGCGCCGGTCGAGACCGCCGCCTCAGGCGCCGTCGACCGACCAGCCGAAGCGCGCAAGCAGGCCCGCGTAGGCGGCATCGAGCGGCGCCTCGATCACCAGCGGCTCGCCGCTGAGCGGATGCGTCAGCGCAATCCGCCTGGCGTGCAGCAGCATGCGGAAACAGCCGAAGTGCTGCTTGAACAGACGGTTGTGGTCGCTGCGACCGTGCTGGCAGTCGCCGATGACCGGATGATGGATGTGTGCCATGTGCTTGCGGATCTGGCGGAAGCGGCCGGTCTCGGGCGCGCAGTCCACCAGCGCATAGCGCTGCTGCGGGTAGCGCCCGAGGGCGATCGGCACCTCCACCGTATCGAGCCGCCGGTAACCGGTGCGCGCCTCGTGCCGGGGGCCGGTTTCGCGCGCGCCGGGCAGCGGGTAGTCGACCACGCCCTCGGCCGGCTCCGGCCATCCGCGCACCACCGCCAGGTAATGCTTGTCCACGGTGCGCCCCATGAACTGCTCGCCCAGCGCGCCGGCCACCCCGGACGTGCGCGCGGCCAGCAGCACGCCGCTGGTGGCACGGTCCAGCCGGTGTGCCAGGTGCACGGTACCGCCGAGCTGTTCGCGCAGCAGGTCGACCAGGAACGCGTCGGCCGGACCGACCAGCTTCGAGCGGTGCACCGCCAGACCGGCCGGCTTGTTGACCGCGACGAGGGCGTCGTCCTGGTACAGGATCTCCAGCATCGGCCGGGGGCCGGGGTTCAGCGCCGCGCCGCGTGCACGAACGCGGCGATGGCCGCGCCCAGCGCCAGCACCGACGGCCACAGCGGGCCGAACATCGGACGCGCCAGCCACAGCGCGGTGGCGCTGCCGAGCAGGGCCACGCCGAGCAGGCCGGCGACCAGCGCGCGCCGCTGCCGGCGGGCCAGCTCGGCCTGCTGCTGCAGCGCCTGCGGATCGGCCATGTCCCTGCGTTCGCCGCGGGCCACCTGCCGCAGCGCATCGCGCACCAGCTCGGGAAACTGCGGCGCGGCATGGATCCACTCCGGCAGCCGCTTGCGCGCCTCGCGCAGGGTGCGGCGCACGCTGTAGCGCTCGCGCAGGATGCGCTCGAGCACCGGGTGTGCCACCGCCCAGATGTCGATGTCCGGATCCAGCCGGCGCCCCACGCCCTCGATGTTGAGCAGGGTCTTCTGCAGCAGGATCAGCTGCGGCTGCAGGGTCAGCTCGAACTTCTGCGCGGTGCGGAACAGCTTGATCACCAGCTCGGCGATCGAGATCTGCGCGAGCGGCCGGGTGAAGTACGGCTCGCACACCGTGCGCACCGCCGCGGCCAGCTCGTCCACGCGCAGGTGGGCGGGCATCCAGCCGGCGTCGATGTGCAGCTGGGCGATGCGGAAGTAGTCGCGCTCGAACAGCGCGATGAAGTTCTGCGCCAGCCAGTACTGGTCCGCTTCCGGCAGCGAGCCCATGATGCCGAAGTCCAGCGCGATGAAGCGCGGTTCCGCGGTGCGGGTGAGGTCCACCCAGACGTTGCCCGGATGCGCGTCGGCGTGGAAGAAGTTGTCGCGGAACACCTGTTCGTAGAACACCCGCACGCCCTTCACCGCCAGCGCCTTGCGGTCCACCCCGGCCGCGTCGATCGCCGCCACGTCGTCGCAGCTCACGCCGTACACGCGCTCGAGCGTGAGCACCCCGTCGGTGGTGAAGTCCCACTCGACCGCCGGCACGTAGAGATCCACGCCGCTGGCGAAATTGCGCTTGAGCAGGCTGGCGCTGGCGCCTTCGCGCTGCAGGTCCAGCTCGTTCTCGAGCATCTTCTCGACCTCGGCCACCACCTCCATCGGCCGGATCTTGTCCGCGGCGGGGTGCCAGCGCTCGGCCAGCTCGCCGAGCGAGCGCAGCAGCGCCACGTCGTTTGCGATGCGCTGGGCGATGTCCGGCCTGAGCACCTTCACCACCACTTCGCGACCGTCGTGCAGCGTGGCGGCGTGCACCTGGGCGATCGAGGCGGAGGCAAGCGCGGTCTCGTCGAAGCGGGCGAACAGGGACGCCACCGGCTGCTTCAGTTCGCGCTCGACGATGGCGCGCGCCTCGCGGCCGGGGAACGGCGGCACCTGGTCCTGCAGCAGTGCCAGCTCGTCGGCGATGTCCGGTGGCACCAGGTCGCGGCGGGTCGAGAGCACCTGGCCGGCCTTCACGAAGATCGGCCCCAGCTCGGTCAGTGCCCCGCGCAGGCGCGCGCCGCGCGGCAGCGAGCGCACGTCCGGCCGCGGCCTGCCGAACAGCGGGCGTACCAGCTTGAGCGGCCGGAACAGGTGGGTCGCCGAGACGATCTCGTCCAGCCGCCAGGCCAGCAGCACCGAGGCCACGCGCATCAGTCGCGGCACCACCGCCAGCGACCTCATGCGGTACCCCCTGCCAGTCGCTGGCGCAGGCGCGCCAGCCGCGATTCAAGTCGTTCGGTGCGCTCGCGCAGCGCGTCCACGCCGTCGAGGAACGCGTCCACCTCGCCCGGTCCCATCACCAGCTGCGCCTCGTCGCGTACCCAGTCGGCGCCGTCCTCGGCGAGATGGCTGGCGGTCTCCCGCGCGTGGGCCAGGCCCTGGCGCACGGCGCGGGCGATCGGCACGCCGAGCACGTCGCCGAACGTGCGTGCAAAGGCTTCCTCGAAATCCGGGGCGAAGGTACTCGCCAGCTTCTCCAGCCGGCGGGCGAGGTCGGCGTCGCCGGCGATCTCCACCTTGCCCGGCGACACGCCTTCCTCCCCGCGGCGCAGCAGCATGCCGAGCAGGCTGCCCGGCGTGGCGGCCACGCGCAGCTGGCTGTCGTCGGCCGGCGGACCCACGCGCAGGCGGTCCTGTTCGACGGTGACCGCGAGCGCCAGCTCGGGACCGCGCAGGTGCAGCTGCACGCTGCGGCCGTCCAGCGCGGCCAGCTTCTGCCGGGTGTCCGGATCGAGCGACAGGGTGTGGTTGAGCGCGGTTTCCAGCGCGCGCCCGGCAAGCTTGCGCAGCGGCTGGGGCAGCCAGGCGTTGGGGATTGGGGCGGTCATCCGCCGATTGTAGCGGGGGCGCAGCCCGGCCCGGCAGCCGGCGCGCCGTCGCGCCGCAGCCGGCTCAGCCCGGCGGCAGTGCCGAGGCGCCCTCGAAGTCGAACTGGCGCCACGCCTCGAACACCGCGACCGCCACACTGTTGGACAGGTTGAGGCTGCGGCTGTCCGGGCGCATCGGCAGGCGCAGGCGCTGCGCCGCGGGGATGGCCTCGAGCACCTCGCCCGGCAGGCCGGCCGTCTCGCAGCCGAACAGCAGGGCGTCGCCGCGCTGGAAACGGGCCTCGACGTGCGCCACCCGCCCGCGGGTGGAAAAGGCGAACACGCGCGGGCGGCCGATCGCCGCGAGGCAGGCATCGAGGTCGTCATGCACCGCCACGCGGGCGTACTCGTGGTAATCCAGTCCGGCGCGCCGCAGCCGGGCGTCGTCGAGCGCGAAGCCCAGCGGGCGCACCAGGTGCAGCGAGGCGCCGGTATTGGCGCACAGCCGGATCACGTTGCCGGTGTTGGGCGGAATCTCGGGGCGGAACAGGATGACGTGCAGCATCCGGCGATTATCGCCGGCAAAGCCCTCCGCGGGAGCGTCCCTGCGGAGCGCTCAGCCGGCCTGGCGGGGGCAGACCACACCGTCCGGCGGCAGCGCGCACTGGCTGGCCGGCACGATCAGTGCCGCGCCCATCACCGGCGCCGCCCCGGCACGGGCCGCCAGCCGCACCGCATCGGGTCCTTTCACCAGCATGGCGCCGATCACCAGGCCGCAGACGGTGAGGCAGGCGAAGAACAGTCCGCGGAGCAGAAGCGATTCGAGTTTCATGGGGTGTCTCCTTGCATGACAGGGTTGGGTGTCCGTACCGCCAAGGTGGCAAAGCCCGTGCCAGCCCGGTAGCTGCAGATAACCCATTGATGCATTGACATTTGTCACGGTTGCATGGTCCTGCGCATGCTGTCCGCGGACACCCCGCGTCCGGCAGCGGACAGCCGCGCGGACATCCGGGTCCCCCTGCCATTCGTCATTTGCGCCTGCTCTCCGGGCGCAATTACCTTCGGACGATCGCCCGCAAAAAGGAGCTTGCCGTGACGAAGAAACCCCTTGCCCTGCTGATGGCCGCGCTGTTGCCGCTGGCCGCCGGCAGTCTGTCCCTGCGTGCCGCCGCCGCCGAGCTGCCGGCCGCCGCCCAGGCGGAGCAGATCCCGCACCTGGCCTACCAGCGCTTCACCCTGCCCAACGGCCTGACCGTGGTGGTGCACGAGGATCACAAGGCGCCGGTGGTGGCAGTGAGCATCTGGTACCACGTCGGCTCGTCCTACGAGCCGAAGGGCAAGACCGGCTTCGCGCACCTGTTCGAGCACCTGATGTTCCAGGGTTCGGAGAATCACAAGGACGAGTACTTCAAGCCGTTCGAGCTGGCCGGTGCCACCGACATGAACGGCACCACCTGGCTGGACCGCACCAACTACTTCGAGACCGTGCCGACCACCGCCCTGGACATGGCGCTGTGGATGGAGTCCGACCGCATGGGCCACCTGCTCGGCGCGATCGGCCAGGCGCAGCTGGACGAGCAGCGCGGGGTGGTGCAGAACGAGAAGCGCCAGGACGAGAACCAGCCCTACGGCCGCGTCGGCGAGCTGATCCAGGCCGAGGCGTTCCCGGCCAACCACCCTTACCACCACGACACGATCGGCTCCATGGCCGACCTCAACGCCGCCTCGCTGGCCGACGTGAAGCAGTGGTTCCGCGACTATTACGGCGCGGCCAACACGGTGCTGGTGCTGTCCGGCGACATCACCGCGGCGCAAGCGAAGGAAAAGGCGCTGAAGTACTTCGGCGATATCGCCCCGGGTCCACAGGTGCCGCGTCCGCAGCCGTGGGTAGCGCCCCGCACCACCTCCACCCGCGGCACGATGACCGACAACGTGGCGCAGACCCGCATCTACCGCGAGTGGAACGTGCCGCCGCGCACCAGCGACGCGCTGACCCAGCTCTCGCTCGCCGCCTGGGTGCTCGGTGGCAGCAAGACGTCAAGGCTCTACCAGCGGCTGGTCTACCGCGACAAGCTCGCCGACAGCGTGTCGGTGAACATCGAGCAGCACGCGCTGGCGAGCCTGTTCCAGTTGCAGGTGGACGTGAAGAAGGGCGTCGACCCCGCACGGGTCGAGGCGGCCATCGCCGACGAGTGGAAGCGGTTCCTCGCCGATGGCCCCACCGCCGACGAGCTGGCGCGGGTGAAGACCGAGGTGCGTGCCGACTTCGTGCGCGGCCTGGAGCGGGTCAACACCCAGGCCTCGATCCTCGCCGAGGGTCAGCTGTACTCGGGCGATCCCGGCCGCTACCTCAGGGATCTCAAGGTGTTGATGGCTGCGACGCCGGCCAGCGTCAAGGCGGCCGCCGACCGGTGGATCAGCCGCGGCGACTACACGTTGACCGTCGTGCCGGGCAAGGTCGAGGCGACCGACATGGCGAACATCGCCGGCCGGCCGGCCATGTCCGGCGCGCCGGCGACGGTGCTGAGCCCGAAGGGCGACTTCCGCGTGGTGAAGAGCGCCGTGGACCGCAGCAAGGGCGTGCCGCAGGTGACGCGTTTCCCCGACCTGAGCTTCCCCGCCCTGCAGCGCGGCCGGCTGGCCAACGGCATCCCGGTGGTGCTGGCCGAGCGCCACGCGGTGCCCGCGGTGCAGGTCGCCCTGCAGTTCGCCGGCGGTTACGCCGCCGATCACGGCCGCAAGCTCGGCACCTCCAGCTTCACCATGGGCATGCTCGACGAGGGCACCACCTCGCTCGATTCGGTGCAGATCACCAAGCGCAAGCAGCGCCTCGGCGCGATGATCAACACCGGCTGCGGACTGGATGCCTGCACCGCCTCACTCAACGCGCTGGACGACCAGCTCACGCCCTCGCTCGACCTGTTCGCCGACATCGTCCGCCATCCGGCGTTCCGCGACGCCGACGTGGCCCGCGTGCGTGGCCAGTGGCTGGCCGGCATCGCGCAGGAAAAGAGCCAGCCGGTCGGCATCGCGCTGCGCACCCTGCCGCCGCTGCTGTACGGCCAGGGTCATCCGTACGCGATCCCGTTCACCGGCTCGGGCACCGAGGCATCGATCAAGGCGCTGGACACCGCCGACATGCGCGCCTTCATGGCCGACTACGTGCGCCCGGACAACGTGACCATCCTGGTCGCCGGCGACACCACGCTGGACAAGATCATCCCGCAGCTCGACGCGGTGTTCGGCGACTGGAGGGCCAGCGGCAAGGTGCCGTCGCGCCATCTCGCCAAGGTGGCGCCGCCGGCGCATCCGCGGGTGTTCCTGGTCGACCGGCCCGGGGCGCAGCAGAGCCTGATCCTCGCCGGCGAGCTGGCGCCGTCCACCGAGGCGCCGAACAACCTGCCGATCGAGACCATGAGCAGCGCCTTCGGCGGTACCTTCACCTCGCGCCTGAACATGAACCTGCGCGAGGACAAGCACTGGGCCTATGGCGCCTTCAGCTTCCTGCGCGAGGCCAAGGGGCAGCGGCCGTTCCTGATGTATGCGCCGGTGCAGACCGACAAGACCGCCGATTCGGTGGCGGAGATCCTGAAGGAGGCGCGCGGCGTGGTCGGCGACAAGCCGCTCACTGCCGCCGAGGTCGACAAGATCAAGGTCGGCGACGTGCGCTCGCTGCCCGGCAGCTACCAGACCACCTCGGCGGTGATGGGCGCGCTGCAGAACATCGCCCTGTACCACCGGCCGGACGACTACGTGCAGACGCTGAAGTCGCGCATCGAGGCGCAGACCGATGCCGAGGTCAATGCCGCGGCCAGGGAGGTGATCCATCCCGGCCAGCTGACCTGGGTGATCGTCGGCGACCTGGCCAAGATCCGGGCGCCGCTGGAGAAGCTCGACCTCGGCGCGATGCAGGTGCTGGACGCTGACGGCAAGCCGGTCGCCGGCGGCAAGTAAGCTGCGGTTGGGGAATGCGGCGGCATTCCCGCGGTACGATCCGGGGCCGGGCAGGCGACTGCCCGGCCCTTTCGACATCCATCGCGGAGCCCTCCATGCGCAAGACCCTGCTGCTCGTCCCCGTCGTGCTGCTCAGCGCGTGCACCTGGGGCATCACCCTCGACGACGCCGGCAAGGCCGTGCGCACGGCCTGGAACGGCGACGTCTCGCAGTGCCAGGACCTGGGCAAGGTGACGGTGTCGGTGATGGATCACGTCGGCCCGATCGACCGCAACGACATCAAGGTGCGCGACGAGCTCGAGGTGATGGCCCGCAACGAGGCGGCCAAGATGAACGCCGACACCATCAAGCCGCTGGCCGAACCGTCCGATGGCTCGCAGCCCTGGGGCGCCTACCGTTGCGGCCGCGCCGGCGCGCCGGGCCCGGCTGCGGGCACCCCGGCCAGCGCCGCCTCCGCGCCGCAGACCGTGCCCGCGGCGGGCTTCCAGACCTATCCGATCAAGGGCCACTGAGCGGCGCGCATCAGGCGGCGCCGCGGGCGAACTTCGCGATCGACGGCACCACCTTGCGCAGGCCGCGGTCCACCGCGCCGGGCAGCAGGGCGTTGAGCCGGGCGAAGAAGGATTCCGGCTGGCCCAGGTAGGTCTCCGGACGTCCGGCCTCGATCGCCCGCACGATCCGCTCGGCCACCCACAGCGGATCATCCATGTGCATCAGTCCATCGGCTGCCATCAGGTGCAGTTCGATCGGATTGAAGGCCGTGCGCACCGCACGCGGGGCCACGTAGCTCACCGAGACGCCGGTGCCCCGCAGTTCGCGTCGCAGTGCCTGGGAGAACCCGCGCAGCGCGAACTTGGTGGCCGAGTAGGCGGCGAAACCGGGATAGCCGATGCTGCCGAAGATCGAGCCGATGTTGACGATCTGGCCGCTGCCCTGCGCCAGCATCGCCGGCAGCACGGCGTGCGTCAGCTGCATCGGTGCCTCCAGGTTCACCGCCAGCAGGCGGGGTATCGTCGCTGGCTGGGTATCGGCAAACAGTCCGAAATCCAGCGCCCCGGCGAGGTTGACCAGGATGTCGATGCCGCCGAAGCGCTCGCGCATGCGATCGACCAGGCGGCCCCGGTCGCCGGCCGAGGTCACGTCGGCCTGCACCACCAGGGTGTGTTCGCGGTGCGTGTGGACGTGATGGGCCAGGCTTGCGGCGGATGCGTCGCTGCGGCTGGTCACGCCGAGCCGGGCACCCGCGTCGAGCAGCAGTGGGGCCAGTGTGCGGCCGATCCCGCCGCCGGCGCCGGTGAGCAGGATCCGTTTGTCCTTCAGTGACATGGTGTGTGGTCCTCGTGGCCTACGTGTGGGATGGCAGCGTCTGCAGCAGCCGGCGCGCCTGCGCGCGGTCGGCCAGCAGCTGGTCGACCCGTGGCGGTGCCGCCAGGGCCATTTGCACGGCGGCCCGTGCGCCGGCGCGGTCGCCGTGGCGGGACGGGAATTCGGCGTAGAAGTAGTTCCGGTCGATGTCGTCCAGCGCATCCGGCGCGACGGCCTGCGCCAGCTTGCGCGGCGTGCGAGCGCGCCTGGCCATGCCCGGCGCGGCCAGGCCGCCGCGCTCGCCGGCATGGGTGCTGAGGATGATCGCCAGCCAGACCTTGGCGCCGGCGTCGTTCGGCTCGGCCTGCACCCGCCGGCCGGCCCGGGCCTCGAACGCGCGGTAGGCATCGTCCTGTTCGGTCGGCGCCACTTCGCAGGCCACATGCGCCGATGCGTGCGCGATGTCCCGCAGATCGGCGGGCAGCGCGGCGGCGGCGGCGAGGGTCGGGACCGTGGCCATCGCGTGCATCACCCGCGGGAAAGCGTGCGGGACGGGAGGCCCATCGCTCAGCTGCCGGCCGGATGGTCGATGGCCTGGAACATCGCGCCGTACAGCCCGTAGAACCGGTTGGCGGCGTGGATCAGCGCGTCCTGGTCAGCCGGGTCGTCCAGCCGGTTCACCAGCTGCTCGAAAAAGCCCACGTGCTCCTGGTCGAGCGCACCGTGCGAGGTCAGGTAGCGCAAGCCCTGCCCGGGCAGGGTCAGTGCCTGCTGGATCGCGGTGGCGGCCCGGCTGGCGAGCGCCGCGCTGATGCCCTCGAGCACGAACACCATGCCGAGGAAGCCCACCGGATTGCCGCGACGCAGGGTGTCGTGGGCGTAGGCCACCATCAGTTCCACCGCCTCGCCGGGCCGGCTGCCGCGCACCGCCTCGCCGTCACCGCCGATGGCATCGATGTCGTCGAGGATCCACTGGTCGTGGCCGATCTCCTCGGCGATGTATTCGGCGATCGCCGGCTGCATCCAGTGCAGCCGTTCGGGCAGAAAGTAGCCCATGCCCATCATCAGCCGCACCGTGTGATGCACGTGGTGGTAGGCCTGCTGCAGGAAGCGCAGGTATTCGTCCCGGCTGACCTGGCCAGCCAGCGCACGCCGGATGATCGGGATGGCGAGAAAGGACTGGCGGCTGGCTTCGGTGTCCAGCACCAGCCGGTCATGCACTTTCAGGTCGGACTTGGCTTGCATAGAGGGCTTCCAGGAGGGGGGCGTGATGACTGGCGATGGCCTCGCGCGCGAGGCTGCCGGAGGGGCGGGCCAGGCCGTTGGCCGGGGTGAACGGGGCGTCCAGCACGTGCCAGGCGGCGATCCGCGCGTAGTCCGGCAGTGCGGCGTTGGCGCGCGCCACGGCGGCGTCCAGGTGGGTCGGCATCGCCGCCGGATGCGGCACCAGCAGGGCCACGTTGTGCGGCCGGCCCTCGCCGAACACCGCCGCCTGCAGGATGCCGCCGCTGGCGATCAGCTCGCTTTCCACCCACTCGGGGGCCACGTTGCGGCCGAATGCCGTCGCGTAGGCGGTCTTCTTGCGCCCGGTGAGGTACAGGTAGCCGTCATCGTCGAGGCGGCCCAGGTCGCCGGTCGGCCAGGGCGAGGGCGGCGGTGCGCCGCTGCCCAGGTAGCCCTCGAACAGGTTGCCCGCGACCAGGATTTCGCCGTCCCCGGCGATCGTCACCTGCACGTGCGGCAGCACGCGCCCGACGCTGCCGGCGCGGTGCGCGCCCGCCGGGTTGAGGCTGACCACCGACGCCGACTCGGACAGGCCGTAACCCTCGTGCACCGGCAGTCCGAGCTGCCAGGCCCGCTCGATCAGGTGGGGCGCGCACGGCGCGCCACCGACGGCCAGCATGCGCAGGCTGTGCGGCACGGGTGCGCCTGCCGCGACGCTCTCCACCAGCAACTTGAGCAGCTGCGGCACGAGGACCGTCGCGGACGGCGCATAGCCGTTCAGCGCAGCGACGAAGCGCTCGGCCTGCACCGCGCTGGAGCCCTCGAAGCCGCAGCTGGCCAGCGACGGCACGCACGCGGTGCCGCCGGCGGCAAGCGCCACGTACAGGCCGCCGATGTTCTCCAGCAGCGTCGACAGCGGCAGCAGCGACAGCGCGCGATCGCCGGGATGGCCCTGCACCGCGTCGCCCAGGGCCTGTGCCACGCGGCCGATGGCCCGCGCCGACAGGCACACGCCCTTCGGCTGGCCGGTCGTGCCGGAGGTATAGGTGATCTTAGCGGTTCCGTGCGGCACGGCCGGAGCGGCGTCGACCGGAAGCTCGAAGACCGACAGCAGGCGGCCGGCGATGCTCAGCCGCCGGGCCGGCCGGCGCCCGAGCAACGCGCCGACCTGATCGGGCAGGGTGGTCACCACCACGTCCGGTCGTGCATCGGCGAACAGGTGCTCGACCTGTCCGGTGGAAAAGAACGGCGGCACCGGTACCGCGACGCAGCCCTGGCGGGCCAGGGCGAGGTCGACCACCGCCCATGCGCAGCTGTTGTCCATCCAGAGCGCCACGCGTCGGCCGCCGATCGCCTCGACCGCCAGGGCGACCTCCTGCACGAGCTCGTCGTAAGTGAGCGCGATCTGCTCGTCCTGCAGCGCGGTCTGCCGGGGTCGTGCGATCGCGTGTTCGCTGATGCGGCGAAGGATCGAGCGCATCAGCCTTCCTCCCGCTGGGCGTCGCTGGCGCCCTGGCCCGGCCGGGCCAGGCGCGTCATGGTGGCGAGCAGCGCGTCCAGGTGCGGCTGCGGGACGGCACTGCTGCGGTGGATCTTGCGGAAGCCCGCGGCGATCGGCCCCGCGCAGACCAGCGGCGCGGTGCGGTAATAGTCGCCCCACTGGCGGGCCTGTGCGCCGAGGCTGTCCGGCAGCGCGGCCGCCAGCGGCATCGGCCGCATGCCGAGGCGCTGGAACGTGTTCACCAGCACCCGGGTGGCGGTGAAGACCACCCAGCGATAGCCGGATTCGTGCAGGAACTGGATGGTCGCGGCGATCGCCCAGCGGGCGTCGCCCGGATTCTCCAGCGCCAGATTGCCCACCTCGACCAGCTCCTCGCGCGCGATCGCCTGTCCGAAGCGATCGCCGATCGCCTGCTCGGCGGGCATGCCCAGGTACTGCTCGGCGAACAGCGGTCCGGCGCCGGCCTGCCGCATGCCGACCACGGCACGCTGCCGCGCGCCGTCGCGGTACTCCAGCAGGGCCGGATAGAACGCGCGCACGTCGGCCCGGTAGCGGGCGGCGAACACGTCATGCACGAAGGCCTCGCACGCCGCGCGTTCGGGATGGTCGGCGGCGAGCACCTGCGCGTGGACGGACGCTTTCAGCTCCAGCAGGAGCGGCTGCACGCCCTCCAGGATGCATGGTTCGGGGGGCGCGGAAAGCTCGGGTCGGGGCATGGGCACTCGCCGGTGGGGAACGGACGGGTGCTCCATTGCCAGTCCCGTGCCACGGGCGCAGTGCACTGATGTGGAAAGCCTTTTCCGCGACGTGTCGGACCGGCCCCCGCAACGCCCTGCCGGCAGTGCGCAATATTTGTCTGCACGGATGGTCGGATCGCTGGCCGACTCAGCGGGCGGGCGTGGGCGTGCAGCCGGCCGCGGCGGCATCGATCGCCGGATCGATCACCAGCAGCACCCGCACCTGCGCGTCCAGGTGGCAGGAGGCGACGTAGCCGATCGCGCCGGGCGTGGCGGCCACGAAGCGCACCACGGCCTGCTGCGAGGCGAGCACGTACGGCGGGCTCACGCCCTGGAAGTATTGCCGGTTCCAGTAGTCGGCCAGTTGCGCTTCGCCCATGCCCAGCAGGCGCGTGGCGAACCGTTCGCGCAGCGGCGTGCCCGGCGGCAGGTTGACCGGGATCAGCCGCAGGCCGCGGTCGTCGATGAAGATCTTCTTCAGGAAGACGTTGCGCAGCTGGTCGCGGTCCGCCGCCAGCTTCGGCGGCTGGCCGGCCGCGGCAATGGCGACCAGGCGCACCGGCGGCAGGTCGGCGGCGCGGCCGGCCGCTGCCGGCACCACCGTGGCCAGCGCCGTGATCCATGCCAGCGGGAGCGAACGCATCCGCATCGCTCAGAACAGCACCGCGAACGAAGCCAGCCAGCCGGCCGGTGCCAGCTGCGTGCTGCGGTTGCCGTCGCGGTGCTCGAGTTTGAGCACCAGGCCCGGGGTCGGCCGGAAGTTGAGTGCCAGCGTGCGCAGCGTCACCGTCTGCGGTGGCGTCGAGGTCCGGTAGCGCTCCAGTCGCCCGACCAGATAGAGCCGCCGGATCAGCGGCACCTCCGCCTCGACGAACCCGCCGGTCTCGGCCGCCTCCCCCGGACGGCCGCCTTCGCGGTAGATGCCTTCGCCGTCCAGGCTCAGATGGCGGCCGTTCCAGCCGAAGTCGACGCCGACCAGCCGGTAGTCCCGGCGCGGAATGTCCAGCCGGTAGCCGAGCAGCGACATGCCCAGCGTGAAGCGGTCGTCGCGGGCGTGCCAGAGCAGCCGCCCGCCGACGGCGTGGCGGAAATTGTTGCGGTTGGGCAGGTCGGTACCGGAGGCGACGTACGCACGATCCTGGTCGGGACCGACGTCGAGATCGCGGCTGTCGTCGGCGAACAGCCAGTAGTCGAGATCGTGGCCGCGCGCGGTGACCGTGCCGAAGGCCATCGCCCCGGCCGCGTGGCGCGCGAATGCGGCGGAGGTGGCGAGCGGACGCGATACCGTCCAGGTCAGCGGATCGGCGTGCACCTGGTTCCACTGCCCGACCGGGGTGAGGAACTTGCCCAGCCGCAGGTTCAACCATGCCCTGGCGTGGTAGTCGACGTACAACCGCTCGACGTCCAGCTCGCTGTGCCTGCGGTTCGGCGGCGAGCCGCCGAGCTGGATCGCGTCACCGGCATCCAGCTCGGTGAACAGTTGCGCGCGCGTGCCCAGGTCCTTGGTGACGAACAGGCTGATGTCGTGCGAATTCAGCGTGGGCGAGTCGTTCGCCACGTCGTAGTACTGCAGATTGGCGTAGCCGCCCACGCGCAGGCCCTGCGCCGGGAAATACAGTCCCTGGCCAAGCGCATAGGGCGCGTGGCTCCAGGTGTCGCCGCCCGCGGCCCGGCTTGCGCCCGGTGCGGCCAGCGCGCAGCACGCCAGCAACGCGGCGATCGTCGGGGCGCGGCGCGCCGGCGGCATGGCGGATGGGTTCATCGTGGATACCTGGCGTGGCATGTCGCGGGAGGCCGTGGCGGCGGAACGCCGGCCGATGGTCGCCGGGCCGCCTTTCCGCTGCCCCACGCCGGCGGGAGCCGTGCGGGGGCGCGGCGATTCTGGGGCATCGGCAAGGTCGCCGGCAAAGCCGCCGGGGTGATGCTTGCCGCTGGCGTACGCCATCGGCCAAACTCGAACCGACCGCCACGCCAGGCGCACGATCCGCGTCACCATGCCCTGCGCCGCCCTTCCCGCCGTCCGCCCGAGCCCGTCGTGAGCACCCGCCGCCTGTTGTTGCGCCTGCTGCTGGGCATGCTGTTCGGCACCGTTGCGGTGGTCGGCGCGCTCTCCTTCCACGAGTTCCGCGGTGCGCTGCAGAACGAGATTGCCGGCAACCTGCAGTTCGGCGCCAGCACCGTGATGGAGCGCATCGACACCTTCCTCTCCGCGCGGGTGGAGAACATGCGGGTATGGCGCTCGGTGGAGGTGATGCAGGACATCCGTGTCGACGACGTCGACAAGCGCCTGTCGCACTTCCTCTCGGACTTGCGCGCGAGACAGGCGGAGATCTATCGCGCCCTGCTTTGCACCGGAGCGGACGGCCGGATCATCGCGTCGAGCGACCCCGCGCTGATCGGCCGGAGCGCGCCGACCGCGGCCGGCTGGCAGACCGTGCCCGGCGGCCCCGGCGGCGAGGTGCAGGTGGCGATGGATCCCGACGGCCAGGCGCGTCGCGCGCTGCTGCGCACCCGCATCCCCAACGCGTTCGGTCGTGGCGACATCGGCTACCTCTACGTCTGGCTGGACTGGCACGCGATCCAGGCCCTGCTCGACGAGGCGGCCGGTGCGACCACGCGCGAGGTGCTGCTGCTGGATGCCGACGGCCACGTCATTGCCCGCTCCCGCGGGCTGCGCCACGCCGCGTCCGGTCCGGTGCGGCTGGACGGCTGGACCTTGCCGCCGGCCGGCCGCTCGGTGTCCTACCAGCACGACGGGCGCGCGCTGGGGCTGGGCAACCTGCTGGTGGGTGCGGCCACGTCCGGGGGCTATCAGCAGTTCGCCGGGCTGGGCTGGCACCTGGTGATGGTCGAGCCGACCGCGGTGTCGTTCCGCCCGGTGTGGCGGCTGTTCTGGACCCTGCTCGGCGTACTCTCGCTCACCGTGCTGGCCGGCGTGTGGATCTCCACCCGGCTGGCCGACCGCATCGCGCGTCCGGTGGTCGCACTGACCGGGTTCGCGCGCGGCTTCCGCCAGGGCGAATCGCAGCCCCCGCCGATGCCGGCGACCACGATCACCGAAGTGGTGGAGCTGCATCGTGCCTACGTCGAGATGATCGAGGCGCTGGAACGCTCGCGCGAGCAGATCGTGCGGGCCGGCAAGCTGGCGGTGGTCGGCGAGATGGCGGCGATCATGGCGCACGAGGTGCGCACCCCGATGGGCATCCTGCGCAGCTCGGCGCAGCTGCTGCAGCGCGAGGCCGGGCTGGGCGCGCGCGAGCACGAGCTGGTCGGCTTCATCCTCAGCGAGACCGAGCGGCTCAACCGGCTGGTGACGATGCTGCTGGAGTGCGCGCGGCCGTCGCCACCGGAGTTTCGCCCGCACGACCTGCACGCGATCATCGAGGGCGTGATCGGCCTGCTCGCCTCGCGCGCCGGGAGCGCCGGCGTGAGCCTGCGCACGGATCTGCCGGAACCGCCGATCGTGCTCGACTGCGACCGCGAGCAGATCATGCAGGTGCTGTTGAACCTCGTGCTCAACGCCTTGTCCTTCGTCTCCGCCGGCGGCACAGTGGCGGTCAGCACGCATCGCGACGAGGACTCGGTGTGGGTCAGCGTGGTGGACGACGGGCCGGGCGTGCCGGCGGAGCTGCGCGAGCGCATCTTCGATCCGTTCTTCAGCCGGCGCGAGGGCGGCATCGGCCTGGGCCTGACCATCGTGCAGCAGATCGTGCACGTGCACGGCGGCGAGATCTCGGTCGGCGAGAGCGCCTGGGGCGGCGCGGCGTTCAACATCCGATTCCCTTCCCCGTAGACAGGTGCTCATGAGCGCAAAGCGGATCCTGGTAGTCGACAACGAGCCGAAGATGCGGCGCATCCTCGAGTTGTCACTGAAGAACCTCGGCCACGAGGTGCAGCAGGCGGCCGACGGCCGCGAGGCGCTGGCGGCGATCGAGCAGGGCGCGTTCGACCTGGTGCTGAGCGACCTGCGCATGCCGAACATGGACGGCATCGCGCTGCTGGAGGCCCTGCGCGAACGGGGCGAGGACGTGCCGGTGATCGTGCTGACCGCCTACGGCACGATCGAGACCGCGGTGGCGGCGATGAAGCTCGGCGCCGTCGACTACATCCTGCGGCCGTTCGAGATCGAGACGATCGAGCTGGCGGTCTCGCGCGTGCTGGCGATGCGCGCCGTGCAGCTGGAGAACCGGTTCCTGCGTGACGAACTGGCGCGCGGCCGGGGTGAGTTCGTCGGCACCAGCGCGCCGATGTGCCAGCTTTACGAGCTGATCGACCAGGTCGCGCCCGCACGCAGCAACGTGTTCGTGGTCGGCGAAACCGGTACCGGCAAGGAGCTGGTCGCGCGGGCGCTGCACCAGGCGTCCGGACGCAGCGGCCTGTTCGTGCCGATCAACTGTGCGGCGATCCCCGCCGAGCTGCTGGAGAGCGAGCTGTTCGGCCACGCGAAAGGCGCCTTCACCGGAGCGCTGCGCGATCGCGTCGGCAAGTGCGAACTGTCCTCCGGCGGCACCATCTTCCTCGACGAGATCACCGAGATGCCGCCGGCGCTGCAGGCCAAGCTGCTGCGCGTGCTGCAGGAGGGGGTGATCGAGCGGCTGGGCAGCAATGTGCCGATTCCGGTCGACCTGCGCGTGGTCGCCGCCACCAACCGTGACCCGCAGACGGCGGTGGACGAGGGGCTGCTGCGCCGTGACCTGTATTTCCGGCTCAACGTGGTGCGCGTCGACGTGCCGCTGCTGCGCGAACGCCACGGCGACATTCCCCTGCTGGCGGCGCACTTCCTGCACAAGT
Organism: Lysobacteraceae bacterium; assembly: GCA_018970895.1. Lineage (GTDB taxonomy): Bacteria > Pseudomonadota > Gammaproteobacteria > Xanthomonadales > Rhodanobacteraceae > Dyella_A. The sequence continues at coordinate 5,672 of JAGWVM010000003.1, read as the reverse complement.
ACGCGCGCGAGCTCGGCCGCACGCCGCCGCGGCTGGGCGAGGCCGTGCTGGCGCAGCTCGAACGCTATGCCTGGCCGGGCAACGTGCGCGAGCTGGAAAACCTGATCGAGCGCGCGGTGGTGCTGTGCCGGGGCGTGGAGATCACCCCGCAGCACCTGCCCGGCGAGATCGCGGGTCCCCGTCCTGCCGCGCCTGCGGCGCCCGGTCCGGCGACGGCCATCCCGGCCGACCTCTCGCTCAGGGCGCACGTCGAGGCGCTGGAGACACGGCTGATCGGCGCCGCGCTCGAGCGCTCCGGCAACAACAAGGCGGCTGCGGCGCGGCTGCTGGAAATCAGCGAGCGTGCGCTCTGGTACAAGCTCAAGCGCTACGGCCTCTGAGCGCGACTCGGGGCGTGGCGCGGGAGATATTCATGAATGGATAGTGCAGTTATGAAATAAGTGCGGGATCGGCTCCACCGGACCCCGTCGATGAGCGGTTTCGCCCCGACCGAACAACGGCTGGCCGTCACCTGCCGGCAGTACCCGCCCTTTCCGCGCGAGCCGGCCGTGGTGGTGCCGCTGGTCAAGCACATCCACAAGCGCCTGCACGACGACGCCGACGCGCTGCTCAAGCCGTTCGGCATCAACCATCCCGAAACAACCTGATGGCCTACGGCTTCGTGCCGGCCGGCTACAGCGCAGCGATCGTGGCGCTGCCGGCGATCGCCAAGCCGTACGGCGTGTTCGATTCGGCGGTGATGCGGGTGAGCGAGGTGCTGCTCGGCATCGGCGTGTCGGCGCTGGTCAGCGAGCTGGTGCTGCCGGAGCCGCGCTGGCCGACGCGCGCTGATTCATTCCGGGCATGTAAGGTTTTCGCGGTCGCGGCGGACTACCGGATATCCGCCCTGTTCAAGGAATGACCATGTCGACCGCAGCATCCTCGGTTTCCCTGCCTCCTCCTTCCTCGCTGGCCCGCGCCACCGGCTGGTATCGCGAGGGCTTTCGCCTGTGGCGGCGTGCGCCGTTCCGGTTGATCGGGCTGGGCTTGGCCTTGCTGGTGGCCGAAGCCATCGTGCAGCTTCTGCCGCTGGCCGGCACGGTGCTTTCCAAGGCCCTCGTGCCGATGCTTGGCGTCGGGCTCTGGATCGGGCTCGATCAGCTCGATCGCGGCCAGCCGCTGCGCTTTGCCTGCCTGTGGGCCGGCTGGCGCCATCCGCGCTGGCTGGCTTTGTGGGGCCTGGCGGCCACGGTCGGGCTGAGCGTATTCGGCCTGCAGGTGGCCTGTGCGGCGGCGGTGTACGGGCCGGTCGTGTGGGATGGCGTGGTGCTCGGGCACATGAGGAGCCACCCGCAGCTGCTGACGCGCGAGCTGGAATACGTTCTGATGCTGCCGGGACTGGTTCCCGCGACCTTGCTGACGCTGGCGGCGCCGTTGTTTCTGTTCAATGGCAATCGCGCGCCGGCCGCGCTCGTCGCAAGCCTGCGCCTGGTTACGCGCCACGGGCTGGCGTTCGCGCTCGCCTTGCTGCCGCAGCTGGCGCTGTTTGCCGCGGCGCTGTCCCGTCCGTGGCTGATGCCGCTGCTGTTGCTGCTGTTGCCGCTCGGCACGCTGCTCGGTTTCGCCGCGTGGCGTGATCTCGCACCAACGCCGCAGGCGCACTGACCCGGCATGGGAGCGCGCGACCGCTTCACCGAGGTGCTGCAGGACCATGCCGGTCTGATCTCGCGCATCGCCGCCAGCTACGAGGCCGATCCGGCGCTGCGCGACGACCTGCTGCAGGAGATCGCGCTGGCCCTGTGGCGGGCCCTGCCGGGCTGGCGTGGCGAGGCCGGCCTGCGCACCTTCGTGGCGCGGGTCGCGCACAACCGCGGCGCCACTCATGTGCTGGGCGAGCGCCGCCGGCCCCGTCCGTCCGAGTTGCCGGAGGATCTGCCCGATCACGGCATCGCCCCGGACCAGCACACCCAATCCGCACAGCAGGGCCTGCGCCTGCAGACCGCCGTGCGTGCGCTGCCGCTGGCGCTGCGGCAGGCGGTGACGCTGGCGCTGGAAGGCTTCAGCCACGCCGAGATCGCCGATGCGCTGGGCACCAACGCCAATGCGGTGGGCGTGCGCCTGAATCGCGCCCGCCAGGCACTGCACGAGCAACTGGGGGTACCGCATGAACACGCATGACGACTGGCAGGATTGGTCGACACAATGGCAGCAACAGCCGGTGGTGGATGTCGAGCGCCTGCGGCGGAGGACGCTCAACAAGCGTCGCCGGATGCTGGCAATGGTGGCGTTCGAGACCGTCGTATCGATGATCGCGGTAGGTGAGTGCGCCTGGCTGCTTGCGAGCCGTCATGTCGATACCCGCTGGAAGCTCTTCGCCCTCGGCGCCATGGTCTTGGTGACCGTGCTGTGGATCGTCTCGCTGTGGCTGCGCAAGGGGACCTGGCGCGCTGCGGGAGAACGTGTCGCCGATCTGCTGCGCCTGCAGGCGAAGCGTGCCCGGGCGGGCCTCCGTCTCGCCCAGTTGCAGCTGTGGGCAGTGGGTGTCGTGGTGGGCGGTTCGATCGCGCTGGCCTGGCCGTCCCTGCAACCCTCGGCCTGGATGCACGATGCCGCCCTGCGCCGGCTGCTGCTGGTGCAGATCGTCGCCAATGCGCCAATCGCGCTCGGCGGCGTGGCCTTCTGTCTCTGGTACATCCGCCGCCAGCGCCGGCGGCTGGCGCGGATCGCGCAGATGCAGGCGGCCGACGACTGAACGTTGCCGGCTTTTCCCGCGGCGACGTTCCCGGCATGCTCGCCACTTTGCGACGACGCCCGGGGCGCGATCCTTGTCCGCGATGAAACGACTGACCCGACTTCCCGGCCGCGTGGCGCGGCGGCTGCTGCCGTTCGGCCGCGCCGCACGCCGGCATGCGCGGCTGGACGGCATGCCGGCGTTCGCGGTGCCGGCGGGGGCGATCGAGACGCTGGATAGCCCGACGGCCTGCCGCGAGCGGTTGCTGGCGGCGATCGCCGCCGCCGAGCGGCGCATCGTGATCGTGGCGTTGTACCTGGAGGACGACGACGGCGGTCGCGAGGTGCTTCAGGCGCTGTATGCGGCCAAGGCGCGCCGGCCGGCGCTGGACATCAGCGTGTTCGTCGACTGGCACCGCGCCCGGCGCGGCCTGATCGGCAAGGCGCGCAGCGAGGGCAACGCCGGCATGTACCGCGCCTGGGCGCGCGAGCGCGGCGACGGCGTGGCGATCTACGGCGTGCCGGTGCAAAACCGCGAGCTGTTCGGCGTGCTGCACCTGAAGGGCATCGTGATCGACGACACCGTGCTGTACACCGGCGCCAGCCTCAACAACGTCTACCTGTGCCGCCACGGTCGCTACCGGCTGGACCGCTACCACCTGCTGCACCATGCGCCGCTGGCCGACGCGATGGTCGGCTTCGTGCTGCGGCACTTCCTCGGCCAGCCCGCCGTGCCGCGCCTGAACGCGCCGGAGGTGCCGACCACCGCCAGCCTGCTGCCGGCGATCCGCAGCCTGCGCCAGCAGCTCGCCGCGGCGCGCTACGACGTGCCGGACGAGCCGGCGGGCGAGGGCGCGGTGGCGGTGACGCCACTGGCCGGCTTCGGTCGTGTCGATAACGCACTCAACGACACCCTGCTGGCGCTGCTCGCTGGCGCGCGTGAGCGGGTGGTGCTGCTGACGCCGTACTTCAACCTGCCGCGGCCGGTGCGCGCTGCGGTCGGCCAGCTGCTGCGACGCGGCTGCACGGTGGAGATCATGGTCGGCGACAAGGTCGCCAACGACTTCTACATCCCGCCGGAGCAGCCGTTCCGCACCATCGGCCTGCTGCCCTACCTCTACGAGGCCAACCTGCGTCGCTTCGCCCGTCGCCACCAGCGTCAGCTGGCCAGCGGCCAGTTGGCATTGCACCTGTGGCGGCACGCCGACAACAGCTACCACCTCAAGGGGCTGTTCATCGACGACGACGTGGCGGTGCTGACCGGCAACAACCTCAACCCGCGCGCCTGGGCGCTGGACCTTGAGAACGCGCTGGTGCTGCGCGACCCGCATGGCCTGCTGCGCGAACAGCATGCGAGGGAATGGTCGGCGCTGCTGCGGCATGCGCAGCGCGTGCAGGACTACCACGCGCTCGAGACCTCACGACATTACCCCGCGCCGGTGCGCAAGCTGCTGCGCCGGCTGCGCCGGGTGCGGCTGGACCGGCTGGTCAACCGGCTGCTGTAACGCCGGTCAGTCCGCCGTGGCGAGGCGGCTCAGCCGCATGGCGAGCCAGCGCTGCACGTCCGGCCATTCGCCGGCCAGCACCGAATAGCACACGGTGTCGCGCAGGCTGCCGTCCGGACGGCGCTTGTGGGCGCGCAGCACGCCGTCGCGGTGGGCGCCCAGGCGCTCGATCGCGCGCTGCGAGTCGAGGTTGCGGTGATCGGTGTGGAACTCCACCGCCACGCAGCCCAGCGTCTCGAAGGCGTGGCCCAGCAACAGGCGCTTGCAGGCGGTGTTGAGGTGGCTCTTCTGCCAGCGCTTCGCATACCAGGTGTAGCCGATCGCCACGCGCGGCAGGGCCGGGTCGAAGTCGTAGTAGCGGGTGGTGCCGACGATCTCGCCGTAGCGTTTCTCGCGGACGGCAAACGGCAGCATCCGCCCCGTCGCCTGGCCGGCCAGCGCTGCGGCAACGTAGTCGGCCGAGGTGCCCGGCGGCGGTGCGCTGGTGAACCACAGCTTCCACAGCTCCCCGTCGGCCGCGGCGGCCTCCAGCGCGGGTGCATGGTCGGCGTGCAGTGGCTCGAGCAGGACGTGCTCGTCCTCCAGGTGGACCGGCGCGAGCGATGCCATGCGGACTCAGGCGTCCAGGTCGGGAATCAGCTTGCTCTCCAGCCGCGCGATGGCGTCCTTGAGCAGGAGCTTGCGCTTCTTCATGCGGGTGATCTGAAGCTCGTCGCGGAAGCCGGTGGTCTGCAGGTGCGCCACCAGCGCGTCAAGCTCGCGGTGCTCGCGGCGCAGCTCGAACAGGGTCTGGGCGATCGAGGGTTGATCCGGTTCCGTCATGGCACGCGCACGGGTAGGCAGGCCTGCAGTGTACGCCCCCGGCCCGCTGCCGGTCAGCGGGCTACAATGTCGCGCTTTCCCTCCGGTCCACGCCCGCATGTCCGTCCCGTCCGAAACCTCCCGCAAGCAGGCCTACGAGGCCGGCAAGCTGGCCAAGCGCCTGCGCCACCAGGTCGGCCAGGCGATCGCCGACTTCAACATGATCGAGGACGGCGACAAGGTGATGGTCTGCCTGTCCGGCGGCAAGGACTCCTACACCCTGCTGGACATCCTGCTGTCGCTCAAGGCCAAGGCGCCGGTGCGCTTCGAGCTGATCGCGGTGAACCTGGACCAGAAGCAGCCGGACTTTCCCGCGCAGGTGCTGCCGGACTACCTCACCGCACGCGGCGTGCCGTTCCACATCATCGAGCAGGACACCTACAGCACGGTCACCCGGGTGATCCCGGCCGGCAAGACCATGTGCAGCCTGTGCTCGCGCCTGCGCCGCGGCGCGCTGTACGCGTGGGCGGCGGAGAACGGCATCACCAAGATCGCGCTGGGCCACCACCGCGACGACATCCTCGCCACGTTCTTCCTCAACCTGTTCCACCACGCCAGCCTGAAGGCGATGCCGCCGAAGCTGCGCTCGGACGACGG